>DATAES010000237.1:0-14498 GCA_036257895.1 Acidimicrobiales bacterium
CCCGGCCACGCCGGCGTCGCGGGGAACGTGTTGATGCCGGCCCCTGGCGTGGTGGCGGCCGTGCAGCCACTCACCGTGACCGGCGGGGCATAGGCGGCAGGAACACCCCACGCCGACACCCCCAACACCGCGAGCACTGCACAGAACAGTCGTACACGGCGCCTCCCCGCACCCCCGCTCCAGATCCCACAGCGTCCGGACGATTTGCCCGAGCCGACAGCACCTGCAACCGGCGTTGGTCTAGCACTTTCCAACACGTAAATGCTGGTGCGTCGACGGCTGGGATCCCCGGCGCGCTCTGAATCGCCAGCGCACTCGCGCCGCGCGGTGTGATGCGGTAGACCGACCACGGCGGTAAGTCGGCGGAGGGTGCGCTGAACTCGGGCTCCGCTGGTCGCGAACGCCAGCGCCGTCGGTGTGACCTTGCTGGCTTCGTCTTCGACGACCAGGTCGAACACGCGGGTCGCCATGCTCAACGTGCAGCGCACGGGTCGCAGGCAACGTTTCCGCGCCTTCCTCGTCGACGCACCAGTCTCGAATCAGAATGCGGGTGGAAGGGTTCTCGTCCTGGGGGAGCGACCAGAAGTCAACAGGCGGCTACCTCTGATGCCCCCACCTCTACGGAGGGTCGTCGCTCAGGGCGAGTTGTCTATTGGCCACCTGTAGTGGCGCGGAGGTCGTCGGGTCACAGCGAGATGTGATCGAACTCGATACTCGTGTCACGAGATTCGCTCGACGCAAGCGCCACCTCCGTCGGTGGACGACATACTGGCCGTCCGCGAAGAAACTCTCGGCAGGCCGGCACGTCGGACGGCGACACCCTTTGGCTTCATGTCTTCTCGTCAGTGCCAGGTGGCCGCGCTTGTGGCCGCGGACAGCGTTGTGCGCATGCTAGTTCGTCAGGTCGGCCATCCAGACCGGGGACCTGTGTGACTAAGGGTGTAGCGCGTTGCATGCAGCGATGCCCGCTGGATCGATCGGCGCGGCGGGCACGGTCGGGTGCAGCAGTGATGGATGGTTGAAGTTGAACATGTCGAGCATCGGATCAGCCGCCGCGTCGCGCGCGGTGAGGGGCGGCAACCCAAAGCGGGTCTCGATGAACTTCAGGATCGAGGTGTGGTCGTACACGACGTGTGAGACGTGGTGCGGGTTGGAATAGGGCGAGATGACCATGGCGGGGACGCGTACGCCGTAGCGGTCGAACGCGTTGAACGGATCGCCGGGCGAGACCATTGGCGGTATGTCGTCGGGCGGCACCGCGGCGGGTGGGCTCACGTGGTCGTAGTAGCCGCCGTGCTCGTCGTACGTGAGGAACATTGCTGCCGATGCCCAGTCGGGTGAGTTGACGAGCGCGTTCATGATGTCGTGCGTGAACTTCTGTCCGACTTGCACGTTCGCGGGTGGGTGCTCGTCGCTTTCGGTGTTGACGGACCCGAAGGGATTCGATTCGACGAATGACACCTGCGGCAGGGTCCCGTTCGCGGCGTCGGTGAAGTATCGCGAAAGCGGGAACACGTGACCAACGAAGTGGTCCTGCACGTACTTGAACAACTCCTCCACCTGAGCCGAAGCGAGATAGATCTTCCAGCTGACCGGCGTGGGTGCCTCGTCCAAGGCTTGGAAGATCGTCTTTTGTGTGTAGATCTGGATGACGTTGCTCGTGTATCCGAACGACGTGCCGGTCAGCAAGTAGAAGCGGTTGGGGAATGTCGGGCCGGGGACTGAGGCGAAGTACCGATCGGCGATCGAGAACTCGTTCGCAACGCCGTAGTAGAACGGCAACGTCGTTTGGTCGTAGTAGGCCATCGCTCGGCTACCCGTCGGATCGGTCGGGTCCACGTTCTGAGCGGTGAAGCCGTCCATGCGACCGCCGTCGATCTCGATGTGCGTCCCGTCCCAGCCGTGATTGAGGTCCGCCGTGGTGCACGGCGTTGTCGTCAGGAACGGATGGATCGGCGGGCCACCCAACGGGTTCGGGTTCGGGTTCTGCGACTCGACCGACGATTGCGGCTGGCCTTGGAAGTGCAGCCGAGAGAAGTACGAGTCGTACGACCGATTCTCTTGCATCAAGACCACAACATGATTGATGTTCGCGATGCCGGCCGACGTGTTCGACGCCGGATTCCCGCTAGCAGTTGTACCCGCGGCGAACAGCGACGCGACGATCAGACAGACGACGGTAAGCAACCTGGGTGCACGCACGTACCGATCCTTCCCCCGTTTCCGCCCGAATATGCCAGCCCGGTCACGCAGCGTGTGTGTGCCATGGCCATCGACCCGTCTGCCACTGCCGTCATCCCCCGCGCGGGACGCCACAACGCCCATACCCCGCCCTCGGACAACGGCAATCCCGAGGGTTCGCTTGGGACCCGGCGACCCAGACCTTCTTCACGGGCACGACTGGTAACGGCGCGCTCTATCGCGGCACGCTCGACGATCCCACCGTCGAGGTCTGGACTGCAGGTGCGCCTGGAGGCGCGGCGATCGGCATGAAGGTCGACAGCGGCCGGCTGTACGTGGCGGGCGGGCCTACCGGCAGGATCACCGTCTACGACATCGCATCTCCCTCGGTCGTGGCGGCCTTCGAGACGGGCTCGGGCGGGTTCCTCAACGACCTCGTCGTCACGCCGAATGGCATCTTCGTGACGGACTCGCTTCGACCGATTCTGTGGCGGGTGACCGCCGAGCAGATCGCTGCCGGCGGTGGCACCCCGGAGGCCATTCCCGTGTCGCCCGAGATCCCGTTCGGTGCCGGGTTCGCCCTGAACGGGATCGTCGCGTTCGGTGACGGGAGCGAGCTGATCGTCGTCCACTCCGCGCTCGGCACCCTCTACAAGATCACGTTCAGCGGCTCCGGTCGGACGATCACCACGGTCTCCGCGCCCACGCTCAACGGGGACGGCCTGCTACGCGACCGGGGTCGGCTCGTCGTCGTGCTCGGCAACACCCACGAGCTGGCATTCCTGAAGTTGAAGGACAACCGTACGACAGCCGAGCTGGTCGAGACCCGTACCGACTCGACGTTCCAACGGCCCTCGACGATTGCTCGGGCACACAACCGGTACCTCGTGGTGAACGCCGACTTCACCACGAACACGCCGCCGTTCACGCTCTCGGCGGTCCCGCGCAAGGGCTGACCCCTCGACGCCTAGTGCGGACGTGGCGCTTGCTCCCGTTCGTGTGCTGATGCCAGTCGCGCGTTCGGGGAGATAGTGAGTAGCGCGGAGCAGCGACGCGAAACCACCTCATCGGCGGAAGCACCTTGTGATCAACAGCGGAACTACGCAGCGCTCCACGTCACCTCACGGTTACGGCACGGGTTTGAATTCCGCTAGCCCGGAACATGCGCCGCGGTCGCACCGCGGCGAGGAGCTCACGAAAGCGAGTTCGACACGCTGAGAATCAGCTCCATCGTGGTCGCCGCGCCGAACGCCACCCTCGCCGCCGCCAGCCGGCGGGTCGCGGTGCGACGTGACATGCCGAGCGAGCGAGCCACCTCGGTCAACGTCCTGCCTTCGATCAGTCCGTCGACGACAGCGCGCTCCTCGGGCTTCAGCAAGCCCGCCTCTCGAACATCGGCGATTCGAGTGATGTCATCGAGTAACGCAGCTCGCTGGCTTGCCGGAAGGTCGATCTCGATGACGACGTCTGCGTCTCGAGCGAGAGCAACGAGGACCGCGTCTCGGTCGCGTTCATCGCGGACGACGCCGGAGGCGCACAATCCCCGGAGCGAGAACGGCTCGTCGGGCAGCGATCGGAGGGGAACGGCCACCGGTGGGCACGGATCCGAGGCGAGGATCGCGATCGGACGGCGACTGCGAGTCACCGAGTCGCAACCTTCTGCGCGGCCTCTCGCCGTGTCGACACCAGCAGCTTGCGGCACGAAGACGAAATGTGATCGTCGACCGTACCGGGTGAGATCCCGAGCATGGCAGCGATGTTTGCCGACGTGTTGCCCGCCGCGACGAGCCGAAGTACCTCGACCTCGCGTGGCGAGAGTGGCGGCTGTCCCGCTCGCCACCGACGGAGGTGGTGTGAGAGACCGACCCGGTCCGCGAACTCGTTCGCCTTCGTCCAGCGTGTGGTCGCGTCGGCGCGACGAGCCTTGCGAGCGAGCACGGCCGCCACACCCTGGGCGCGGAGCGACCACCGAGGACACTCGACATCGAGCCAGGCGCGCGCCGCATCGTCGAGCGCATCGAGCGCGCCGCTCGCGTCGCCGCTACGCCAACGTCGGACGCCGTCGAGCTCGTACAGCCCCGCCCACACCGCGGGGAGTGTGAACGATGTCAGCGCGGGTTCGAAGTCGACACCCAGCTGGACAGCCGCGCACGCGCCTGCGAACTCGCACGCGATCCGTATGCCGAACCAGGCGTCACCGAGCGTACGCAGGCGGGTTGCGAGGTCGACGACGGCGTTGTCGTCGCCCCGCAACCACGCGAGCTCGATCAAGGAGAGGCCGGCAAACAGGCGCGCCTCGCTCGACGTTGCTGTCTGCTCGTGGCGCTCTGCGGCGGCCGCAGCGTCATCGAAGCGGTCGAGGTCCGCGAGCGCGAACACCAGCGACAGCTCAGACTGGAAGCGATTCCGGAACAGGGGGTGCTCTTCGAGCACCTGCGTGGCGGCGGTCGCGATCCATGTCGGGTCGTCGCTTGCAAGCGTCCGGTTCAGCACCAGCGCGGTGAGAAAGTGAGTGTGCCACGTTCGCAGACCGGCAGCTTCTGCGACGGCGATCTCCTTGACCGTGACGTCGATGCTCTCGCGCCGGCGTCCGACCATCCCGAGGCCGGACACGAGATGGAACCCGGCCGTGCACTCGAGTTCGACGTCACCTGCGCAGCGTGCCTCGTCGATCGCACGGGTGAGCATCGTCTCCCATTCGGGGTTCCCCTCGTAGAGGAGCGAGCTGCCCAGCACAGCCCGCGCACGGACCTCTTCGATCCCGTGGCCGGTCGCGGCGGCGAGCGCGCGCTTGGCCGCCCACACGCCGCCGGGTCGACGGTCCCGCACCTCGAGGTACGCACGCTCGACCAGCACTCGAACCGAGAGCGGGGTGCCGTCGTCGACGAGCCGTAATGCCCCGTCGAGCAGCTCGATGGCACCGTCAACGTCGCCCGAGAACCAGCGCGCGCGCCCTTGCACGAACAGCGCCTCCGGCCGCAAGCAGGTGTCGGTCGCGGCGCGAGCTGCGGCATCGGCGGCCGATTCGTACCGGCCGTCATCCACCAGCGCGGACGCGGCGTCGAGCCATGCGGCGCTGTCCGCAACACCGGCACGGTCGGCCGCGACGGCCACGAGAAGGGCGAGATCAGCGCGAACCGTCGCCTCCGGGGCGGTGTGGAGTTCCTCCCGTGCAACAGCGAGCGCCCGAAGCGGCTCGTCGGCGAGCAGGAAGTGACGAGCTGCCTCCACACCGGTCAGTGCTGCACCGAGATCGGCGTGCGCCCGACGCAGGTGATGCTCGCATCGCAGCTTGAGCAACGCTTCGGCGAGCAACGCGTGACGCAGCTCGACCAGTTCGCCACATCGCCGCACGAGACCTTCGAGCTCGCATTTGAGCCCGACGGTCGACGGTTCGATTGGGCGGCCCACAAGCGCGAGCCGGATGAGAGCGTCCACGGTGGATCCGTCGAGACGTTCGACGCGAGCGGCGAGCGCGTCGAGCAGCGTGAGTGACGGCTCGCGCTCGTCGACCAGGACGTCGAGCAGCAAGGGGTTTCCACCTGCGGCCTCGACCAAGCGGTCGAGTTGAGGGCGCGACAAATCGGGATGCATGCGACGCGCGAGCCTGACCGCGTCGGTCGGCTCGAGTGGTGCCAACTCGATGGTTCGGCCCGACTCCAACAGATGGGCCACCGCCGCGTCCGCGCCGTCAGGCCGGCTGGCGATGAGCACACGGCAATGGGTCTGCACCACGTCGAGCACGGCGATGCACCGCTTGTCCGCCCAGTGCACGTCGTCGACGAAGAGCACGGCGTCGCCGGTGGCGGCAATCACGCGATCGGCGATGTCGTCGTCGGCGCCGTTCAACGTTTCACCCAAGGCCCGTTCGAGCGGCAGGAAAGGCCGTCGTGCGAGCGACCGGAGCGCGCCGCCTTCGAGATGGGGAATCCGGGCGAGGGCGGAACGCAGTAACGCCGTCTTCCCGATTCCGGCACTGCCGACGACCGCCGTCAGCCCCGGACGCGTGATTGCGTCTGAGAGCGCGACGAACTCGTCGTCTCGACCGACGAGGCGCTTCACGTCGCTAGTTCCACCCTTCTTCCAACAAACGCAAGGGACGACGGTACACCAGCTCTTGCGGCCGAAAGACGCGGCGGCGACGAGCAGCGCATCCCCCCAACTGACTGCGACGAGGGCCGATCAGCGCGAGTGGGCGCAGCGACACAGGCCCGATTGCGGACAGATCATGCGCGGACCGGGTCACCGCTATCCGTCGCCGGCGCGGTTGCGCACCCGATCCTCGAGTCTGCCATGCCGAAGTACAAGCGCCACTCGCCTGCGTACAGGACGAGCGCTTTGTGCGAGGCAGACGTTGGCGACCTGCCCTGCTCGTTCGTCGGCCGTATCGGGCCGCAGGAACGGCTCGGTTTTTGTTGGCCCATTCGAGGTGCGGCACGTTGCGCAGCACCGCGCCAGGAAGCCGAGTGAACGGGCCGAGCTGCCAGGAGGTGTGTGCGCCAGCCGCGCTGTCACGTCGGTTCACACCCACAGCTTGCGTCAGGTTGCGCGCTCGAGCAGCCACGACGAGGGTCTGCGGCTGGTGAATGGGGAGGCGCGCTCCTACTTGCGGGCTCTCGTCCGCTGCCGGAGCTGTTCGGCCGTGGCCCCGACGGTGTCAGCCGCGTTGGCGTGACGCTGGCCGATCGGTTGGTCGGGTCCGCGTGTGGAGTCCTGCAGCGTCTGGCGCTCGAGCTCTGCATTGAGCTCGGCACCAACGAGAACGGCCGCCACTGTCAGGAACAACCAAAGCATCACAACGACGACAGCGCCGAGGGATCCGTATGTTTCGTTGTACTTGCCGAAATTCGCGGTGTACACCGAGAACAGCACGGAGGCGACCAGCCACGTGGAGGTGGCAAAAAGCGCACCGGGCGAGACCCATCGCCACTTCGGTTGGTTGCGGTCGGGTCCGTATCGGTAGAGCACGGCGAGTCCCGCGATGACCGCGAGTCCCAGTGCAGGCCACCGGATCACAGTGATGGCGAAGCGGCCGGATGTACCGACTGCAGTGTGATCGAGCAGCATGGGCAACGCCGCGACGACGGCCACCGACGCGATCACGAACATGACGGCACCGACCGTGAGTAGCAAGCTCACGACGCGCAGGCGGACGAAGGTGCGAGTCTCCTCTTCGTCGTACGCTGCGTTGAGCGCGGTCAGGGTGTGTTTCATCCCCGTTGACGCCGACCAGAGCGCGACAAACACGCCGAAAACTGCTCCCAAGCCGAGCTTGGCGTGGGAACCGGCGGTAATGCTGAGCAGTTGGTTCTGGACAAGTGTCTGCACCTCGGTAGGCGCCGCGCCCAGTAGGTCGTTCACGTGGCGACCGATCGACGCTGGGTCCGCGGCCAACCCGAAGATCGAAACGGTGGCCACGAGCCCCGGCACGAGCGCCAACAGCGCGTAGAACGCGACTCCGGCGGAAAGCAGTGGGATGTTGTCTGCCTTGGTCTCGACCTTGGTGCGAACAAGGACGTCCTTCCAACCGCGCTGTGGAACATCCGTGGGCGTGTACGCGGAACGACCGCGTCCCGTCTCCTGTCGCGCTTCGCCGGGTGTTGATGTGATCTGCGGTGTTGCTGCCACGAATCACCTCCCTGCCGGGCTCGAATCACTGCTACCCGGCGGAGTGCCGCGCGATCCGCATCATCGTGGTTTGAACGTGCTTTCGAGTCGGCCTACTTCAATCGGCAGGACGAAGCCGTACGGGGCGCGACCGGTGGTGTGGTGGACAGCGTGTGCGGCGCGTACCCATTCGAAGTAGCGGAGCGAGTGCCCCGGCAGCACACCGAAACGTGCATGCACATACCCGTCGTGGACGACGAGGTACACGGCGCCGTACAGGGTGACGCCCCAACCGACAGGCAACAGCGCGCCCCACGCATCCACTGACGCGCCCGCCGTCATCAGAGCGACCGTCAGGACAGCGAAGAGAACGGGGAAGCGATCGTTCGACTCGAACGAACGCGCTCGTCCACGAGATCGATGATGGCTGGCGTGCCAGGTCCAGCCGCGACCGTGGTGCATCACGAAGCGGTGGAGCAGCGTGGCGGTCGGTTCCATCAGCACGAATGCAGTCACGAAGCAGACGAACGTCATCGGGCGAGGACCAGAGCGCGTCGACGCAGTAGCCGTACTACTCGCGCTCGGTTGTAGCGCTGGATGGCGATGAACGGTGCGTTTGCCGCGACGGCGTAGACGAGCATCGCCACGGTCAGCCACCACGGATTCCACAAGACAAACACGGGACCGATCGATGCGATCGCCCAGTGCACGTACTCGGCACGTCGAGTCTCGGTGGAAAAGGTTTCGAGCGAAGCGGGAAGAGTGCGTTTTCCACCAACTTCAGGAAGGCGGCTCTTCCAACGGCGGATGCGCAGTCGCTCATAGACGCGTCCATCGCATTCCCACGGGCGCATCCGCGTAAGCCAGCTGTCGCGTTGGAACAGCGGAGTCGGGAGGATGTGCACAGAGCACCCGACGACGACGCTCCACGTCGCCCAGACCAGCGCGTCGCAGAGAGCTTCGCTCATGACCTCCGCCCGACGGGAACGTCGCGACCGCGCCAGCGAACGCGTCGCCGCGCTGTGGTGGCGATCGTCGACAACCCGAACAACGCGACGAAGACGATCAGCGCGACCGGATACAAGAATGGCATCACGACTCCGAAGCGTCCTGCGCGGCGAAGGACGACGTGTACTTGAGCGGCGAACGCGAGATAGACGACAACACCTGCGAATGGAGCCGACAGCGCAGCCGTCACCCACACGATGCAGGCGATGAGTCGCGCCGGTGGGATGGCAATCGCACCGCTCGCCAGGTTCTTCGTCCATCCCTCGACGAGCTGCGCGATCCCGCCCGGGTACATGCGGTAGCGCAACAGCGCGCCACCCAGCAACGCGACGACCGGGACGCCAGCCGACCTCGCAGCGCGCGCCAACGCGAGGTCGTCGTCGACGGCCACGCGGGCGGCGGCGTGCCCGCCGAATGAGTGATAGACGCGGCGATCGACGGCGATCGCCGGACCGAACGCCACGGCGTCGCGCCACCACCGGCGCGCTGGGGTCGTACCGGTGCCCGCGCCGAGGAGCGTGACGAGCGCGGGTCCGGCGGACGCTCGCTCATACCATTGCTCGATACGGTGCGAAGGCTGTGCCGACACGAGTCCGTTGCTCTCGCTCGCGGCAGCAACGAGCGCGTCGATGCCGGCAGAGGTCGGCTCGACGTCGGCGTCGAAGAACACCAGCACTTGACCGGTCGCAACGGCGGCACCGGTGGCGCATGCCCATGCCTTCCCCGGCGTCCATCCTGGCGGTGGCTCACCGACGGAGAGAACCTTGGCGCCGAAGCCGACCGCAACCGACGCGGTCGCGTCGCGCGAATCGTCGTCGACGACGATCAGCTCATGGACGTTGGTATCGGCGAGGCAAGACAACAGCCGCGGCAGTCGCTTCGCTTCGTCGCGCGCCGGAACGATGACCGACACGCGGACTCCCGGTGGCGAGCGCACGGAGCGCAACCATGCACCGCGACCGATGAGCGCGAGCCCGATCAGCCACGCGGTGCCGAGGAACGCGTGGCTCACGCGCTTGCCCGCCGTTGCCACAACGCGAGTACGAGTGTGACGAGCGCGAACCCGAAGAAGAAGTCTTCGATGGGGATGTCCCACAACGGGCGTGCCCCGGTGGTCGCGGCCGGTTCGTAGAGGACGATCGGCGCGCTGCGCTTCGTCAGCCAACCGTCAACGATCACTTGGAACGACAAGACGATGGCGATGGTCAGCCAGTAGTCGAGTCGCCGCAACAGGCCGGTTCGTAGGACCGAGAGTTCTAGTACGACGACCGCGACCACTGCGCCGATCGCTGCAATCGAGTACTCAGGCATCGCTCGCAATGCGTGCGAGCACGCACCGCACCGCTTCGAACGTCAACAATGCGCAGAGAGGGATGGCGACGAAGAAGGCGATCTCCTCGATCGGCACGACACCGACACGAACCCCGGACATGTAGCGCGCCGCGAACCACCAGTCACCCCTCGAGATTGCGATCCAGTCCCACACTCCGAAGACGGCCAGCACGGGAACGATCGCCCACAACGCGCGACGGCCCTGCCGGTACACCCGTGCGCCGATCACGAACTCGAGCGGAAGCGTCGCGATGAGACACCCCGTAATCAGACACATGTACTGCCAGCGGTCGGACGTCATCGGAGACCCGCGAGGTGTTGATAGGGGAGAACAGAGGAGCGCTCGACGAGCGCGACGAGGGCGTCGGCGGACACATGCCGGTCGTCGCGATATGCCGCAATGAGTGCGGGCGACACGACGCCAGCCGCGATGGCAGCTTCGATCTGGCGACGTACACCGGGCGCCAGTGGGAAGTACTCCGACTCGTCGACGGCGCGCAGCGTTCGGATCGAGGCTGGACCGACCGCGCGGACGACGGCATCGATCGTCACCGCCGGCGTCGACGCACCAGCGACGATCCCGATGCGATCGGCCGTCACGACCGGGAGATCGTCGACACCGCTCACACGGTGAACCTCGGCGGCGCCCGCCGAGCGGGCCGAGTCGACGAGCGCGGCGGTGTTGGAGGACGTCGCGGAACCGACCACGATGACGACCTCACACTCGTGTGCCAGCGCGCGCCCGGCGGTCTGGCGGTTCGTCGTGGCGAAGCAGATGTCGTCGCGTGGTGGTGTCCACGTCGACGAGAACCGCTCGCGTACACGCTCGGCGATGTCAGCCCATTCCGACATCGCGATCGT
Organism: Acidimicrobiales bacterium; assembly: GCA_036257895.1. GTDB lineage: Bacteria > Actinomycetota > Acidimicrobiia > Acidimicrobiales > JACDCH01 > DATAES01. The sequence goes on from DATAES010000237.1 coordinate 10,990, forward strand.
GGTCTGCGCGAGCAACGCGACGGGCCGATCGTCACCCAGCGGGAGCGCGTCCACATCACTCGGTCGCTCGACGACGTGGGCGGCGGTTCCAACGTGTGCGAGCGCTCCTTCGGCTTCGTCGTGGCCGCGATGGCCGACATAGATGATCGTGTCGCCCGCTTCGCTCCGCGCCCGAAGCTCGCGATGCACCTTCGAGACGAGCGGGCACGCCGCATCGACGACGACGTGCGCATGTGCGGCTCGCTGGGTGACGTCCGGTGGGCTGCCGTGCGCGCTGAGGAGAACCGCGGCGCCGGTCGGCACATCTTCGGGTCGTGCGACGAACTCGACGCCGAGGGCTTCGAACCGCGTGACGACGTCCTCGTTGTGGACCACAGCGTGGACGCAGACGACAGGCGGAGGGTTCAGTGCGACCAACCACGCCAGTGACTTCACCGCTGACTCGACGCCGGCGCAGAACCCCGAAGGATCGGCCATGACGACCTCGCGACCTGACATTCCTTGACTTTAGTGCTAAATAAGTGTGATGCAAGTCGAGACCCTGCAATCCGTCGGCGAGCGTCGCACGAAGAATGTCGACCTCCGGTCCGCAGCCCGCATCGATGCCCTGCTCGATGCACTCGAAGACCGGTGGGCCGCGGAACAGCCCGACCTCGTCGAGCTCACGAGTTCGTTGCGGCGACATGTCGCCGCGGGCGGGAAGCGGCTTCGACCGGCGTTCTGCACCACGGGGGCGATCGGAGCGGGCGCCGATCCCGACTCCGAACTCCTGCTCGACGTCTGTGCCGCGCTGGAGCTGTTGCATGCGTTCGCGCTGATCCACGACGACGTAATGGACGGCAGCCCCACTCGGCGCGGTCAGCCCGCCGTCCACGCCGCGTTCGAAGCCGAGCACGAGCGCAACGGATGGCGGGGCGAGCCGCGGCGAACCGGTGAAGGGCTCGCGGTGCTCGTCGGGGATCTCGCGTTCGTCCTCGCGGATGTCTTGCTCGAGTTCGCGCCGCGACGCGTGCGCACGCTGTGGCAGGAGATGCGACTCGAGCTGGTTGCCGGCCAATGGGTCGACGTCATCGGGACGGCGCGGGGCGATCGCGACCTCGAACGCGCCCGCTGGGTCGCGCGGTTCAAGTCGGGGCGTTACACGGTCGAGCGTCCACTGCACCTCGGCGCATCGATCGCCAAGCGCATGGACCTCCTGCCGGCCTATTCGCGCGTCGGTGGCCCGCTGGGCGAGGCGTTCCAGCTTCGCGACGACATCCTCGGCGTCTTCGGCGCGTCGGACGTCACCGGCAAGCCGAGTGGTGACGACCTGCGGGAAGGCAAGCCGACCGCGCTGCTCTCGATCGCGGCGCGTCGGGCGGGCGAACGCCAGCGCGCGCTGCTCACGCGTGTCGGGTCCGCCCATCTCACCGATGAGGACGTCGAGGCGCTGCGCGAAGTGATCGTGGCCACAGGCGCGCTCGGTGATGTCGAGGCGGAGATCGATCGGCTCGCCCTTGTCTCGCTCGCCGCCATTGACGACCTTCACGTCGAGGGCGGCGCCGCCACCGAGCTCCGCGAGCTCGTGCTGCGCGTCGCCTGGCGCGATCGATGAGCGACCGAGCAGTCGTCGTCGGTGCAGGGCTCGGCGGACTCTCGGCGGCGTGTCACCTGCGGGCGAGAGGGTGGGAGGTCGACGTCGTCGAACGCGCATCGCAGCCAGGTGGGCGCGCGGGTCGAGTGACGCGCAACGGGTACTGCTTCGACACCGGACCAACCGTGATGACGATGCCGGAGTTCCTCGCCGACGCGTTCCACGCGATCGGTGCGGACATGGACGACTTCGTCACGATGCAGCGACTCGATCCCGCGTACCGCGCCGTGTTCGACGACGGCAGTGAGCTGCGCGTGCGGGCGGAGCGGAGCGACATGTTGGGTGAAGTCGAGAGGGTGTGTGGTCGCGAAGAGGCGGCGGCGTTCGAGCGATATTGCAAGTGGCTCACGAGCCTGCACGTGCTGGAGACGCCAGGCTTCCTCGATCGCAACTACGACGGGCCGCTCGACCTCGTTCGGCCGCTCGGCCCGGCGCTGCGACTGCTGAGACTGGGTGGACTTCGGCGGCTGCGGGCGACGGTCGATCGAGCGTTCGGCGACGAACGACTGCGTCGCCTGTTCTCGTTCCAATCGCTGTACGCCGGCGTGACGCCACAGCAGGCGCTGTCGCTGCTCGCGGTCATTAGCTACATGGATGTCGTGGCGGGAGTGTGGGCCGTGGAGGGCGGCATGCATGCGATCCCCACAGCATTGGCGACCGCGGCCGAGAAGGCGGGAGTGCGCTTCCATTTCGGGGTGAACGTCGAGCGGATTGCGCTCGCAAACGGCGACCGCGGGCCGGTGCGTGCCGTCGTCGCCGACCACGACGTCCTGCCCGCTGACGCGGTCGTGGTGAATGCCGACATCCCTGCCGCATACGGGCTCGTACCCGGCCTGCGCCGTCCGAGCCGGCTCCGCCGTCACCGGTACGCACCCTCGGCGGTGGTGTGGCATGTCGGGTTGCGCGGCTCGCCGTCCGACGCCGCCGCGCACCACAACATCCACTTCGGACGCGCGTGGCACAGCGGATTTCGCGCGCTGGTCCACGACGGCGTGCGCATGCCTGACCCGTCGATCCTCGTGTCAGTCCCGACGGTGACGAGCCCCGACCTCGCGCCGCCGCGAGGGTCGGTGCTGTACGCGCTCGAACCCGTGCCGAACCTAGAAGGCCGAGTTGATTGGGCGACCGCGCGCGCGTCCATCCGTGAAGACCTTGAGCACCGGCTCGTCGCGGACGGTTACCTGTCGGGTGAGATCGAAGAAGAGTTGCTCGTCGATCCCGTCGACTGGGCCCGCATGGGACTCGTCGCGGGGACGCCGTTCTCGCTGTCGCACACATTCCTTCAGTCGGGCCCGTTCCGTCCCCGCAACGTCGAGCCGCGCGCCCCGGGTCTCGTCTTCGCAGGCTCGGGAACCGTGCCGGGCGTCGGCGTTCCCATGGTGCTGCTATCCGGGAAGCTCGCCGCCGAGCGAATCGGGCGTCCCGAATGAATGCGGCCACCTCGCCGACGCTCGAGATCCCGAACGACCTGCGAGCTGCCTACGCGCGCTGCCGCACGCTCACTCGCGCCCACGGCACGACGTACTACTGGGCGACCCGGTTGTTGCCCCCCAGTCGCCGTCCGCACGTCTACGCCCTCTACGGGTTCTGCCGGTACGCGGACGACATCGTCGACGACATCGGCGACACGTCCGTGGCCGCTCGGGAACACGCTCTGCGCGATCTGGGCGAGCGGCTGCGCAGGGGACTCGAATCCCAGTCATGCATCGATGCCGCTGCCGAGCCAGTGGTTCGAGCTGTCGTGCACACGGCAACGACGTACGCCATCGACACGAGTTGCTTCGAGCGTTTCCTCACGTCGATGGCGATGGATCTGTCGGTCTCGGAGTACGGATCGTGGTCCGACCTGTGCCACTACATGGATGGTTCGGCGGCG
>DATAES010000238.1:0-2238 GCA_036257895.1 Acidimicrobiales bacterium
CTGCACGCGTACGAGGCCAGCGAGCAGCCGGTGCTCGACAAGGCGACCGGCAACCCGTTCCTCGCCATGGTGACGGGCATGGCCCTCTTCGCGCAGGCGCCGCCGATCTACGGCGGTACCGACCAGGTCCAGCGCAACATCCTCGGCGAGCGCGTCCTCGGCCTCCCGAAGGAACCGAACAACGACCGGACACTTCCGTTCTCCGAGCTTCCGAAGAACACATGACGGGCGCATCGGAAGTGTGACCTCGGCCCGCACTGCCGTCGACGAGACCTTCCGGTCGCTTCGAGTCCGCAACTTCCGGCTGTTCTTCACCGGACAGCTGATCTCGCAGATCGGCAACTGGCTCACGCTGGTCGCGCAGACGCTGCTCGTCCTGAAGCTCACGGACAGCGGCATCGCGCTCGGCGCGCTCGCCGCCGCGCAGTTCGGTCCGGTGCTTCTGCTGGGGCCGTGGGCAGGTCTCGTCGCCGACCGCAGCGACAAGCGGCGGCTTCTGCTCATCGTGCAGACGATCGCGATGGCGCAGTCGTTCACGCTCGCGGTGCTCGGGTTCAGCCACAACCCACCGGTCCTCGCGGTGTACGCCGTCGCGCTGGTGGGCGGCATGACCATCGCGTTCGACAATCCGGCGCGGCGCGCGTTCGTGGTCGAGATGGTGCCGCCCGAGAACATGAGCAACGCGGTGAGCCTCAACAGCGCGCTGATGACGTCTTCGCGGGTCGTTGGCCCGGCACTGGCGGGTCTGCTGGTCGCGACCGTCGGCTTCGGTTGGTGCTTCCTGCTCGACGGCCTGTCCTACCTCGCAGTGCTCGCCGCGCTCTGGATGATGCGGACTCAGGAGCTGCGTCCCTCGAAACCGACACAACGAGGCAAGGGACAGGTGCGCGCCGGGCTTCGCTACGCGCGGCACACGTCCGTCCTGTGGACTCCGCTCGTGATGATGGCGGTCGTCGGGACGCTGTCGTACAACTTCCAGACCGTGTTCCCGCTGTTCACGACCCGCGACCTTCACGGCAACGGGACAACGTTCACGATCCTGTTCTCGGTCGTCAGCGCCGGCGCGCTCGTCGGCGCGCTCGGCGTGGCGCGACGGAAGACGATCAGCGTGCGAGACGTGGCTGTCGCCGCCATCTGGTACGGCGTCGCGCTCGCTGCCATGGCATTCGCGCCGAACCAAGCAGTGGCCTACGCACTCGGTCCACTCCTCGGCATCACGAGCATCGCCTTCCTCACTGCGTCGACCGCGATCGTGCAGATCGAAGCCGCTCCCGACATGCGCGGACGCGTGCTCGCGCTGCAAGCAGTCCTCTTCCTCGGCAGCACACCGATCGGCGGGCCGATCGTCGGTTGGGTGTCGCAGGCGTTCGGGGCGCGGTACGGCGTGGGCCTGGGGGCCGTTGCCGCCCTTGCCGCGGGAGCGTGGGGGTGGCTGCGCGCCCGGCGGCTGGCCGAGAAGCCGCTGATCCCGGACGAGGACGTCGAGGCAACGGCGACCGAAGTTGTGTCAGCGCTCACGAGTGCCGAACCTTGATCGAATGATGGAAGTCCCTTCGACCGACAGCGTCACGATTGCCCTGCACGACATGGGCGGCACCGGTGGCGAGCCGCTGTTGCTGTGCCACGCGACCGGCCTGCACGCGCGCGCCTATGAGCCGCTGGCGTCGCGGCTCGCGCCCCACTTCCACGTATGGGGCCTCGACTTCCGAGCCCACGGTGACTCGACCGTCCCGCACAACGAGCGGTTCGACTGGGCCGGTTTTGCCGATGACCTGTTGAACGTGGTCGACGCGCTCGCTGTACGACCGATCTCCGTGTTCGGACATTCGTTGGGAGGAGGCGTGTCGCTCCTCGCCGAGCATCGTCGGCCCGGCACGCTCAAGTCGGCGTTCTTCTTCGAGCCGATCGTCATCCCGGCCGTCGAGGGAATGTCGCCGGGCGGACCGTCGGCGATGTCCGAAGGGGCTCGACGTCGCCGCGCGACCTTTCCGTCCACTGCCACCGCGCTCCACCGGTACGCCAGCCGACCGCCGTTGAACGAATTGCGCGCCGACGCGTTGTTCGCATACGTCGAGCACGGCTTCCGCGAGACAGCGGACGGTGCCGTGGAACTGAAGTGCCTGCCCGAACACGAAGCGGCGACGTTCGCAGCAGATGGCAAACCGACGCTCGAGATCGCCGCCGAGGTACGAACGCCGACCACGGTCGCAATCGGGACAACGGCAGAAGGCTGGACGC
>DATAES010000239.1:0-24008 GCA_036257895.1 Acidimicrobiales bacterium
CGGCACACGCTCCGCAACCGCGCCCACGATCGCCAGCAGGACCAGCAACACGAGAAATCGTCCGACCACCGCCTTCGAGCCGCGCCGAGCCATGACCAGCAACCCGACGGTCGCCGCGATCATGCACAGCACACTGACCCAGCCCGGACCACCCGGGAAGATGTCCGTGACGCGCACGAGATGCTCGATGATCTCGCGGCCGAATGTCACCGGATTCAGGTGGAACTCGATGTACGCCTTGGAGGGTTTGAAGAAGTCGGCGAGTTGCTCGGCGTCGTGTGTTGCATCTTCGGCCTTGAAGATTCCGAGCAGCGCGACGCCCTGGGCACCGACGCTGACCAAGCGGAGCTTGCGGTCCTCGTGCGGGTGGAGCAGGAGGACCGCGGCTGCGGCGACGGTCGCGAGCAGCGCGAACGAGCTGTACGAAGCCACGGCGACCGATCCCACGAACCACGCCGCAGCGATGAGAACGGTCCATCGTCGCTTGGCCAGCCACGGCAGCAGGAGGCACAGCATCAAGATCACCAGCACGTCGGTCGTGTAGGACTTCACGCGCCCCGAGTAGGTGATGGCGGTCTCACACACCGTCAACGCCGCCCCGAGCAGGAATGCGATCGAGACCGCGTAGCCGAACTTGCGCAGCACGAGGTACAGCACGGGCGGGCCGAGCGCGCCGGCGATCATCGTGGGAACGATCATCGTCGTCGCGCTGTGGCCGAAGATGCGGCTCCACGCCATCAGCTCGAGCCCGAGGCCCGGCTGCGTCTGGCCGATCGTGATGAGCTGCCGGAGGCTCCCCTCGGCGGCACCGAAGGCCTCCCAGGCGTCGTCGTAGAACAGACCGTCGGGCGGAAAGTGGCGGCGATACAGCAACGCGACGATGAACAGGCCGACCGCAAGGCCCCCGTCGAGGAGCAATGTCCGACGCGTCGGCGTGCGCTTTGGCTGAGGCTCAGCCGGCGCTTCGACGGTCGCTGTGACCATGTTCAACACTAACCGTGCCCCTCAACACACCTCGCGCGGTCGAACTCGTCAGAAAGGGACGCGACGTCCGAGCACAGCGAGCAGGCGGGTCTGGCTGTCAGCGTCGTCCGGAACCTCGACTTCGGTCCCGAAAGCGCCGCTTCCTCGGAGCAGGTCCTCTTGCGGACGGACGATCTTCCAGCACGTCTCGACGAGGTCCGGGTCCAGCGTGGCGTCCTGGCCGGTGGCGACGGCGAGGTCCCAGCCGTGGATCAATACGTCGATGAATCGGTGACCGGCGTAGATCTCGCCGGGAACCGGTCCGTAGGACACCGCAACCGGCGTCTCCATCGCGCCCGGCCGTGCGAACGCGTCACCCGCCACTTGGGCGGACGCGTCGTATGCCGCGCTCGGGTCGTCGCCGACGACATCGCCGTCGTACCGGTCGCCGACTTCGTCGATGGTCTTGCCGGACACCAACGGCTCGACCCACAAGTTTCCGCTCACCAGGTGGTTGAGGAGGTCGCGCACGTCGAAGTTCTCGCACGGGGTCGACTCCTCCAAATGTCGTGGGTCGATGCCCCTCACGATGCGCCCCGTCGCATCGAGCGCCCTTCGATGTTCCTCCGGAAGCGAACTCACGCGCCGTCTCCCATCTGCTTGATGCGCTCGCGCACGTACTGCCGGCTGCCTTCGATGAACGGGCCGATGTTCGCGTACCGGCCGGAGACGATGTCGACGAACCAGTCCGGCACGTAGATCTCGAAGACATCGTCGTCGAGCTGCTTCAGCACCGCCTCAGTCAAGGCTTCGACGGGCAACGCCTCGAGATCGGACAAGGAGGGTTCGTTGTCCGGTAGGCGGAACAGCTCCGTGTCGATGATCCCGGGGTTCACGAGGTGGATGCGGATGTCGGTGCCGTCGAGGTCGACTGCCAACGACTCCATGAACGCGCTGATCGCCGCCTTGGTGGCGCTGTACGCCGCTTCTCGGGGCGGACCGAGCCGCGCTGCAACCGAGGACACCGTCAGGATGCGGCCGCTGCCCCGCCCGACCATGCGCGGCAACAACGCCAACGTGAGCCGGACAGGTGAGAAGTAGTTGACGCGCATCACCGTCTCGACCACGTCGGGGGTCAGGTCGAAGGCGTGCCTGCGCTTCGGGATGCCGGCATTGTTGACGAGGAGATCGATGCCCCCGAGCGTGCCGTCGGCCTCCAACGCGAACGCGGTCACCTCATCGAGATCGGCGAGGTCGATCGTCCACGAACGCGAAGCAGGCGAGGTCCGTTGACAGTCCGCCAGCACCTCCGCCAATCGATCCGCGCGACGAGCGCAGATCCCGACGGTGGCGCCGGCGGCGGCGAACGCCCGCGCCAGCCCCGCACCGATGCCAGACGAGGCGCCCGTCACGAGCACCTTCTTGCCCGCGAGGTCATACGCCATCTGAGCCCCCCTCCGACGTGCTGCTGTCAGACGTCCCCCCGCCCGATGAGCAATGCGCCGGAGCCGGCACGTCGAGCGCCGGATTGCGATCGAAGAAACCGAACGGAACGAGCTGGAAGCCCGCGTACTCGACGGGCATCACCGGCCAGTCCTCAGGGCGGGCAACGTGGGTGACGCCGAACGTGTACCAGAGCACCACGTCGGTGTCGACGAGCGACCGCTCCGCCGCCGTGAACCGCGGCAGCCCGTCCTCACCTGTCGACTGGTTGGGATGGGGCCCCGCGGCGCGCCGCTCGCTCGGCTCGTAGGGCGTGACCCACAGGTTGCAGGTGGCGAATGCGGCGCGACGACCGACCGACGACGACGGGTCAGCAAGAAGCGTCGGCGTCGAGCCAGGCACGAGCTTGTACGCAACCGGCTGCCCGAGCGAGTTGCGAACATTCGGATTCACGATCTTCCACGTGCGGCTGCGCGTCGGATCGACGATCCGCTTCGCGTCGCGCTCGTTGTCGAGACGGGTCGCGTGCGGACGGAACGCGTTGCCGAACGGGTTGCTGTCACCCGCAGGGTCGGCGACGACGTCGACTTCGTGCACCTCATTGACGGGGCCGTCGACATCCATGTCGAGCCGCACGCAGAACAGATGCTGATGGTGCGGCGCCGCGAGTCCAGGCGCGATCACGTTGCTGTGCGACGGCTCGTCCCCCGCTGGATCGATGGCCATCGTGGACATGATCCCGGTGAGCTTCACTTCGAGCTGCATCGAGCCGTCGAGGTAGAAGTACCAGTAGAAGCCGTACTCGTAGTTCCCGACGGTCGCGATCGAGCTGACCACGAGACGGCGCGATCGCCGGACCTCCGTCGTGTTGGCTTGCATGTCCCAGTGCTTCCAGAGGATTCCGTAGTCCTCCTCGTGGATGCAGATGGCGTTGGTGACCGTGGACGGTTTGCCGTGCTCGTCGGCGAACACCGCGTCGAGATAGCGGATGTCGCCGAGGCAGTCGCAGCCGAGCGCGAGTGAGTTGGCCATGCGGCCGAGTCCCCACTCCCCCGCGTCGAACGCATTCTTCCAACCGTGCAACAAACCGGGGTCGCCGTAAGGGACGACCATCTCGCTCACACCGGCACGGTGGAGGATCGGGCGCATGCGGCCCTCGTCCTCGTAGCCGACGGTGTGCAGCACGAGTCCCTCGTACGGGTCCATCGACACCCGCAATGACCAGCGTTGCCAGGTGATGGCATGGCCGTCGACGGTGAAGCTGGGTCCGTCGGGTTGCACGATGTCGAGCGGGCGCAGACCGATGCGGGCCGGAGTGTTGTCCGCGGGGAAGTACGAGCCCTTGTCGGACGGAACAGGTACGACACCGTGGTCCTGCACTTCGAGCACCTCGGCCGTCGCCATGTCGACGAACACGAGCACGCCTTCGATCGGTCGCGCGTAGCCATTGTCCGTTGGATCGTCGCGGAGATACGAGAGGACACGCGTGATGCGGCGGTTGGTCTCGTGGGCGACACCGAACCGGCCGGCGGGCCACGGATCGAGCTGGACCTTCGAGAAGTCGTCGACCCCGCGCTTGCGCATGGCCTGTTGCCACTGCTCGTTCTCCATCACTGCGACGATGGCGTTGAGCGATTCCTCGAACAGCAACGCGGCGCGCACGTCGTGGACGTCGACACAACTCGTCACCACTTCGTCGGTGAGTGACACGACCGCCTCGATCAGGTCCGCGCCTGGCCCCGGTACCACCGTGATCGCGGCACGCCGTTCGACAACCGTCTGCCCGAGCTCGTCCTTCGTCGGTTCGTCGAGCACGACGCGCGCGATGAGCATCGTGTCCTCGACGCCGTCTTCCTTCGCTCGCAGTAGCTCCACAGCTCGCGCGATCTCGTCGCCGGTGAGCGGCTCGAGTGGGTGGACGGTCATGCGGTCTTCCCTCCGCGTAGGACGGCGAACTGCCGGTCGGGGTCATCGCACGCCTGACGCGCTTCAGGCGGGCCGGTCGACGGGTCGCCGACGAGGGTCTCTGCCCCAGCGGGCGCGTACTGGAGGATGTAGGCCTTGCGGACGTCGTCGGTGAGGTTGGGCCCGGTCAGGTGAGGCGTGAGCGAGGAGAAGACGACCGCTCCTCCCGCCGGCACCGGCGCCTTGACCGCCCGGGGCGGGTTGCTGAAGCACTCGTAGCCGAGTGGGTCGACGTACGTGTGGGCGAGGGTTCCCAGCCGGTGCAGACCCGGTGCGACGACCGGGCAACCGTTGTCCTCGGTCGCGTCCGTGAGCGCCAGCCAGACCGTCAAGTACTGCTGCGGCTCGATGTACGTGTACCCGTTGTCTTGGTGCCACGGCACGCGCCGTGGCTTCTCTGGCTTCTTGTAGACCGCCTGGTCCCAGTACAGGTTGACGTCCGGGCCGAGGAGGTCGGCGCAGAGGTCGGTCATCGCCGCCGACCGGGCAAGGTCCCGCAGAGCGGGCGAGCGGGCGGCCAGATGGATCGACACGGTGAGTGCGCCGGCCTCGGCGATCGACATGCGCTCGTCCGGTTGCGTGCGGAGGAAGGCCTCGACCTTCGCTTCGCGCCGGTCGATCTCGTCGGTGACGGTCGCCAACGTCGGGTCGTCGACGAGGCGGTCGACGACGAACCAACCTTCACGATCGAACTGCGAGGCCTCCGCCGCGGTAACCCGCCGGAACGGAGGCTGCGGGCTCTGCCAGGCGAAGGACGAGTTCCACGGGTGCGGCGCCGGCTCCCCCACGGGCCGAGAGCGTAGAGGCACAGCAGCGATCGGGCAGGCGGTTCGAGCACGCACGCGTGACGAGTGTCACGCCCCTCGCTTTCGACATGCGATACCAACTCCGACAGCATCTCGATGTGCTGAAGCGCGTCGCGGACCTCTGCTACCGCCATCGTTGGCGCACCCTCATCGGCTGGGTCGTCCTGCTGATCGGGATCAACGTCGTCGCCGGCAGCGTGGGCAGCAGCTTCAGCCAGACGTTCAACCTTCCGAACACCGACTCCCAGAAGGCCTTCGACCTCCTCGACAACAAGTTCCCGGCGCGATCGGGTGAGACCGCGATGGTGGTGTTCGAGGCGGACTCCTCGCTCCAGGATCCGACGACGAAAGCGGAGATCGATCAGGTCGTCGGCGAGCTTCGCCAGGTTCCTGGCGTCATCGCCGTCCGATCGCCGTTCGACGCCGAGGCGCGCCGGCAGATCTCGTCCGACAAGCCGATCGCGTTCGCCGAGATCCAGTTCGGCGGCCAAGCACGCGGCCGCCTGCCGGAGGCGACGCGGACGGCAGTGAAGGACATCGTGGCGTCCTCCGGGACCGCGAACCTGCAAGTCGAGCTCGCGGGCGACTTCTCAGACGGCCAGCCGCCGGCGACCTTCGGGCTCGGCCTGCTCGCCGCGATCGTGATCTTGATGGTCGTGTTCGGATCCGTGTTGGCCATGGGTCTGCCGATCATGAACGCGCTGTTCGGCCTCGGCGTCGGTCTCGCCGCGATCACCCTTGTCTCGCATCTCATGTCGGTACCGGAGTTCTCGACGCAACTCGCAGAGATGATCGGCATCGGCGTCGGCATCGACTACGCACTTTTCATCGTCGCTCGCTATCGCCAGGGCATCCACGCGAATCTCGACCCCCACAGCGCGGTCGTGAAGGCGATCGGCACGTCAGGCAAGGCGGTCTTCTTCGCGGGCTGCACGGTGATCATCTCGCTTGCCGGCATGTACCTCATCGGTATCGAGTTCGTGAGCGGGCTCGCCACCGGAGCGATCATCGCCGTGGCGATGACGATCGCTACATCCCTCACGCTGATGCCCGCGGTGCTCGGCTTCGTCGGCAACAACATCGACCGTCTGCACGTGCCGTTCGTCAGCCGGTCCGATCACCAACGTGACGGCTTCTGGTACCGGTGGAGCCGGCAGATCCAACGGCGGCCACTGCCGGCGGCGGCCCTCGGGCTGACGATCCTGCTCGTGATGGCGTCGCCCGTGTTCGCCATCCAACTCGGAAGCTCGGACGCCAGCAGCAGGCCGACCCGTGACACCACGCGCCGTGCGTACGACCTGCTGGCCGAAGGTTTCGGTCCCGGCTTCAACGGCCCACTCCTGCTCGCCATCGAGGCGCCACCGGGCACCGACGACGGTGTCCTCACCGCCATCCACGACGGCGTCGCGCAGACGCCCGGTGTGGCCTTCGCCGGCCCAGCGCAGTTCAACCCGGAGCACGACACCGCGGTCATGCAGGTGTTCCCGACGACCTCGCCCCAGGACCAGAAGACGGTCGACCTGATCCATCGCCTGCGCAGCGAGACCCTGCCCGCCGCGACCGCGGGCACCGACGTTGCCGCGCACGTCGGCGGCATCACCGCGGCGTTCGACGACGTCAGCGCGCTGCTGCAGGAACGGCTGCCGTACTTCATCGCGCTCGTGTTGCTGCTGAGCTTCCTTTTGCTCATGGTCGTGTTCAGATCGCTGCTCGTGCCGCTGAAGGCCGTGATCATGAACCTGTTGTCGATCGGCGCGGCGTACGGCGTGCTCGTCGCCGTCTTCCAGAAGGGCTACGGCGCGGACTTCTTCGGTGTCGGCGCCGGCCCGATCGAGAGCTTCCTCCCGATGATGCTCTTCGCCATCCTCTTCGGCTTGTCGATGGACTACGAGGTCTTCCTCCTGTCGCGGATGAAGGAGGAGTACGAGCGCACGCACGACAACGGCACCGCGGTCGCGGACGGACTGGCTGCCACCGCACGGGTGATCACCGCGGCCGCGCTGATCATGGTCGTCGTGTTCGGCTCGTTCGTGTTCGGCGACGAGCGTGTGATCAAGGAGTTCGGTCTGGGCCTCGCCGTCGCGATCTTCGTCGACGCCACGGTCGTGCGCATGCTCCTCGTTCCCGCGACCATGGAGCTGCTGGGCGACGCCAACTGGTGGCTGCCAAGGTGGCTCGACCGCATCCTGCCCAACGTCCACATCGAAGGCGAGCCCGACCTCGACAGTGAGCTCGACGAGCTTTTGGAGCGTGATCCGACGCACGTGGGGTAGGACAGTGCCGTGCCGTTGCGCGACTGGCCGGTCGTCCGTCAGCTGCTGGATCGTGACGTCCATGGGCTCGGCGCGTCGGCGCGATCGCCCGCGACAGAGGGACTGACTGCCCGCACCGAGCACGCAGACCACGTCGTGCAGTCCGTGTGTCCGTACTGCGCAGTCGGATGCGGACAACTCGTGCACGTGAAGGACGGCGCGATCACCAACATCGAGGGCGACCCGGATTCGCCCATCTCGCGGGGACGTCTGTGTCCCAAAGGCGCGGCGACCTTCCAACTCGTGACCGGCAGCCATCGGGAGCAGCGGGTGCTCTACCGCCGGCCGAACGGGACGGCGTGGGAGCCGATCCCGCTCGAGCGCGCCATGAACATGGTGGCCGAGCGGGTCAAGCGCGCCCGAGACGAGCACTGGGAGGACCGCGACGAGGACGGCAAGCCGTTGCGGCGGACGATGGCCATCGCCCATCTCGGCGGCGCCACGCTCGACAACGAGGAGAACTACCTCATCAAGAAGTTGTTCACCGCGTTGGGCGCCGTCCAGATCGAGAACCAGGCGCGCATATGACATTCCTCGACGGTCCCCGGTCTGGGGACCAGCTTCGGTCGAGGTGGTGCCACGACCTTTCAGCAGGACCTGCAGAACAGCGACTGCATCGTCATCCAGGGCTCGAACATGGCCGAGTGCCACCCGGTCGGCTTCCAGTGGGTGATGGAGGCGAAGGCGCGCGGCGCGACGATCATCCATGTCGACCCGCGGTTCACGCGCACGAGCGCAGTTGCCGACATCCATGTGCCGCTCCGAGCCGGCAGCGACATCGCGTTCCTCGGCGGCATCGTGAACTACATCATCGAGAACGACCGCTGGTTCCGTGACTACGTCGTGCACTACACGAATGCGCCGGCGGTCCTGCGTGAGGACTTTCGCGACACCGAGGACCTCGACGGTTTGTTCAGCGGTTGGGACCGCGAGAACCAGACGTACGACGCGACCTCGTGGGCGTACGAGGGAACCGACGTTGCTGCAGCCGCCGGCCAGCGCGAGGAGTTCACCACTGAACCGGACTCGTCGCGAGGAACTGCAGGAGCGCCGGTGCACCTCGACCCGACGCTCGAGCATCCGCGCTGCGTGTTCCAGGTGCTGAAGCGCCACTACTCGCGCTACACACCCGAGTTGGTCGAAGACGTCTGCGGTGTGCCTCGCCAGCAGTTCTTCGCAGTCGCCGAGGCCCTTTGCGACAACTCAGGTCGCGACCGCACGTCCGCGTTCTGTTACGCCGTCGGCTGGACGCAGCACACGATTGGTGTGCAGTACATCCGCACTGCCGCGATCATCCAACTGCTGCTCGGCAACATCGGCCGCCCCGGCGGCGGGATTCTGGCCTTGCGCGGTCACGCCACGATCCAAGGATCGACCGACGTGCCGACGCTCTACAACATCCTCCCCGGCTATCTCCCGATGCCGAAGGCGAAGTCCGACGCCACCTTCTCGGAATACCTCAGGAACAACGAGTCGAACTCGGGCTGGTGGTGCGAGTTCCCGAAATACGCCATTTCGCTGCTCAAGGCGTGGTGGGGCGACAACGCCAGCGCGGAGAACGACTGGTGTTACGACCACCTGCCGAGGTTGACCGGCGATCACTCGCACATGGTCACGGTGGGCGACATGGCCGATGGCAAGCTGACCGGCTACTTCGTGATGGGCGAGAACCCCGTGGTCGGATCGATGCACGGGCAGCTCCAAAAGAAGGGCCTGCGCGAGCTCGAGTGGCTGGTCGTGCGCGACTTCTCGCTCATCGAGACCGCCGAGTTCTGGCAGGACGACCCGTCTGCGGTCTCCACAGAGGTGTTCTTCTTCCCCGCGGCGACGCACACCGAGAAGGACGGCACGTACACGAACACGCAGCGGCTGCTGCAGTTCCACCCGAAGGCCGTCGAGCCGCAGGGTGACTGTCGCAGCGAGTTGTGGTTCATGTTCCACCTCGGTCGAAGGCTGCGCGCGTTGTACTTGGGCTCGACTGAGGAGAAGGACGCGCCGCTGCTCGAGCTCACCTGGGACTACTCGACCATCGGTGAGCACGAAGAGCCAGACGTGTTCGAGATCATGAAGGAGATCAACGGCTACAGGGTTGTGGACGGCATACCCGTCGGCGGGTTCACCGATCTCGAGGCGGACGGGTCCACCGCGTGCGGTTGCTGGATCTATTCGGGGTGCAACAAGGACGGCGTCAACTGGGCGGCGAACCGGACACCCGCATCGGAACAAACCTGGGTCGCACCCGAGTGGGGATGGTCCTGGCCCTCGAATCGCAGGCTCATGTACAACCGGGCGTCGGCTGACCCCGACGGCAAGCCGTGGTCGGAGCGCAAGGCATACGTGTGGTGGGACGAGGAACAGGGGAAGTGGACCGGCCACGACGTGCCGGACTTCATCGCCGATCGGCCACCTTCCTACCGGCCTGCGGACGACGCCGAAGGCATCGACACCATCGGCGGTGACATGCCGTTCATCATGCAGGCCGACGGTCGCGGATGGATCTATGCGCCCACCGGCGTGCTGGACGGCCCACTGCCGACGCATTACGAACCGCAGGAGTCGCCGTTGGACAACCCGCTCTACCGGCAGCAACGCAACCCGGCGCGCATGGAATGGCGCCGCGACGACAACCCGTACCACCGTCCCTTCGGTGACCCGGAGTACCCGTACGTCGTCACGACCTACCGGCTGACCGAGCATCACACGGCAGGTGGCATGTCGCGCTGGTTGCCGTGGCTGTCAGAGCTGCAGCCCGAGCTTTTCTGTGAGGTGTCCCCGGAGCTCGCCGCTGAGCGGGGACTGCGCAACGGCGATTGGGCAACCGTCTCGACGGCACGAGCGTCGATCGAGACTCGCGTGCTGGTGACGAGTCGCATCCCGCCGCTGCGGTTGCGAAAGCGCACGATCCACCAGATCGGTCTCCCGTATCACTGGTCGAGTAGGGGGCTGGTCAAGGGCGACACGGTCAACGAGCTCATCTCGTTCGTCGCCGACCCGAATGTCTCGATCCAGGAGTCCAAGGCCCTGACCGCCGACATCCGCCCGGGCAGGAGGGCCCGCCCGTGACCGCCGTTCACAACAACTGTTTGTGCGGTTCTAACGCGCGCAACGAGCGCGTTAGAACCGCACAAACGCAGAGGAAGGTCGGATTTTTCACGGACACGACTGTCTGCATCGGGTGCAAGGCGTGCGAGGTCGCATGCAAGCAGTGGAACCAGTTGCCGGACGACGGCCTGCTGTTCAGCGGCATGTCGTACGACAACACCGTGCATCTCGGCGCGTCGACGTGGCGGCATGTTGCGTTCGTCGAACGCCCGATGGTCGAGAACACGAAGTTCTCCTGGTTGTTGATGTCCGACGTGTGCAAGCACTGCCGCACCGCGGCGTGTCTGGACGCCTGCCCCACCGGTTCGATAATCCGCACCGAGTTCGACACGGTGTTCGTGCAGCCCGACATCTGCAACGGGTGCGGCTATTGCGTGTCGGCCTGCCCTTTCGGTGTCATCGATCGTCGTGAGGACGACGGCCGGGCCTGGAAGTGCACGCTGTGCTACGACCGCCTCGATGCCGGGATGACACCGGCGTGCGCGAAGGCGTGTCCGACGGAGTCGATCCAGTTCGGCGACATCGACGAGTTGCGTGCTCGCGCCGCAGACCGCGTGCGCGAGTTGCACCAGGCGGGCGTCACGGATGCGTACCTCTACGGCGACAGTCGGGAGGCACAGCCGGGCACCGACGGATTGAACGCGTTCTTCCTGCTGCTCGACCGACCCGAGGTCTACAACCTCCCGCCGCATCCGGTCGCGCCGCGCAAGACAATCGCCCGGTCGTGGCGTTCGATGGCGGCTGCGTCTGTTGCCCTTGCCGTGACCGCCGTCGTCTCCGTGCTGGGCCGAAAGTGAGCTGGACGCCGATGGGGTCCGGGGGCGCAGCCCCCGCAAGTGCATGAGCGACGTCACCTACTACGACGTGCCGGTTCTCAAGGCGCCGGTGTGGAAGTGGTTCATCCCTGCGTACTTCGTCGCCGGAGGCATCGCGGGCGCGTCGTCCACGCTCGGCGCGGCGGCTCGAGACCTCCCTGGCCTGCGGCGCCGGTGCCGACGGCTCTCGCTCGTCGCGCTCTCGGTCGGCACGGCGGCCCTGATCGCCGACCTCGGACGCCCATCGCGGTTCGCCAACATGCTGCGGGTCTTCCGCCCGACGTCACCGATGAGCATGGGTTCGTGGCTCCTGGCCGCCTATGGACCCGCGGCAGGGGCGGCCGCGGTCTTGCCCGACAAGATCGCTGACCCGGCCGGCATCGTGGCCGGCATCGCGGGACTGCCGCTCACCGGCTACACCGGGGTGCTCACCGCCGCGACCGCAGTCCCGGCGTGGCAGGAAGCGGGCCGATCCCTACCGGTGCTGTTCACTGCATCCGGGATCGCCGGCGCCGCATCGCTGCTCGCGCTCGGCGATCACAACGACCAAGAGGCCGCGGTGCTTCGCCGGTTCGGCATCGCCGGAAAGGTCGGCGAGCTGGCCGCCTCGGCCGCGCTCGAACGCGAAGTCGGCGCTGTACCGGCCGTCGCTCGACCGTACAAGGAAGGCAGATCAGCATTGCTGTGGCGGCTTGCCCACGGCTGCACCACCATCAGCCTGCTGCTGTCGCTCCCACGGAAGCGGGCCCGGCGCCGCGAACAGGCGGGAGCTTTGGCCGGGATCGCCGGTTCGTTTCTCGTGAAGGTGGCCGTCATGGAGGCAGGCAAGGCATCGGCTGACGACCCGCGCGCCACCTTCCATCTGCAACGAGCCAGGAATAGCGACTCACTGGACAACCGTTGAAGGCCGCATGGCAGTCAAGCGTCTGAACCATGCCGTCCTGTACGTCCGGGACGTGGACCGCAGCGTTCGCTTCTACGAGGAAGCACTGGGCTTCACGGTGGCCGTGCAGTTGCCCGGCGCCGCGTTCCTCCGCGTACCCGACTCGCACAACGACCACGATCTGGGGCTGTTCGCCATCGGGCCCGACGCCGCGGACAGTCCCGCCGGTCGGGGCGCCGTGGGCCTCTACCACCTCGCTTGGGAGGTGGAGACCCTCGGCGAGCTGCAAGAGGTTGCCGACCGTCTCACCAAGATGGGTGCGCTCGCCGGTGCATCCGACCATTCGACGACGAAGGCGCTGTACGCCAAGGATCCTGACGGCATCGAGTTCGAGGTGAGCTGGTTGGTGCCGGCTGACCTCATCGACGACGAGACCCGCAAGGCGATGACGAACATCCGACCGCTGGACCTGGCCGGCGAGATCGCCCGGTACGGAGCGGACAGACGCGGACTCGAGACCGTCGCCTACAACTGAGCTCTACGAACCGAAACGCTCGAAACGCTCGGTGTACGGCAAAGTCACGCCGTCTCCACTCGACAGACCGGTCGAGTTGGTGTCTCGGACGGCAAGAACCAGCGGAACCACAACAGGCCCCGCTCGTGACCCTGGGTGCTGACCCAGTTCGGATGTCCCGGTTCGTGCGCGGCCACCACGATGCGCCACGACCCGTCGTCGTTGGCCACGACCTGTGATCCGTTGATCGTCACCCGCCCGTACGAGTCGTCGAACGTGTGCAGGAACGGATTCCACAGGCACAGGTTCCAGAACGCGCACTCGGGTGAGCGGCCGTCCATGACGAGGGCCTCCCCCTCGCCGAGTTGGAAGCTGCCCATCGCGTAGGCGGCATCACCCGCCGCCCAACCGAAGGTCGTGGACGGCACCGGATACGGCTCCTGTACCTCGTTCGGCGGGTCGACACGGACCGGCGCGATGTGCGCTTGTTCGTCGAGGAACACGCGTGCCGCTCTGAACTTCGCCGCGACGGCTGCGACCGAGTCATCCTTCTCGCGGGGCGGGTCGACGGCCTCGATCGTCCACCGCGCGCGGCGCGCAGTGGCGGGATCGTCGACGTAGTCGCGGGTGATGGCACACACGGCGTCGGGTTCCAACCGCAGCCAGTTGCCTCCCTGCGGCTCACTGCTCAGGACGAGTTCGAACGTGCCGTCGGGATTGCGTTCACAGCTCCGGTCGTTGGCCGAGGCGACGATGCGCTCGCTGAAGTGACCGTCGCTCGGTCCCCCGTACACGGTCAGCGACAGGTACACGGCATCGCCCGGCACGCATCGAACGCGGTAGGTCCGCCCCGGATCGATCGGTGCGTGCTTGTAGAAGGCGTCGGTGTTGTCACCGCCCCACTTCTTGTTCGGACCCACGATGTCGACGAATCGTGGTCGGCCACTGTCGGCCCAGACATACGCGTCGAGCGCGACCTGCAGCACGCTGAACATCCACCGATAGCTCTCGACGCGCTCGCGCTCGTCGAGCGGAGGTTGGGCGTCATCCAGCCGCCGTTCGACGTCGATCAGCTCGTCGATCATTCCGCGAAAAGCGTCGTGCAGCTCGTCCCCCATGGTGGGATTCCAGCACGGTCAGCGGGCATTCGCCTGCAGCCGCTGTTTCAACCAGGCCGCATCCGCGACAGCATGCCCGTGCCAGTCGTTGTTGAAGTAGGCGTAGACGTCGCACCCACCGTCGATCCACGCCTCCATCCGCGCCGCGGCACGCCACAACCGGCGGCCGCCGTACCGGCCCTCGTACTTGCGTACCAGTGCATCGGGTCCGTGGAACCGGATGTAGCTCCAGTCCGTCGTCAACTCCCACGGGTGGTTCGGGAGCATGTCGTGGATGCACAGAGCACTGCCATGGCGATGGAGCAACTCGAACACGTCGTCGTGCAGCCAGGACGAATCACGGACCTCGACCGCCCATCGCATCGACGAGGGCGCGACCGTGAGGAACTCGTCGAGCCGCTCGATGTTCCGCTTCCACCGCGGCGGCAGCTGGACGAGCGTCGGTCCGAGCGACCGGCCGAGGCGTTCGGCACGGTCGAGATGATTGGGCAACCACGACGCCGCATCCCGGAGCTTCATCCTGTGCGAACCGAATTGCCCGAGCTTCAACGCGTACGTGAATCCCAACGGCGCCTGTGCCGCCCATTGCTCAACGGTCGTCGGTGGCGGCAATCGGTAGAAGGTGTTGTTCACCTCGACGGTGTCGAAGAGGCGTGCGTAGTACTCGAACCAACGACGCTGGGGGAGCTCCGCCGGATACACGACGCCGCGCCAGTCCCGGTACATCCATCCCGAACATCCGACGTGCGCTCGTCCCACTCGTGCCGCGGTACCCATCATCGAGCTGACTCGACCATCGTGCATTGACGTGGCCAGTGACTATGTCAATGCACGACGGTGGGGCGTCAGAGCAACGCGAACGGCTGACTTCGCGACCGTGGCGCGCGACGGTACCTAACATTCGCCCGTGACCGAACTCGAGATGAGCCCGCTGCGCCGTCTCACCACGTCGTTGAGCTCGGCCGTGTCGAGCGACGAGGTCGCCGCTGCCATCCTGCAGCACGGCTTGATCGAGCTCGGCGCGCTGACGGTCAGCTTGTGGCTCATCGATCCAGAATCCGCCGCGCTCGAGTACGCGGGCGGCGCGGGCGCGGTGCCGTCCGAGGTGGAACGATTCGCGTCCATCCCGCTCGGTGCAGACCTTCCCGGCACCGTCGTCGCGTCGACACGGGAGCCGATCGTCTATCGCTCGGCGGCCGAGCGCAATGTGCGCTGGCCCGCGCTTGCCTCCGTCCCGGGCGCGACAGAGGCATCTGTGGTCCTGCCACTCGAGGCGCGCAACGACATCATCGGCTGTCTCACCGTCGGGTTCGCCGACGAACGCGACATCGACAGCGAGGAGCTCGCGCAACTGCTGACAGCGGCGGATCAGTGCGCCCTCGCGCTCGATCGAGCGCATTTGCTCGACCGCGAGAGACGAGCGCGCGAAACACTCGAGTTCCTGGCCGAAGCGACGCGGCTGATGGTCAGCGCGTTGGACCCGATCGACGTACTCGACCAACTCCTCAGTCACGCAGTCCCGCTCATGGCGGACTGGTGCTGTGTGTTCGTCCACGACGAGGAGGGTGTGCTGCGACGCACTGCCTTGAAAGTCGCCGACCAGCCAGAGCTGGGTGAACGGGTCCTGACCGAATCCGTGGATGTACGTATCGCCTCTGATGTGCCCGTGGCGCGAGCGTGGCGAACCGGGAGGCCGGAGCACATCGCCGAGCCGAGCGCGCCGCTCATCGACGAGCTCTTCGGTGCCGCAGCCGACGACGTCCGGCGACTCGGGTGGCGCGACGTCGTGGTGTGCCCGATCATCGCCCGAGGCAACCGCGTCGGCGTGATCACCTTCGCGTTCACCACGTCGAATCGCCGCTACACCTCCGAGGTCCTCATGGCCGCGACCGGGCTCGCTGCTCGAGCCGGCGTCGCCTTGGACGTGGCCCAGCGATACGCACGCGAGCGCACGACCGCGGCGACCCTCGTCGCGGCGATGCTGCCGGAGCGGCTGCCAGTGGTGGATGGCTGGTCGATGGTGGCTCGGTACCTGCCGTCCGGTGATGCTGTCTGCGGCGACTGGTACGACGTGATGCCGCTGCCGGACGGTCAGCTGCTCATCGGCGTGGGCGACGCTGCAGGTCACGGCCTGCCGGCGGCCGCCCTGATGGCCGAGTTGCGCAACGCGGCGCGTGGGCTCGCCTTCGCGGGTCACCAGCCGACGCGCCTGCTCGCCGACCTCTCCGCGCTGGCTGCTCAGCACAGTCTCGACAGCTTCGCCACCGCCGCCTACGGCCGGCTCGACCCGGCCACGGGGATCGGATCGTGGGCGGTCGCAGGACATCTACCGCCGCTGCTCGTGCCCGCCGACGGTCCACCCCGCTACGTCGATGGGCGGTCCTCACCGCCGCTCGGCGTCCGCGGCCCGGCCTCCGACCATCGCATCGACCTCGGACCCGGCGACACGCTCGTGCTCTACACGGACGGGCTGGTCGAACGACGGCACGAGTCACTCGATCAGGGCCTGGCGCGTCTCCAATCGGTCGTTGCCGGACAGGTGCCGGACGCCTCGGAGCTTGCCGACCGGGTCGTCGCCAGCCTGTGCCAGGAGCTCAGCGACGACTGTTGCCTGCTGATCGTCCGGCGAGACGACGCGAATCGGACTGGGAGACCTAGATCGCGGGTATCCACGTCCGAGCCCTCATGAGCGATCTGGTTCGAACCGTGAGTCCCCCTGCGGCGTTTCGCCACGAAGCGCTCTTCTACGCGGGAGACGACGAGTTCCTCGGCGCCACGGTGCCGTTCATCGCAGCCGGTCTGGCGCTCGACGAGCCCGTCCTCGTGGTCGTGGACAGGAGGAAGATCGACGCTCTTCGCGACGCGCTCGACGGCGCGGCGGACGAGGTCCAGTTCGCCGACATGGTCGAGGTGGGACGGAATCCTGGCCGCATCATTCCGGCCTGGCGCGAGTTCGTCACCGAAAACGGATCCGGGGGGCGACGGTTGCGCGGCATCGGCGAGCCGATCTCCGCTGATCGCAGCACGGAAGCGCTCGTCGAGTTCCACCGCCACGAGTCGCTGCTCAACCTCGCCTTCGCGGACAGCCCCGATTGGTGGCTGCTCTGTCCTTATGACACCGCGAGCCTGCCTGCCGAGGTGGTCGACGAGGCGCGGCACACCCATCCCTTCCTCTTGGAGGGAGGGCACCACCGCTCCAGTCCGTGGGCGCCCGATCTCGACGCCATCAGCGCGCCGTTCGGGCATCCGCTGCCCGACCCACCCGGCGACACGCCCGAGTTCGTCTTCGACCTGGGCAGTCTCGCCGCGGTCCGCGCGCTCGTCCGCCAAGTGGGTGTCGAGGCCGGATTCGACACGTCCCGAGTCGCCGATCTCGTCCTCGCCGCGGACGAAATCGCCGCCAACAGCATTCGCCATGGCGGTGGCGGTGGCGTTTTGCGCACGTGGATCGACGGTCACACGGTGATCTGCGACATCCGTGACACCGGCCGTTTCGACGCGCCACTCGCGGGCAGATCTCGACCGACCGCCGGTCAGATCGGTGGACACGGCCTGTGGCTCGCAAATCAACTGTGCGAGCTGGTGCAGATTCGCGCGACGAAGGACGGCACGATCGTGCGCCTGCATGTCGAGCGGTTCTGACGGACCAGCGTGCCGTTGCCCTCTGCATACGTGACGACGCGCGATTCGCTGCACATGCTTGCTTGCTACGTGGTCGCTCCTGCCCGTAAGGCTCGAACCGGGCGCATCGGCCTTCGACCTACGGGCGAGGGCTTCGGAACGCCACCGTTCGACGACGGATCTCGCATCGTCGTGCGCGGCGACCGCTTGGCTGTCGACCCCGGCGAGGAAGTCGCGATCACGACACTGCGTGCCGGCGCCTCATTTCTCGGTGTCGAGTTGAGCAGCGACCCTGGCGTCGGCACCGAACTTCCCCCGTTCCGACCCGACCGCGACTTACAGGTCGACGTCAACGCTTCGCACGCCGTCGGCAAGTGGTATCGGATCGGCCAGTCGGTTCTCGACCAGCTGTCCGGACGTCTCGGCGAACGGGCCGCGAAGATCTCGGAGGCACAACTGTGGCCCGAGCATTTCGACCTCGCTGTCACCGTGGAGTCGGCCCGAGCCAAGAAGGTGAACGTGGGCGTGTCACCAGGTGATTCGTTCGTGGACGAGCCTTACGTGTACGTGGGACCACAGGACCTCGACGGACTCGACGGCGGTTACTGGAACGCGCCGTTCGGTGCCTTCCTCACGTACTCGTCCATGGAGGAAGACGAGCAGGCTGCGAGCGCCCTCGACTTCATCGACCGAGGATTCGCGCTCCTCTGACGCCACCTACGATGCGCGGGCCATGGCCGAACTCCCGCAGACCATTCCGCAACTCGTCGCGCGCGCCGCGGAGCGATTTGGTGACTGTGAGGCCGTCGTCGACGGCGACGTGCGCCTGTCGTTCACCGAGTTCGCCGCCGCGATCGATGTTGCCGCGCGAGCGCTGATCGCCAGCAGCATCGAAGCCGGCGATCGCATCGCGATCTGGGCTCCCAACATGTACGAGTGGGCCGTCGCGGCACTCGCCACCCATACGGTCGGCGGCATCGTCATCCCGCTCAACACTCGGTTCAAGGGCGCGGAGGCGGGCTACGTGATCGGTGCGGCCAAGGCGCGGCTGTTGTTCACCGTGACCGACTTCCTCGACACCGACTACGTCGAGTTGTTGCGCGATGCGTCGGGTACCGAGTCCCTCGAGGAGGTCCTCGTGCTCCGGGGAACAGTGCCCGACGGCTGCACGGCGTGGGGCAACTTCCTCACGCGCGCCGATGGCGTGGATCCCGCAGGCGCTGGGGCGCGCGCCGCGGCCGTCCACCCTGACGACCTGTGCGACATCTTGTTCACGTCCGGAACGACGGGCGCGCCGAAGGGCGCGATGTTGTTCCACTCGGCGAGCATCCGCGCGTACGAGACGTGGTCCGACGTCGTCGGGCTCCGCGAGGGAGACCGCTATCTCGTCATCAACCCGTTTTTCCACTCGTTCGGGTTGAAGGCCGGCATCCTCGCCTGCTTGTTGAAGGGCGCCACACTCGTGCCGCATCCGATCTTCGACGTGCCCTCGGTCATGCGCCGAGTCGCGGAGGAACGCATCACGATGCTGCCGGGCCCACCGGCCATCTTCCAGACGATCCTCAACCATCCCGACCTCGACACGTACGACCTGTCCTCGTTGCGGCTGGCGGTGACGGGTGCCGCGCCGATCACCACGCAGATGATCATCGCCATGCGCGAGACACTCGGCTTCGAGAACGTCGTCACGGGCTACGGGCTCACCGAGGCCCACGGAATCGCGACCATGTGCCGGCACGACGACGACCCAGAGACGATCGCGAAGACCTCGGGACGCGCCATCCCCGGCGTCGAGGTGCGACTGATCGACGACGACGGCAAGGAAGTAGGCGTCGGTGAACCCGGCGAGGTCCTCGTTCGGGGCTACAACATCATGAGGGGCTATCTCGACAATCCTGAAGCGACCGCCGAGGCGATCGACGAAGACGGATGGCTGCACACCGGCGACATCGCGGTGTCGGACGCCAACGGCAACCTTGCGATCACCGATCGCAAGAAGGACATGTATATCGTCGGCGGGTTCAACGCTTATCCGGCTGAGATCGAACGGATCATGACGGCGCACGCTGCTGTCGCGCAGGTCGCGATCGTGGGCGTGCCCGATGATCGGCTGGGCGAGGTGGGCAAGGCATTCGTCGTGCCGACCACCGGCACCGAGGTCGACGTCGACGAGCTCATCGCGTGGTGTCGCGAGCACATGGCCAACTACAAGGTGCCGCGATCCGTCGAGGTCGTTGACGCCCTGCCGTTGAACGCGTCGAACAAGGTCCTGAAGTACGACCTTCGGGCGCGCTCGTGACGCCGCGCTCTCCTGAGGGTGACTGGCTCGGTACGCCTCACCTGCGCCTCGAGCGCCACGGTTCGCTGGCGTGGTGTGTCATCGACCGACCCGAGAAGCGCAACGCGATGACACCGGCCATGTACTTCGGCCTGCGCCGTGCGGTCGACGTGGTCAACCGCGATCCGCACCTCGCGGGCCTCCTGATCACGGGCACTGGTGACGTCTTCATCCCCGGCGGCGACATGGGCGCGCACTACGACGACGACTGGGCGAACCTCGGCGACCTGCTGCACATGGACGTGACGCCGTTCGATGCCGTGCGACACTCCGCCAAACCGGTCGTGAGCGCGGTCAACGGCATCGCCCAGGGAGGCGGGATGATGATCGCGATGTTGTCGGACGTCGCCGTTGCCAGCGATCGCGCCACCTTCCGCTCACCGGAGATCTACCGCGGCATCGCGGACACGCACTACGCCCAGATCCTTCCGCACCAAGTCGGCATCGCCCGGGCTCGCGACCTGTTGCTGTCGGCGCGGACACTCACCGCGGCAGAGGCATGCGACTGGGGACTCGTGACCCGCGTCGTGTCCCACGTCGAGTTGCTCGATGCTGCGACGCAGGTGCTCACCGAGTGCTGCTGGGGCGCGCCTGCCGCGCGCCGCGAGGTCAAACGGGCGATCAACGCGCAGTACGGGCTCTACGACCGGATGGGTATGGACGCCAGCCTCCTCGGCCAGGAATATGCAGAGGGTTGGCAGGCCTTCGCCGAGCGGCGGGCGCCCAACTGGATCCCCGACGACATCCGACCGGACGGGCGACTGTGAGGCCGAGGGCGACGTGACGGCGAGGGCGACGTGTTGACGAGCGAGTCACGGATCGTTACGACCCACGCCGGAAGCCTCCCTCGTCCACCGGCGCTCGCCGCGCTCCACGGACGCCGTAGCAAGGGTGAGGCGATCGACGCGGCGGAGTTGCGCAAGGAAGTCGAAGAGGCAACCGCGACGACCATCGCCGCGCAAGTCGAAGCGGGCATCGACATCGGCAACGACGGTGAGCAGGCACGCGAGAGCTTCTTCACGTATGTGCAGCACCGAATGACAGGGTTCGGCGACACGAGTCAGCGCGCACTCATGCGCGACCTGCTCGACCACCCGGACTTTCTCGAGCTGATGAACCCGCGCTTCGCGCGCATCAAAGTGAACCTCATGGCGGCGCCCGCCGCCATCGCCGAGGTGTCCTATGACGACACGAGCGAACTCGAAGCCGAGTGCGCGCTCGTCGCCGGCGCGCCGTTCGCGCAGACGTTCATGACTGCCGCATCACCGGGCATCGTCGCCGCGGCGATGAACAATCGGTTCTACGACTCACAAGAGGAGTATGTGCGCGCCATCGCGACCGCATTGCAGACCGAGTACCGCTACATCGTCGACCACGGTCTGCTCCTTCAGATCGATGCTCCCGATCTGGCCTTGGAGCGGCACACTTTGTTCGCCGATCGTCCGCTCGACGAGTTTCTCGCCTGGGTCGAGCTGGTCATCGGCGCGATCAACGAAGCGCTGATCGGCATCGACCCGTCCAACGTGCGACTGCACGTGTGTTGGGGCAACTACGAAGGACCCCACACGCTCGACGTGCCGCTGAAGGAGATCCTCTCGCGGCTCTACGAAGCGAACGTCGGCGCCCTGGTCGTGTCGATGGCGAACGCGCGCCATGCCCACGAGTACGCGCAGTTCGCGCGCGAGCCCCTGCCGAGCCGGATGGTGCTGGTCGCCGGCGTGATCGACACCACGAGCAACTACGTCGAGCACGAGGAGGTGGTCGCCGACCGGCTCGAACGAGTGGCGGATGCCGTCGGCGATCCTCGGCGGGTCATCGCCGGCACGGACTGCGGCTTCGACACGTCGGCCGGTCTCGGTGACGTGGCGCCGTCACTCGTGTGGGAGAAGCTGCGCGCCCTGCGAGTTGGGGCCGAGCTCGCAACCGACCGCATGTTCTGACCCGCGGCGTCGCCCGGCCCAGTGCCCCACCACCCGAACTCCGGGTCGCCGTGGCCCCTATCGGGGCCACGGCGCACCAACATTCGCCTGGGGTATGCGAGGCTGCTCCCGTGGACCTCGCTTGGGACCCGTTCGACACCGACATCGACGACGATCCGCATCCGACCTGGCGGCGATTGCGCGACGAGGCACCCGTCTATCGCAACGACAAGTTCGACTTCTTCGCGCTGAGCCGATACGCCGACGTCGAAGCTGCACACCGCGATCCCCGGACCTTCAGCTCGGCCCAGGGCACGGTGCTCGAGTTGATGGGCAACGACCTCGCCGCGACCGAGCAGATGATCTTCCTCGATCCACCTGAGCACACGCGGCTGCGTCACCTCGTGTCGCGCGCGTTCACGCCGCGACGCGTTGCCGAACTCGAAGGCCGAGTGCGGGCCATGTCCGCGGGGATGCTCGATCCGCAAGTGGGCGGCGACGGCTTCGACTACTTGCAGGACTTCGGCGCCCGCCTGCCATCGATGGTGATCTCGTCGCTGCTCGGTGTACCCGGCGAGGATCAGGAGACGTTCCGTCACACCATCGACCGGCTGTTCCACATCGAGCCGGACATCGGCATGGTGAACGAGGTCTCGATGACGGCAGGAATCGAACTGACTCGCTATCTGGCCGAACAGCTCGAGCAGCGCCTCTCATCGCCGCGCGACGATCTGCTCACCGCGCTCGTCGAAGCAGAGATCACCGACGACGACGGCACCACGAGACGGCTCACTCGGTCGGAGAGCGCCGCGTTCGCGGTCCTGCTCCTGTCCGCCGGGACGGAGACCGTCGCCCGACTGCTCGGTTGGGCGGCCGTGATCCTCGCCGCGCATCCCGAGCAGCGGGCGGAGTTGGCTGCGGATCCGGCGTTGATCCCGAACGCCATCGAGGAGTTGCTGCGCTACGAGGCGCCGTCACCGGTGCAGGGCCGGTGGACGACGACCGAAGTCAAGCTGCACGGCGAGGCCATTCCGAAGGACTCGAAGGTCCTGCTGCTCACCGGGTCGGCCGGACGTGACGAGCGCGAGTTCCCGGAGGCGGATCGTTTCGACATCCATCGCGACATGCGCAATCACGTGTCCTTCGGCTACGGCATCCACTTCTGCGTCGGCGCCGCGCTCGCCCGGCTCGAAGGCCGTGTCGCGCTCGAAGAGACGCTTCAGCGGTTCCCCGAGTGGGACGTCGACCACGACCGTGCCGTACGCCTGCACACCAGCACCGTGCGGGGTTACGCCGAAGTGCCCATCGTGGTGGCATCTCGCGGGGCATGACGCCATACCCCGACGCGCCTGAGGGTTTGCTCGTAGCCCGCGACGATGGCGTGTTGCGGCTGCGGCTCGACCGGCCGGAACGGCGCAACGCGCTGACCGACGACGTCGTGGCCACGCTGACGTCCACCATCGAGGCGGCAGGGAACGACGAATCAGTAAGGGCCATCGAACTGTCGGGCAGCGGCGAGCACTTCTGCTCCGGCTTCGACCTCGCGACCCGGTCGGCTCAGGTGCCGAAGGTGGACGACAGGCCGCGCGTGGGCTCCTTGCAACGGCGCATGCGGTGGCAGGTGAACCGATTGATCCCGACGATGCTGGAGACGCAGACGCCGATCGTCGCCAACGTGCGTGGATGGGCCGCAGGTCTCGGGCTGAGTCTCGTGCTCGCGTCGGACTTCGCGGTCGTCGCCGGCGACGCTCGACTGTGGGCGCCCTTCACCAGCCTGGGGTTCACCCCCGACAGTGGCACATCATGGCTGCTGCCCCGCATGGCCGGCGTGGCGCGCGCCAAGGAGATGCTCCTGCTCGGGCAGGAGGTCTCCGGTCAGGAGGCTGCGGAATGGGGGCTCGTACACCGCGCTGTGTCCGGCGATCAGCTCGACGCTGCGGTCGCGGAGCTGGTGGACCGACTCTGCCGCG
Organism: Acidimicrobiales bacterium; assembly: GCA_036257895.1. Taxonomy (GTDB): domain Bacteria; phylum Actinomycetota; class Acidimicrobiia; order Acidimicrobiales; family JACDCH01; genus DATAES01. The sequence goes on from DATAES010000239.1 coordinate 23,770, forward strand.
CGCCGACGGTCGCGCTCGGACTCACGAAGCTGCTCATCCACCGCGGTCTCGGGATGGACCTCGATCGTCATCTCGCCGACGAGGCGTTCGCGATGGAGCTATCAAGTCGCACTGAGGACTTCCGTGAGCACCAGCAGTCGCGTCGCGACAAGCGCGACCCGAGCTTCAAGGGCCGCTGAGCTCGCTCACTCCGACTGGCCCGGCAGGGGAACCGCGACCTCGGTGGACCGCGTGCGCAA
>DATAES010000240.1:0-21688 GCA_036257895.1 Acidimicrobiales bacterium
CCGCACGAGTGCGCGCGCCGCCCCGGGCGTCGATGGGCTCGGACCCAACTCGACGGCGACACTCGGCTCGACTGCTCTCACACCTCGCGCTTACCCACAGCGCCATCCGAGAACACGTACGAGTTCAGGGAGGGCAGGGCGGCCCTCGAGACGCCCCCGAACGAGTGATGCATCCAGCTCCCCGCCCTTGGGTAGAGATTGACCGTGGAGCGACGCATCCGTGTTGCGGTGGCCAACGACTACGAGATCGTCGTCGCCGGGCTGGCGGCGATGCTCGACAGCCACGATGACCTCGACGTCGTGGACATGTTCATCGTTGGCGAGGACTCGCCCTCCGAACCCATAGACGTCGTGCTGTACGACACCTTCGGGCGCGACAGCGTCGATCAGGACCAGCTGAAGCAGTTGGTCTCGACGCCGCTCGTCCGTCACGTCGTCGTGTTCACGTTGTCGTGGGCCGAAGCCCTCACCGAGTCGGCACTGAAACAGGGGGCGAGCGGTGTGCTGTCGAAAGCGTTGAACGGCGAGGAGCTCGCCGACCGGCTCCGGAAGATCGTCGAAGGAACTCCCGTTGTGTCGCCGCCGCCTCATGGTCGGATCGCATCCGGTACCGGTCGCGACTGGCCGGGTCGCTCGTTCGGCCTGTCCGAACGCGAGAGCGAGTGCCTCGTGCTCCTCGCTGCCGGGCTGCGCAACGCGGAGATCGCCCGGTCGCTCTACGTGAGCGAGGACACCGTCAAGACCCATCTGAAGCGGGCCTATCGCAAGCTCGAAGTCGGGAACCGCGCACAGGCGACGTCGATCGTGCTGCGCCATCCGTCGTTCACCGGAAGCGGCGGCGCCTGAGCTCAGTCCGCCGCGGCGGCCAGCTCGTCGGTACCAGTCTCCGCGAACGAACGCCAGAGATCGGCGTAGCGACCGCCCGCAGCGACGAGCGTGTCGTGCGTGCCTTCCTCGACGACATGGCCGCGGTCGATGACGAGGATGCGGTCTGCAGTTCGCGCGGTCGGCAGCCGGTGTGCGACGAGTATGGTCGTGCGCCCTTGCGCGACGATGCCCATGGCGCGCTGCACGCGTGCCTCGGTGGCGAGATCGAGGTTGGAGGTCGCTTCGTCGAGCAGCAGGATCGGTGGGTCGACGAGACGGGCGCGCGCAAGCGCGATCAACTGCCGCTGGCCGGACGACAGCGATCGCCCGCGCTCGCTGACCGGCGACAGGTACCCACCCGGCAATGCCGCAATGAAGTCGTGTGCCCCGACGGCGCGTGATGCGTGTTCGACTGAGGCGTCGGACGCGTCAGGCCGTCCGTAAGCGATGTTGTCGCGAATGGTGCCAGTGAACAGGAACGCCTCCTGCGGCACGACGCCGAGCTGGCGTCGGTACGCACCGAGGTCGAAGGACCGCACGTCCGTCCCGTCGACCAGGACGTCGCCCGCCGTCGGGTCGTAGAACCTGGCCACCAACTTGACGATGGTCGACTTGCCGGCGCCGGTCTCGCCGACGAGCGCGACGCGCTCGCCGGGCGCGATGTCGAGGTCGACACCGGCAAGCGCCTCACCGCTGGCCGCCCCCGGGTACGAGAACCGCACGTGCTCGAAGGTGATGTGACCAGCCAGTGGGCCGGGCTCGACCGGGTCCGCGGGCTCGGGCGTTCCGGTCGGCGTGGCCATCAGGTCGTTGATCATGTGCATCGACGCACTCGCCTGCTGCCACATGTCGAACACCTGTGAGAGCTGCTGGATCGGCGAGAAGAACTGGTCGAGGTAGAGCAGGAACGCGATGAGAACACCAGCGGTGACGGTGCCGTTGGCGACGAGCACCGATCCCGCGCCGAGCACCACCGCGGCCCCGATGTCGGCCAGCAGGAGGACGAACGGGAAGTAGAGGGCGATGAGCCGCTGCGCGTCGAGCCGCGCGTCGAGGTATTCGCTGTTGACACCTCGGAAGCCGGTGATGTTGCGATCCTCGCGGACATACGCCTGCGCGACGCGTACGCCGGAGAGGCTTTCTTGGAGGTTGGCGTTGACGGTCGCGATCGATGTCCTCGCCCGTGCATACGCGAGGCTCGACCGGCGGCGATACCACCACGTCGCCGCCAGCAGCGGCGGGATGACGGTCGAGGCGACGAGCGCGAGCGGCGGCGACAGGATGATCAGGAACACGAACACGCCCACGCACGTGAACACGCTGACGATCGCGTTGATGAGGCCGGTCTGGAGGAGCTGCGACAGGGCTTCGACGTCCGTCGTCATGCGAGTCATGACCCGGCCGCCGAGCTCACGGTCGTAGTAGTCGAGCGACAGCCGTTGCAGATGCGCGAAGACACGGATGCGCAGCGCGTACAGCAGGCGTTCGGCGGTCCGGCCGGTGACGACCGTGTACGCGCGTGTCACGAAGAGATCACCGAGCGCAGCGACGAGGAACAGCAGTGACGTGATCCACAGCGCGCGCTCGTTCGCAACGGCCACGCCCTGATCGATGCCGGTGTGGATGAGGAACGGGCCCAGCAGCACGAGGAAGGTGTCGAACACGACCAGGCCGAGCCCGATCGCCAGCCCTCTGCGATAACGGCCCAGCAGCGCCCAGAGGCTGAATCGTCCGGGATCGGCGGCCGCTTCGGCGGCGACGTCGACGTCGGGCTCGTCGTCAGCGGCGGGAAGCTGGTCGAGCGCGGCGAGCAACTCGGGCGTGGGCGCCAGGTTCATGCCGATCACCCCGCCTCCGCCCGCTCCTGGCCCGAAGCGCGCCGGACCGGCGATCGTCGCCGTGGCGCGGGGCGAGCCGTCGACTCCTGCCCAGGCGCTGGCGGTGATCGCCGCGACCTCGCCGTTCGAACGTCCGTGCGCCGTGGCGGCGGGAGAGGCGACGACGACCCCGAGTTCGTCGGTGAGCTCTTCCTCTTCGATGTCGTCGCCCGGCCCTGCCAGCAGCATTCGATAGAGGACCGATCGAGCAAGGAGCTCCTCGTGGGTACCCGAATCGGCAACGTGGCCGTGATCGACGACGACGATGCGATCGGCGAGCCGCAGGGTCGATCGTCGGTGCGCGACCAGCAGTGTGGTGCGGCCGGTCATCAGCGACCGCAGCGTGTCGTGGATCTCCTGCTCGGTCTCTGCGTCGACCGAAGAGGTCGCGTCGTCGAGGATGAGCACACGCGGGTCGGTGATGATCGCCCGGGCGAGAGCGACTCGTTGGCGCTGGCCACCCGACAGGGTGAGGCCACGCTCGCCGACCACCGTGTCGTACCCGTCCGGCAGTTCGACGATGAACTCGTGCGCCTCGGCGGCCCGGGCCGCGGCCTCGACCTCGGCGTCCGACACGTCGGGTCGTCCGTACGCGATGTTGGCCCGTACCGTGTCGGAGAACAGGAAGCTCTCCTCGAACACGACGCCGACCTGACGGCGCAGCGAATCGAAGGTGACGTCGCGGACATCGATGTCATCGATGGTCACCCGACCATCGGACACGTCATAGAAGCGCGGCAGGAGCAGCGAAACGGTGGACTTACCCGAACCGCTCGCACCGACGAGCGCGACCGTCTCGCCCGGCGCGACATGCAACTCGAAGCCGTCGAGGACGGGTTCGCTCTTCGTGTAGCCGAACCGCACGTTGGCGAAGTGGACGTCACCGCTGATGACCGGAAGCTCGACCGCGTCCTCGCGCTCGACGATCTTCGGATTGGCGTCGAGCAGATCCAGGATGCGCTCGCCGCCTGCACGCGCTTGCTGACCGACGGCGACGAGCATCGCGAACATCCGCGCCGGGGCGACGAGCTGCACCATGTACGACGAGAACGCGAAGAAGGTGCCGAGCGTGATGTGCCCATGGATGGCCAGCCAGCCACCGAACGCCAGCACGGCCACCTGCGCGAACACGGGAATCGACTGGAGCAGCGGTGTGAACCGCGCCTGCAGCTTGATCAACCGAACCCTCGACCGGTACAGATCCTCCGCGGTGTCGGCCAGATGACCGAGCTCTCGGTCCTCCTGTCCGAACCCCTTCACGACGCGCACGCCCGTGACGGCCTCGTCGACGACTCCCGCAACTTCCCCGGCGCGCTGCTGCGCATCCCAGCTCGCGGGGAAGATGGTCGACCGCAGCCGAAACGCCACGTACATGATCGCGGGGACCATCAGCAACGCGACGATCGTCAGAGGCGGCGACAGGTAGGCCATCACGATGATCGACAGCACGAGCATGACGAGGTTGCCGAGCATGATCGGCAGGAACATCAACAGGCCCTGGAGAAGCGCGACGTCGCTGTTGGCGCGCGACACGAGCTGGCCGGTCTGCATCTGGTCGTGGCTGGCGAAGTCGAGCCGTTGCAACCGCTCGTATACGGCGTTGCGCAGGTCGTACTGCACGTCGAGGCTCACGCGGCCACCGACGAATCGGCGAATGTACGCGGCACCGAACCCGATGAAGCCCGCAACGACGAGAACCGCGAGCCATGGCGCCAGCGGGCGATTGCGCTCGCCGATGACATCGTCGACGATCACCTTCTCGATCAATGGCGTGACCGCACTCACCGCCTGGCCGAAGATCGACACGCCGAACGCGATTGCAACGTTGCCCTTGTGTGCGAGCAGGAAGGGCGCCAGCCGGCGAATCCAACCTCCGGCCTCCGGCGGGGCCGGCTCGGGGGTCGGGCGATCGAGCGCGAGCGGGCGATTCCTCACGGCGCCGCCGTCGCGCGGAGTGTCGCGAACGCGCCGCCGAGAGCGTCTAGGCCGTCGAGCACGGCACGGCGTTCGTCGACCGGCAGCTGCTCGAGCACGAGTTCGAGTCGCGCTGCGGTGGCGCGCTCCGCGGTCCGCAACGCCGCCCGGCCTTCCGGTGTCACTTCGAGACCCACGCCGCGACGATCGCCGTCGACCTCCACGCGGCGGACCCAGCCGCGTGCTTCGAGCCCGTCGAGCAGGCCGGTCAGCGAGGGACGGGACACGGCTGCTTTCTCCGCGACCCGGCTGGCGCGCTCTGGCGACGACGCGATCAACGTCAGGACCCGGAACTGGGGCAGCGTCATGTCGTCCAGGGCCCGCTCGAGCACCCGCGCCCCGAACGCCAGCGCCCGAACCGCCACCAGCTCGTCCGACTCCCTCCCAGACGGTTCGCCACCCACATCGTTAGGTTACCGAACGACAGCCACCGAAATTGCCGCCCTCGGGTAGCCAGGCTTCTGTGTTTGTGCGGTGATAACGCGCGCACTGCGCGCGTTATCACCGGCAGAACGAAAGCGCTCAGCGGTCGGCGGCGCGTTCGAGCAGGTCGGTGACCGCCCTGTCGGGGGTCTGGGTGAAGTCGTCGTACCACTGCCCGATGGCGAAGAAGCGTTCGGGGGTCTCGAGCACCACGACCTCGTCGGCGGCATTGCGCAACTCGTGGACCGCAGCGGGCGGAGCGACCGGGGTCGCCAGCACGACCTGCCGGGCGCCGTGGGCCCGCGCCACTTCGCACGCGGCGCGTGCGGTCGAGCCGGTGGCGATGCCGTCGTCGATGATCACGACGACGCGGTCGTCCAGCGGAAGTCGCCCGCGGTCGCCTCGGAACTGTCGTGACCGGCGCTCGACCTCCGATCGTTCCCTGCGCTCGACTTCTTCGAGCTCGGATTCGCCGACGCGCGCCATCTCGATGACCTCTGCGTTGAGGACGCGCACGCCGTCTTCACCGAGTGCGCCCATGCCCAGCTCGGGCTGTATGGGGACGCCGAGCTTGCGGACGATGATCACGTCGAGCGGAGCGTCGAGCGCGAGCGCCACCTCGTACGCGACCGGGACACCACCCCGCGGCAGCCCGAGCACCACGACGTCCTCGTCATGCCACGGCGCCAGCCGCGCGGCGAGTCTGCGGCCGGCGTCCTCTCGATTCTTGAAGGCCATGCCGAGCTCCTTCGCCCAAGCGCGGTGCAGACACTAGAAAGCCTGCCCGTGAGAGTCACTCGTCGACCTGTGGTGGCGATGCTGGGGGCCGTTGTCGTGCTCGCCGGCTGCAGCAGCGACAGCAAGCCCCCATCCGCCGCATCCGCAGCGGAATCGACCGCGTCTGCGTCGTCGCCGGCCGCACGGACGCTGCAGATCCTCGTGAGCAACGACGACGGTGTGGCTGCGCCCGGAATCGACGCACTCGTGCAGGCGCTTGCAGCGGAGCCCGACACCCTGGTCACCGTCGTCGCTCCAGCCGCCAACCAGAGCGGAACCGGCGCCACGACGAGCCCCGGCCCGCTGACCGCGACGAAGACCACCACCGCGAGCGGCTACCCGGCGACCTCGGTCGAGGGTTATCCGGCCGACGCGGTGAGCTACGGCCTCTCCGCCGTCCTTGCGTCACCACCCGACCTCGTGATCTCTGGCGCGAACGCGGGCCAGAATCTCGGACCCGTCCTCGACATCTCGGGGACGATCGGCGCGGCGCGCGTCGCCACCCAGCAAGGCATCCCCGCACTGGCCGTGAGCGCAGGATTCGGCAATCCGATCGACTTCGCCAGCGCGGTCAGCGCTGCTATCTCGTGGCTCCACGACCACCGGGACGCGGTGGTCGCCCCTCATGAGCCGCCCACGTCGGTCGCCAACCTCAACGTGCCTTCCTGTGACGCCGGCGCAGTGCGCGGGCAGGTCATGGTCGCGGCCGACCCCGCCGCGCCTACCGACGTCGCCGTCTCACCGGCTGACTGCACGTCGACCGCGCCTCCGGGTGCTACGGACGTCCCCACGTTCCACGCCGGCTTCGCGACCCTCAGCGACGTCCCGCTGCGCGCCGCGTCCTGAGCATCAGACCGACGAGTCGAACCACGCCTTCTAGGGTTTGCCCGTGGCGCACGTCGACCGCATGCGGAAGATCTGTCTCGCGCTACCCGAAGTGACCGAGCGTCCGAGCCACGGAGCACCGACGTGGTTCGTGCGCGACAAGAAGGTGTTCGTGCAGCTCTGGGATCACGGCCACCACGGCGACGAGTTTCCTCATCTGTGGTGCGCGGCGCCGCCCGGCGCGCAGGAGGCGCTGATCGAAGCCGAGCCCGACCGGTTCTTCCGTCCGCCGTACGTCGGCGGCCGAGGCTGGATCGGCGTGCGTCTCGACGTCGACCTCGACTGGGACGAGATCGCCGGGATCTGCGAAGACGCCTACCGCGTGATCGCGCCGAAGCAGCTGGTCGCCCTCCTCGATGCGGACGGCTCGCCGGACTGACGCGTCCGACTACGTCATCGGACTACGGCGTCGGCGTCAGGCCGAGCACCTCGTCGATGCGGGCTTGGGCCGACTCGTCGTCCGTGGCCCACGAGACCGCGAGTTCGGAGATGAGGATGTACCGGGCCTTGGCGTACATCGACTGCTCCGCCGCCGACAGCTGCGCGGTGCGAAGGCGCGCCGCCAGGTTTCGCACGACCTCCGCGCACTGATACACGTCGCCCGACTTCAGCTTCTCCTGGTGGTTCTTGAACCGCCGGGACCAGTTCGCCGGCACGCGCACGTCGCGCACTGCGAGCACGTCGAGGACTTCGGCTGCATCCTCGCTCGAGATGGCGGCGCGAACGCCGAGGTCCGCGGCCGCGTCCTCGGGCACCGACAGAGTCATGCCGCCCGATGTGCCCCAGCCCTGCTGAGGCACCATCAACACCAGGTAATCACGCTTCTCGCCATTGAAGTCACGCTTCTCGCGCCGAACGATCTCGGCGACGCCGTGCGACGGGTACACCACCTTCGAGCCGACTGCGTACAGGCTGTCGGGTGTGCGGCTCTTCACGAAATCGGTCTCCGTCTCTCCACGCTGATCGGCACTGATTTGCAATTGCGAAAGTCCGACACCGGAAGCCCGCAACATCGCTCCGTCGTGGTCGCCGGGAGCGGTCCGGTCATTCTACCTTGCGAGCGAAGGCCGTCCGTCGGTCATGAAGCTGCTTCTTCGGTCATCGCGGCGCGCACCTGCGCCACCGCGGTTGCCCCCGCAGCCTCGAGCGCCTCGGTCGTACGCGCCGCCCGGCTGAGGATGAAGGCGCCTTCGAGGAGCGCGATCACGGCGAAGGCCAGCTCGCGCGCCTTGGCCCGCCCGATGCCGGCGGCGACGAAGCGCTCCACACCCGAATCGATCCACGCTGCGAACACCTGAGCAGTCGCATCCCGCAGCACGTCGTTCGTGCTCGCCACTTCGAGCGCGACCGTCGCGATCGGGCATGCGTCCGCATAGTCGGTCTCGCGAAGCGTCTCGGCTGCGCCTGCGAACACATCGGCGACACCGGAGATCGGGTCAGCAGGCGCATCCCACACGGCCTCGACGAGCTCCTGGTAGAAGCGACCCGAGACCCGGATGACCTCGGCGCCGAGTTGCTCCTTGCCGCCGGGGAAGAAGTGGTACACGGAACCGAACGGCGCAGCCGCGCCGGCGACGATCTGCTTCAGGCCCGTGCCCGTGTAGCCCTGCCGGCGGAACAGCTCCGCAGTCGTGTTGACGATTCGTTCCTTGGTGTCGCTGGCCACCTGGGTCACCTCGGCCGTCTTGTGCACGTAGACGTGCAGTCGCTAGGTTGAGTAGAGCACTCTATCTAGTCGGCGAAAGGACCAGTCGTGGACCGATCCCCCGATGGCGCGCTCCGAATCACCGGTGTGGTTTTCCTCGTCGCGCTGCTGGTGCACGCCGCAGATCACCTGCGCAGAGGGTTCGACGTGCTCACCCCAACGGTTTTCTGGGCCGGCAACTTCCAGTTGGTCGCGGCGGTCATCACGCTCGTGCTCGTGTTCCGCGGCCATCGGCTGGCCCCCGCCGCCGCAGCCATCGTCGGTCTCGCCAGTGCCATCGGCTTCACCGCGGCCCATGTCCTTCCTCACTGGAGCACTTTCAGCGACTCGTTCACCGGTTCCGAGGTCGCATCGGGTGTGACCGCGTTCTCGTGGTTCGCGGCGCTGTTCGAGATCGGCGCAGATCTCGCGTTCGGCCTGGCCGGAGTTCGGAGCCTTCGAGCGCGCGGCTACAACCTCGGCCGCGTCCGAACCGTCAGCGCATCGTGAGACCGGCGGCCACGGCCGCGCCGAGTTCCCAACACGCTTCGAGGTCGGCGGCGCTCGGCGCGCCGACCACCGTCACGGGCGCCTGCACCCGTCGCCACTTCAACCCGGTGGTGATGGTGTCAACCGCGTGCAGCGCGCCAGTCGTGTCGTTGTTGCCGTGGAGGTACACGCCATAGGGCCGATGGACGGTTGCGTCGAGACACGGGTAGTAGACCTGATCGAAGAAGTGCTTCAGCGCGCCTGATAGGTATCCGAGGTTGGCGGGCGAGCCGAGGATGTAGCCATCCGCTTCGAGCACGTCGATCGCGCTCGCCGTGAGTGCTGGACGAACGACGACGTCGACGCCCTCGATACTCGGATCGGTCGCCCCTCGGTGCACCGCCTCGAACATCGCATGCACCGCTGGTGATGGCGTGTGATGGACGATGAGCAGCTTGGTCATCGGCCGGGGCGTGGCAGAAATCCGGCGCCGCGATGCTCGTCGAGACGAGGAGGCGGGCTGATGCGCGCCGCGGCATGCTGCTCGAAGCGCACCGGGTAACCGATCGCAGGATCGGCCCATGGATCCGAAGTCGCGACGGACCGTTCCCGAAGATGCGCGAGCGCGAGCATCTCGGCCCGGTCGAGCACAGGCGCGACAGGGACATCAGCGGCGAGCAGCTTGTCCACGAGCTCGTCGCGATCGCGCGACGCGATGGCCGCTGCAACACGCGGCTGTACCTCGTCGACGCGCGCCATGCGCTCGGCGAAGGTGAGCTCGCGAAGGTCCTCCAACCCGAGGACCGCGCACAACGATGCCCAGAAGTGGTTCTCCGTCAGCACGCCGAGCGTCAGATGCCCGCCGCCTGCCGTCGCGAACAGGCCGTAGCCGGGCACGCCTCGCGCGGACGACTCAGCCTCTTTCGTTCGCGGCGCGGCCGCACCCGTCCACGTTGCGAGCACGTCGGTCATCGCGATGTCGATGTGCTCCCCTTCCCCCGCGCGCTGGCGGTGCACGACCGCCGCGCAGATCGCGAACGCGGCGGCCATTCCACCGGCGAGGTCGGCGATGGGGAGCTTGGACACCTCCGGTCGGCCACCCTCCGGGGCGAGCGCGCCGGCCCACGCCTGGTAGTTGAGATCGTGACCGGGCACGAGCCGGAATGGCCCGGTCTGTCCCATGCCTGACACCGAGCAGTACACGATCGAGGGCGCGACTGCGCGCACGTCGTCGTAGCCCACGCCGAGCCGCGCCGCCACGCCGGGGCGGAAGCCTTCGACGAGCACGTCCGCGTCTGCTGCGAGGTCGAGCGCCCGCGCGCGGTCCTCGTCGCGCTTCAGGTCCAGCACGATGCTGCGCTTGTTCGCGTTGAGACTGGCGAACAGCTCCGGATAGCCGCGCATCGGGTCGCCGGCGGGAGGCTCCACCTTCAGCACGTCGGCATCGATTTCGGCGAGGAGTTGCGTGGCGTACGGGCCCGGACGCCACACGCTCAGGTCGAGCACGCGCACGCCGCTGAGCAGTCCCGCGTCCCCCACCACGCATCAATCCTTGTTCGCGATGCCCGCGGCGTCGAAGGTGCTCATCTCGTTGAGGATCAGAGCCGACGCTTCCAGCACCCCGAGGGCCAAGCACGCACCGGATCCCTCGCCGAGCCGAAGCCCCATGTCGATGACCGGTTCGAGACCGAAGTGCTGCAACACCACGCTGGCTCCCGGTTCGGTCGAGCGGTGGCCGGCTACGACATAGGGAAGCGCATCCGCGCAGTCCGCAACCGCCGCGAGCAGTGCGGCGCCCGCGATCACGCCGTCCACCACCACCGGAACGCGATGAGCCGCGCCGGCGACGATGAACCCCGCGAGTGCGGCGACTTCGAGCCCTCCGACCTCGGCCAGCACCGCGGCCGCATCGGACCGCGACGTGGACGGCAGGCGGGCGACCGCGGCTTCGACGACCGCGATCTTGCGTCGCAACCTCGCGTCGTCGATGCCCGTGCCGCGACCCGTCACGTCGGCGGCCGCGCGTGCAGTGAACGACGCGATCACGGCGGCCGCGGCCGTGGTGTTGCCGATCCCCATCTCGCCGGTCACGAGGACGCGCGCGCCACCCGCCACCAGTTCCGACGCGACCTCGGCGCCGACGTCGCGCGCCTGGTCGACTTCGCGACGCGTCATCGCTGGTGCGACCGCCAGATTGGCCGTGCCTGCTCGCACCCGCCGGCGCAGGAGTCCCGGAGCGCCGGCGAGACCGAGCGCGTCGAGATCGGTGGCGACGCCTACGTCGACGACGGTGACGGTGGCACCCGCTTGCCTCGCGAGCACGTTGATCGCCGCACCCCCCGACACGAAGTTCGCCACCATCTGGGCCGTCACCTCTTGCGGCCATGGCGTGACGCCCTCGGCGACGACGCCGTGATCGCCGGCGAACACGGCGATGGCGGCCGGCGCCGGGACCGGTGGCGGCTCCGTGCCAGCGATGGCCGCCAGCTGCACGCCGAGCGATTCCACCCGCCCCAGGGAGCCAGGAGGCTTCGTGAGTCGGAGGTGGTGCTCGCGTGCGCTGCGCGCCGCGGTCTCGTCGACCGGCACGATCGCGGCGAGCGCCGCCGCGTACGGCGAATCGGTCACGGAGTCTCCTTCGCGCAGGGAAGAACCTCGTGCAGACGAGCCAGTCCAGCGTCGTCCGGCACCGCGATACGAACGTGCCCCGGCAAGCCGAAGCTGGTGCAGTCGCGTACGACGACGCCGCACGGCGCCAGACGTTCGCGAAGACCGGGCGCCTCGACGAGCAACCAGGGCGCATCGGACGCGCCGGGCTCGTAACCACGCGAGCGAAGCAGCTCGACGAGCTCGCTACGACGCACCTGGATGGCGCGGCACCACCCCGGGAGGTCCGCACGCGCGAGCAGGTCGGGCAACAACGCCAGTGCGAGAGCGTTCACCGGCCACGCGGGCTGGCTGCGCGCGAATCGGGCCGCATCGTCTGCGAGCACATAGCCGAGCCGCAGGCCCGGACAGGCGAACACCTTGGTCAGCGAACCCACGACGACCACCCCTCGGTCGCCGCGCGTCCACGTGCCGGTCGCCAACGGATAGAACGCTTCGTCCCACACGTCTGCCGTGTCGGACGCGCCGGCGAGGACGCCCGTTGGGTTGTGCGGATTGCTGCGCCACCGCGGCGCGCCGGCACCGCGCGGGTGGAGCGAGAACTCCGGCTCGGCGACGACGGATCCACCGAGCTCGCGCGCGACCAACACGATGGCTTCACTGCCGCCGTTGGTGAGCACGAGGCGATCTCGTTCGACCTCGAGCGCATCGGCCAGAAGGTCGCTCGCGCCGTCGACGTCGGGATAGTTGCGCAACACATGAACGTGGCGGCGCGCCAGGTCGTCGATCGCAGGAGCGAACGGGTTCAGCGAGAGTGACAGATCGACGATGCGATCAGGATCGATGCCGAGGGCGCGTGCAATCGCGGGTCCGTCCCCCCCGTGCGCGCCCGAAGCCGGGATCACCGGCGCACCGTCCGGGCGATGCCGATCACGGCGAGCGATGTCGCGAGCGCGATCGTGACATCGCGCGACAACCGGCTCGCGCGTCGGATGTCACGCCGTTCGGGCGGGCGACCGTCGCCGAGCACGGGCCGCAACTCGACACGGTCGGCGTAGCGGTTCTCGCCGCCGAGGCGGACGTCGAGCGCGGCCGCGAACGCAGCCTCGGCGACGCCCGCATTCGGCGATGGATGCGCGGGCGCATCGCGCTGCACCACGCGCCCGACCGAAGCTGCCATGCGCGGGCGGCAGAGGGCGACGAGCGCGGCAGTGGCCCTCGCCGGGACCCATGCAGCCGCGTCGTCGAGGCGAGCAGCCGCCCAGCCGTAGGCCGCATAGCGATCGTCTCGGTGACCGATCATGGAGTCCATCGTGTTCACCGCGCGGTGCGCGACCACACCGGGCGCACCCGCGACCATCGCCCACATCGCCGGAGCGACGATCGCGTCGACCGTGTTCTCGGCCACCGATTCGACCACCGCTCGGCAGATGTCCTTCTCGTCGAGGTCCTCCGGATCGCGACCGACCAGCGCAGTCAACCGCGTCCGTGCCTGGTCGACATCGCCCGCGGCGAGTGCGTGATCGACGTCGGCCGCGGCTTCGCGCAGCGCGCGACCTGACGTGGCGAGGTACGTGGCGAGGGCCGTCGAGTGCAATCCCACCCCGGCCGCAAGGCCCAGCGACAGACCCACCGTCGCATGGGCGACGCCGTTGAGGGCACGATCTCGGTACAACGCGTTCTCGACGAGTTGCAACCCGTGGCCGAGCACCGCGACCGGATGTGGTCGCAGCGGCGGCTCGCCGGCGATTGCGTCGACGATCAACCCGGAGGCGACGGCGAGCGGACGGTTCACCACGAGGCCGCTGCCACGACGAGCGCGACCGTCTCCCCGACGATGCCGGCGGCACCCAGGACGTCACCGGTGAAGCCACCGAGTTTGCGGCGGGCGAACAGCACGACCGCGGCGGACGCCACCAGCCCCGCCGCCACCGCGATCTCCGTACGCCGGCCGCCGGCGAACGCGCCCAGCGACACCGCCGCGATCACGCCGTAGAGCCCGACAGGCTTCCAGTCGCCGCCGAGCATCGCGGTGGCAAGCCCGCCTTCGGCCCGCGCATACGGGAGCGCGCGGGCGGCCACGGCCATCACCGTGCGAGAGCCACACCACACTCCCGCGATCAACAGGATCGACGGCGGCATCGAAGCCAGCGCCGCGAATCGCAGGAGCAGTACGCACGCAGTCACCGCGATGCCGTACGCGCCGACAGTGGGTTCGGACATCACTTCGAGCCGGCGTTCCCTCGGCATGTGTGGAAGCAAACCGTCCGCGCTGTCCGCGAGACCATCGACGTGGAGCATCCCGGTCAGCGCGAGATCAGCCGCGAGCGTGAGCGCCGCGGCCACCGCAGGGGGCCACAACCGGTCCGCGCCCCACCACACGCAGCCGACCGCCCCGCCGACCAGCGCGCCGACGACGGGAAACCACGACATGGTCCGCCGGTCGGGAACGGCGGCACGTCCCAACGGGGTGAGGAACGCCAGCGCCCGCCGCATGTCAACCGCGCTCCAGCGGGAGGACACGGCCGGCGATCACCAGCACCACGTCGTCGGCGATGTCCGCGACCGCGGCGTTGACCTCGCCGAGGACATCACGAAAGCGTTGACCGAGCGTCGACGACGGGTGGACGCCGAGACCGACCTCTTCCGATACGACGACGGTGTCTCCGTCTCGGGAAGACAGCATCTTGCAGAGCTCGTCGACATCGACTGCGAAGTCGTCATGCGCGACGACCCACGTGCCGAGTGAGTCGACGAGGACCGAACCGACCACGCGCCGCAGCGCGGACGCAAGGTCGGCGCCCGCCTCGACGGTGGTCCATGCCGGATCGCGTCGAGCGCGGTGGGCCGCCACCCGCGCGACGTAGTCATGGTCCACATGGCCTGCGTCCCGGGCGTCGACGACCGCGGTCGCGACGTATGTCACCGGCGGACGCAGCCGCGCCACGAGCCGCTCGGCATGCCGCGACTTGCCCGACCGGGCGCCGCCGAGGACCAGCGTGATCACGGGCTCAGACTCCCATACCGGCGGACGGCGTCGGGCCGTTCGAGCCCGCACGCCCGCGGTTCGAGCGCGATCGATCGACCGGCTGAGCAGCCCGCATCGCTAACGTGAGGCCCGTGGCACTGGCGGTCCTTCTGGTCGACGACGTCGAGCAGTTGCGATTCCTCGTTCGCCGCGCTCTGCAGGTGCGGGGTGGGTTCGAAGTCGTCGCCGAGGCGGCCGATGGTCGCGCTGCCATCGAGGCGGCCGCGAAGCTGCAACCCGACGTCGTGGTGCTCGACTTGGGACTCCCCGATCTCGCGGGCCGCGACGTGCTCACGATGCTGCGCGTCGCCGCTCCAGACATGCGGGTGGTCGTGTTCACCGGCGGCGACCTCGCGGACAAGGAGTCCGTGGCCACCGAGGTCGAAGGCTTCGTGCTCAAGGGTGAGACGGTGCAGTACCTCGTCGACCTCCTCGACGATCTCTCACGTCGCGGCCCGCGGGCGGCCGTGTTCCGCGTCGCGGACAGGGCCGACGAGATCGCCGGCGCCCGCCACTTCACCGCGCATCACGGCCAGGCGTGGGGATACGACGACGTCATCGAAGATGCGCTGATCGTCGTGAGCGAGCTCGTGACGAACGCGATCATGCACGCGCGCAGCGCGTGTGACCTTCGGCTGAAGGATGCGGATCACATCCTCCGCATCGAGGTCATCGACGGTGGCGACGGCAGTCCGGAACTGCAACGCCCGACCGCGCATTCAGAGCACGGCCGCGGGTTGCTGTTGGTGTCGGCCATGTGCGCGGCATGGGGTGTCGACACCCTCGGCGACGGACGAAAGATGGTGTGGGCGGAGCTGAAACGCGCTGCAGCCTGACCGCATCGCTGCGGCTTAGCATCACCGGATGCTCGACCATCTGTCGATCCAGTGCGCCGATTTCCAAGCGAGCGCGAGTTTCTACGACGACGTGCTCAGTCACATCGGCGGCGGCCGCGTGCTCGACTTCGGCAGTGTCATCGGGTACGGCTTTCCAGAGTCCCCGAACTTCTGGATCGGTCCGCTGACCACCGGCGGGCCCAACCGTGAAGTCCACATCGCATTCCAAGCGGCAGACCGCGCCGCGGTGCGTCGCTTCTTCGATGCGGCGGTGGCCCGCGGCGCCGAGGTGCTGCACGAGCCGCGCGTGTGGCCGGAGTACCACGCGAACTACTACGGCGGGTTCGTCCGCGACCCCGACGGCAACAACGTCGAAGCCGTGTGCCATTCACCAGGCGATTAGTTCCCCGACGCCAGAGTCATCCCTGCTTTTCTCGCCCGGAACCGCACTGCGTATTCGTTGGTCTCGACATCGATGTCCACGAACCCTGCCGCCTCGAGCCGAGCCGGCAGGGCCGCCGGATCGATGGGCACGTACGTGTCATCGACGTGCAGAGCTTCGAGCTCGTCGCTGGCGAGACTGTCCTGGCCGGCCAGCAACCCGCCGGGCTGCAGGACGCGGTGCACCTCGGCGAAGACTTGATCCTGCTGCTCCGGGCTCGGCACGTGGTGCAGCATCGTGAGACAGACGGCACCGGTGAAGCGATCGGTCGGGAGCTGCATGGCCGTGGCGTCGCCCCGGACCACGTCGACGTTGGTGCCTTCGAATCGGGCCGACAACCCATCGGCCAGCTCCTCGTGGATCTCGAGCGCTGTCAAGTGAGCGACCCGCTGAGCGAGCACATCGGTGGTCAGGCCCGGGCCCGGACCGATCTCGAGGACGTCGCCACCGAGGTCGACCGAGTCGAGCACCCATGGGATGATCCACCGTTCAACTGCTTCTGCCCATTCCGCGCTCGAGCACATCTCCAGGTGCTGTTGGTTCACGGTCGCCATTCTTGCGGTTGAGCGCTGGCGGCTGAGAGGAGAAGCGATGACGCGACCATTCCGGTTCGGCGTGTCGACGTGGAGCGCCACCTCCCGCGACGAGTGGCGGGACAAGGCTCGCCGAGCCGAAGCCGCCGGCTTCGACACGATGCTCGTGGCCGACCACCTCGCAGAGGGGATGTTCCCGCCACTGGCTGCGCTCGTCGCGGCAGCAGATGCGACCGACCGGCTGCGCCTCGGCACGCTCGTGATCAACAACGACTTCCGGCATCCCGTGGTGCTGGCGCGGGAAGCCGCGACGGTCGACCTGCTCACCGGCGGCCGGCTCGAGCTCGGTCTCGGCGCCGGTCACATGAAGCACGAATACGACGAGGCTGGACTCGAGTTCGATCCCCCGGCAGTGCGCGTCGCGCGTCTGGCCGAGTCGGCGTCGATCGTCCGCGGACTCCTGGCCGGTGAGGAGGTCACCTTCGCCGGCGAGCACTACCACGTGCACGGTCATCGATGCTTCCCGAAGCCACTGCAACAACCGGTGCCGCTGCTGATCGGGGGCAACGGCAGGCGCGTGCTCGCAACGGCCGGCCGGCTCGCGGACATCGTCGGCTTCACCGGTTTCAGTCAGGTCGAGGGCGAGCAGCGTGTCACGCCGACCCACTTCACCGACGCCGGCTTGGCGGAGCAGGTCGCGTGGGTGTCGACCGCCGCCGGCTCCCGGTTCGACCAGCTCGAGCTGAGCACCCTCGTGCAAGGCATAACCCTGACCGACGATCGACGCGCCGCGGCCGAGCACGTACGGCCGCTGCTGCCGTCGCTCGGTGTCGAGGACATCCTCTCGTCGCCATACGGTCTGATCGGCACGCCCGATCAGATCGCGGCACAACTTCGTGAGCGCCGCGATCGGCTCGGGATCTCGTACATCACCGTGTTCGAAAAGGATTTCGACGCCATGACCAAGATCATCGAGTTCCTGAAGAGCTGAGGTGACCACGATGGTGACGATCGACGACGTCCGCGAACTGGCGCTCAGCCTGCCCCGGACCACTGAGGCACTCGTCCGAGACCGCGTCAAGTTCCGCGTCGGACAGATCGTGTACCTCGCGTTCTCGCGCGACGAGACGGAGATGGGGTTCGCCTTCCCGAAGGAGGAACGGCAGGGACTCGTCGCCTCCGAGCCGGACAAGTTCCTGATGCCCAAGGCGTCCGACCTTCGTTACAACTGGGTCGAGGTGCGGCTCGACGCCATCGACCACGTGGAGATGCGCGAACTCGTTCTCGATGCATGGCGCATGGTCGTGCCCAAACGAGTCGCAGCCGCGCACCTCGGCGACTGATCCCGCTTGCGAATGTCGGCGAGGCAAATGAGGCACGCTGACTGCATGCACGTTCGCCGATTGGGTATCGGAGACGAAGAAGTCGCCGCTGAGATGTGTCGCCTGTTCGACGGCGACGGTTCGGTCGATCCGCGCCCGTTTCTCCAGCGCGCGGAGTCAGTCATGTTCGTCGTGGATGACGACGAGTCGGGTCCATGTGGGTGTGCGTACGGCCACGAGCTCATTCATCCTGACGGCGATCGGACGATGCTGTTGTACTCGCTCGACGTCGCCGAGCCGTTCCGGCGGCGCGGCTACGGCGTGGCGTTGGTGAACGCGTTCGTGGACCACGCGCGCGCAGCGGGCTGCAGCGAGGTGTGGGTGCTCACCGACGACGAGAACACGGCCGCGCAAGCGACGTACAGCGCGGCGGGCGGTGAGCGCGACTCCGCCGATCAGATCATGTTCGTGTGGCCGCTGTCCGAACGCTCCTAGCGCGCGGCAATCACGGCGTACCTCGTCACGTACCTCGTCACACTTTCATCAATCCGACGTCACGTGGGCACGTGCGCGCTGCCGGCCGAGCGCCACTCGCGCCCGAACCACCGCTGGATCCGGCTCTTGCCGAACTCGACCTTGTCGGCTGCGATCGCCTCGGACGGGGCGTCGAATCCGCCGGTCGGAGCTTGGCCACTCAAGAACGTCACGTCCACGCGCGCGACCTGCTCGTGGCCGAACTCCAAGTAGCACACACCTCGGCCGCCGTACTGCGATGCGTCACCGCCCTTGACGATCGAAGTGATCTGCTGCGCAACGACGGAAGCCTGTCCTTCGGCGAACACGCCCGCTTTCGGCGTGCCGGCGCTCGTCACGTCGCCGACGGCATACACGCCGGGATAGGACGTCTCGAGCGTGCGCGGGTCGACGGGGATCCAGCCGTCCACCGTCATGCCCGAGGCCTCGACCACTGCTGGCACTCGATGAACGGGAACGCCGAGAAACAGGTCGTACGGCATCTCGTCGCCGCCGTCGAGCAACGCGACATTGCGGCTTGCGTCGAGCCCCTTGACGAGCTTCTGCGGATGCCAGGAGATGCCACGCTCGGCGAAGGCGGTCAACAGCGCTTCGGACGCAGCCGGTGAGGGAGGAATGGGGACGGGCAACGGCATGAGCAGCGCGATCTCGGAGCTCTCCCGAAGTCCCCGCTCCGAGAGGAAGTCGTGCATCAACAACGCGGTCTCACTCGGTGCCGGCGGACACTTGAAGGGTGTCGACGTCACCGCGACGATCACTTGACCACCCTCGAAGTCGGCGAGCACGTCCCGAAGCGCGAATGCACCGGGCACCGTGTAGAACTCGAAGCCGCCATCGAGCAGTCCCGGAGTCGCTTCCGGATGCAGGTCCGCCCCGAGTGCGATGACGAGGACGTCTGCTTCATACGTCCCGTCATCCGTCTCCACTCGCTTCTGCATCGGGTCGATGGCGCGAACGGTCGTCTGGACGAACTGCACGCCCGGTTTCACGATGGAGGCATATGAGTGACGGACCTCCGCCGGCAATGCCCGACCGAACATGACGTCGAGCTTCGAGAAGCCGAAGACGAAGCCGTCGCTCTGATCGATGAGAACGATCTCGACCTCGTCGCCATGCTCGTCGGACAAGCTGGCGGTCAGCTCCAACCCACCGAACCCTCCGCCCAGGATCAGGATGCGCACGTGCGGGACGATAACGGGAACGAACGGATCGGTGTGCCCGCCGTTTTTCGAGGCGCGGCTGCCTAGGCTCGACGCCTCACCGTCATCGAGGAGGTGCCGTGGATCAACTCGTGGCACATGAACGGGCGCAGGCGGCGTTCGCCCGCGTGCTCGGCGCCGTGAAGCCCGACCAGCTCGACAGCCCGACACCCTGCCCCGAGTGGACGGTGTGGGCCGTCATCGATCACGTCGTCGGCGGCAACTGGCGAGTTGCCGGACAGCACGAACCGACGCCCGAGCGTGCCGAAGCGCTCGTCGCCGCGCATGCCGCATCCGCGTCGGCCGCCCAATCGACATTCGCTGCTCCGGACGGACTGACGCGCACCTATGACATCCGCATCGGTCCGGTCCCGGGCTCCTCATTCATCGCGCTGCGGACCGCCGACGCCCTCGTGCACGCCTGGGACGTCGCCACGGCTACCGGTCAGTCCACCGACCTCGATCCGGAAGTCGCTGAAGCGATGCTCGACATGTCGCGGCAACGCATCTCGGCCGACTTTCGCGGCGAAGGCAAGCCGTTCGGCGAGGAGCAGGAGTGCAGCGACGACCGTCCGATGGCTGAGCGCCTCGCAGCGTTCCTCGGCCGGAGTCAGAGCGCCTTGAAGTAGCGCATCACCGGGAGCGGCGTGTACGCCGCCTTGTCGTACACGCGACGAGCAGGCGCGTGACCCGGATCGCCACCGGTCTCGACCATCGCCACCCGCATGCCCGAGTCGCGGAGCCAACCTGTCGCGTGCTCCGTCAGTGCCGTTCCGACACCCCGCTCTTGGTGATCCGGATCGACGGCCAACATCCAGATCTCGCCCATCGCCGGTTCTCGGTCGAGCGTCGCGGCGACGAACCCGACCACGCTGCCATTCGCCTCGGCGACCCATACGGTCGCCGACGGATTGGCAAGTGTGGCGCGCACTGCTCGAGCTTGATGCTCGCGCCAATCGCCGTGCATGCGTGCGGAGAGCTCGGGGCCGAGAACCTCCTCCATCGACGCGAAGACCGGGGCCCATGCCCGTAACGACAACTCGACGACGGCCTCCTCGTCATGGGGACCGAACCCGCGGATGTCAGCGTCCATGTGCCTCTTCAAACCTCGTCGAACGCGGGTGGATACACAACTCGCCCGCGGAGCGCGGGGTCGTAGTCGCGGAGCACGATGATCTGGGCTGCCTCCGGCACCGCCCAGTCGGGCAGGTCGAGCGAGATGCCGTGTCGAGTCGACGGCTCGAATCCGAACCGTCCGTAATAGCGAGGGTCACCTTGCAGTACGACGAACGGCGCGCCGTGTGCCTTCGCGGCCGCGAGCACTTCGTAGACCAACGACGAGCCGATTCCCTGCCTTTGATGCGACGGCGCAACGGCGAGTGGCGCGAGATGAAGGATCTGATGGCGCGTTTCGCCGTCGTCGAGATCCGTATGGCTCACCATGACGTGCCCGACGATCTCGCCGGTGACGCGCTCGACCGCCACGAGCGACAACTCGGGGATGTAGTCCGCCGACGCGCGAATGTCGTCGACGAGGTCGGCCTCGCGTTGCGAGCGGAACGCCGCGGCGACGACCGAGGCGATCGCCTCTCGATCGGCTGGCGTCTCGGGACGCACCACAAGCAGGTCGCCTTCGCCATTGGCGTCTTCTGACGGTTCTCGCTTCATGCCTGTCATTTCAGCCGGGAAGTGGGCACGGTGCCGGCCAGTGACCCGACGCCTGGACTCCCATGACCAGTGTTCGGATCGATCGTGCGCTCTTTTGGATGATGTCGCTCGACGCCTACGGCGGCGCTTTGTTGTTGGTGGTGGTGTGGTTGGGGTGGCGGGGGTCGTGGGGTGGGACCATGGGTCGTTTGCCGGTGCCGTCGACCAGTTCCCAGCCGTGCACGGTCTTTTGGCGGTGATGGAAATGGCACGGGCCTTGAAGGTCGTCGACGCGGGTGTGATGGGTTTGGGCCCAGGGGGTGCGGTGGTCGAACTCCAGCCGGGTGCGGTTGCAGCCCTCCACGATGCACACCGGCTGCCGGTACAGGACCGCCACTTTCTGGGCGTCGGTCGGTCCCCGGCCCAGGTGGGTGACGTTGACGACGTCGACGCCGCGGGCGATGACCAGCTTGAGGATGCTTTCCCCCACCAGGGCCCGGGCGGCGGCGGCGGAGATGGGCCCGACGCCGGGGATCTCACACACCTCGTCCCCCTCGACTGCGC
>DATAES010000241.1:0-44236 GCA_036257895.1 Acidimicrobiales bacterium
ACCTTGCCCTCGAGTGTCACTTGCGGCAGCGCGCCACCGATGTGCATGCACACCGGCAGTTCCGCCTCTTGTGCGAGCGCGAACAGCGGCTCCCAGTAGTCGGTGTGGTAGCCGGGGAGATCGATGTTCGCAGGATCTTCCATCCAGCAGAGCGCCTTCGCGCCGCGCTCGATGCAACGAGTCGTCTCAGCAACCGCGAGGTCGACGTCCCAGACAGGTGCGATCGTCATCGGCACGAGAACGTCGGGCTGCGCGGCGCACCATTCGTCCATGACGAAGTCATTCCAGGCCTGAACGCACACGAGCGCGAGATCCTTGTCCGCGAACGTCTGGAACTTCCGTCCCGCGAACCCCGGCAGGGTGGGGAACGCCACGCTCGCAAAGATCCCGTTGGACAGCAGGTCCTTTACTCGTTCGTGCGGGTCGTAACAACCAGGGATCATGTCGTCGAACCGCGCCGGCTCGGCGCCCCACTCCTGCCGCGGCTTGCCCGCCACGGCGTTGAGGCCCATCGTCGCCTCCATCCCGCCCTCCCACACCCAGGTCTGTCGGCCGTCTTGTTCGACGACGTGGGGGGCGCGCTCGCGGTACTTGGACGGTACCCGCTTCTCCCACACGTCGGCCGGTTCCACGATGTGGTCGTCGACGCTGAACAGCGTGAACATGCGGAGCCTCCTGGACGCAGGAATCAGTTAAATGATAGATCTACAAGACCGAGGCTGTCCACCGAGGAGAACGTCATGGCCGGCCCCCCCGTCGACTTCGATCACCACTCTCACGAGTACGCCGCCGACCCGTGGTCGCAGTACGCAAAGCTGCGGTCCGCCTGTCCGGTCGCATGGAGCGATCGTCACGGTGGGTTCTGGGTCCTGTCCCGGTACGAGGACGTCGCAGCGGTGGCGCGAGACGACCTGACCTTCTCATCACGTCACGACATCCCCAACGACGGCGTGGCATTCACCGGGATCACCATTCCCGGAACGCCGAACCGGTCGACGCCGATCGAGATGGATCCACCCGAGTTCCCGAAGTTGCGTCGGATCCTCAACCCGCCGTTCGCGCCGGCAGCAATCGACAAGCTGCGGCCCCGGATGTTTGCGTTCACCGACTGGTGTCTCGATCAGGTGATCGAGTCCGGGTCGATCGACTTCATCACTGATCTGGCCAACCCGGTACCCGCCATGGCGACGCTCGCGTTCCTCGGTCTCGACATCGACCAGTGGGAGTCCTTTTCCTGGCCCTTCCACGACATCGTCGCCTGTCCACCCGGGTCGAAAGGCTGGAACAAGGCGCAAGAAGGGATCGTGCAAGCGATCACTGCGGTCGCGGTCGCAGTGGCCGAACGACGTGCGCACCCCCGGGACGACCTCCTGACCCACTTCACACAAGTGGACGTGGACGGCGAGAAGCTCAACGACGAGGTCATCCTCGAGATCTGCACGCTGATCCTCGGCGGCGGTGTCGACACGACCACCGCGCTACTCGGTCACGCACTCCATCACCTCGGACACGATCCTTCAGCCCGCGAGCGCATATTCGAAGACCGTGAGCTCATCCCGCTCTACTGCGAAGAGCTGCTCCGCTACCACACGCCGACACAAGCGCTGGCGCGGACTGCCACCAGAGACACGGTCATCGGCGACCAACACGTCGCAAAAGGCGAGCGCGTCTTGATCTGTTGGGCTGGCGCCAATCGAGATCCCGACGCGTTCGATCGTCCCGACGAGCTCGTTATCGATCGGTTCCCGAACCGCCACGCTGCGTTCGGTCTGGGCGCGCACCGGTGTCTGGGTTCGAACTTCGCTCGTGCCGAGTTCACGGCCATGCTCACGCGAGTGCTCGATCGCCTACCCGACTACGAGCTCGTGGACGGGGCTGAGCACTACGAGAGCATCGGTGTCGTGAACGGTTGGCACCGGCTGCCGGCTCGGTTCACACCCGGTGATCGCACGGGCGCCACCCTCGATACCGACGTCGCGTGAAGCCTTGGACATCTCCGACACGGTCGTGGTGGTCACGGGGGGTGGTGCCGGACTCGGAATGGCGTTGTGTCGCGATTTCGCCAGCCGGAACGCAGCGGGCGTCGTGGTCGTGGACCTCGACGAGGAGGCTGCCGCGAAGGCGGCCGCCGAAGTAGGAGGCGTCGCCGTAGTAGCGGACGTCGGACGCGAGCGCGAGCTGGGAAGAGTCGTCGAGCTGGCGCGAGAGGCGTACGGGCGCGTCGACATCTTCGTGTCGAACGCAGGAACGGTCGCAAATGGAGACCCGTTCACCGACGACGACGTGTGGCGCAACCTCTGGCAGGTCAATGTGATGTCCGGCGTCTATGCCGCTCGTCTCGTACTCCCTGAGATGCTCGAGCGCGGAAGCGGTCATCTCGCGTTCACTGCGTCGTCGACCGGGCTCACGACGAGTACCGGCGACATGGTCTATGCGGCGACCAAACACGCTCAAGTTGCGTGCGCGGAGTGGTTGGCCATGGCGTACGGAAGCCGCGGCATCGGTGTCACGTGTTTCTGCCCTCGCTGGATGTGGACGGAGATGACTCGCAAGGCTGTCGCCGATCCCGCCGAGGTCCCTCCGGCGCTCGCGCTCGCTCAGGTCGGTGGCGTGACGGCTGCAGAAGCGGCTGCTTCGTTCGTCGAAGCGATTGTCAGCAACGAGTTCCTTGCGACGACCTACCACGACGTGCTCGACGACTTCCGCTTCAAGGCGGAGAACTTCGACGGCTGGATCGCGCGACTGCAGGAGTGGCACGACGTCGTGCAACCGGAAGTCGGTCGAGCGAAAGGCGAAGCATCATGAGCGAACTGCTCGCCGGTACCCGCGTCCTCGAGTCGGCGGTGTTGTTCAACGGAGACACCGTCGGATGCCTGCTTGGTGACCTCGGGGCTGATGTCATCAAGGTCGAGAGCCCGTTCCAGGGCGACTACTTGCGGTGGATGCTCGGCCAGATGCAGCCGGGTCACAGCCCCGCCCACGTTCAGATCAACCGCAACAAGCGCAGCGTCACCATCGACCTGCGACGGGACGAGGGTCGCGAGGTCCTCTGGCGCCTGCTCGAAACGGCCGACGTGTTCATCGATGGCAACGCCGGCGACGCGCTCGACCGACTCGGCGTCGGCTACGAGGCGCAGAGAACTCGAAAGCCGGACATCATCTACTGCCAGTACAGCGGCTACGGCTCGTCCGGGCCGTATGCGTCAGTTCCCACCCACGGGCAGATGATGGACGCGCTGGCCGGCGCGTACCCGCGCGAGATGGGCGAGGACGGGTTCCTGCATGCCGGCCACCACGCCGGGCCGCTCTCCGGAATGGATTCCGGAGGTGAGGGAACATCAGCGGGAGCAGTGCACGCGGCGTTGCACATCGCCGCTTCGGTCGCGCAGAAGTACCGGACCGGAGAGGGCGCATACATCGACGTCGCCGGGACCGACGGTGTCATCAAGCAGGCATGGATCTCGGCGACCTACACCCTGAACGATCACCGCATCGTCGACCGGCGCTCGATGCCGGCGATGACCGAAGGCCGGATGACCGGCGCGACCTACCAGTACTACGAGTGCAAGGACGGACAGAACATCTTGTTCTGTTGCATCGAACCGAAGTTCTGGCGGAACTTCTGCCGAGCCATCGATCGCGACGACCTGATCGACGTCAACAAGGGAGGCAGCGCCGAAGGCCAGAGTCCCGTCGATTTCGGTCGCGACGCCGACGACTTGCGACACGAGCTGCAAGGAATCTTCCACACTCGAGATCTCGCAGAGTGGATGAACATCGCGGCGGAGTACGACGTCGCGATGGGCCCTGCCTATCGCTCGGTGCTCGAAGCAGCGGACGATCCCCAAGTGCGGTCGCGCGGAGTCATCCACGTGGACGCACATCCGGGAATCGGCGACTTCACGTACGTGGGCGAGGCAGGCGTCGTCACACGTCAACCGTTCAAGGTGAATCGTCCTGCACCCGACCTCGGCGAGCACACACGCGAGATCCTCGGCGAGCTGTCCTACACAGAGGACGAGATCGAGGCGCTGGCCAAGGACAGAGTCATCTGACGACGTTGGCTGTCGGTCTCGGTCTTCACCATCTGTCCGATTGGGTGCTGTGGGCCTGCGCTACGTGAACTCTCACGATTCCTGCAACGAGGTCCTCTAGATCCGATGGAAGCGTGTGGTCTGCCCCTGTTACCGCGACAAGTCGGCCATCCGGCGCGAGTTTGACGGCCGCTTCGGCATCGGCCATGGGCGTCACAGAATTCTCCTGGCCATGGACAACGAGCAGCGGTAGGTCAAGCGCCTCTACGAACTCGATGTCCGCGGGCGACCACGGATGAGACACCAAGCACAGCGACTGCACGCGATGCAGTTCCAGCTTTGTCAACACACCGATCGCATCCGGATTGCGGACCACGACAACGTGCACTGCCCCGGACGGGTAGGCAAGGGCAGCGGCATCTCGCGCCCGCCCGCTCGACACCCGTAGGCCTTCGGACGTGAGAGCTTTCACGAAGCGAGTGCGAGACGACTGGTCGTACTGGCTCGAGGAGTCGAGCAGCAGGACGTGCGGCGCCTCGGTCATATGGGGTTCCGCTTGACTTCCGCGGCGCGGTCGAGGCGCCGGAGCATGCGATCTCGGTCGCCGTCGAAGACGTGATACAGCACACGCTCGACACCAACCTCGCCCGCGAGCTCGATGACCTCGTCGAACGGTGGGGCGCCGGCTACCGGGTTGTGGATCAGGGTGACCCGCGGCCCGGGCAACCCACGCCCGGCTTCGTCCCATGCCTTCCGCAGCTTTGCGAGCGCGTCAGTCATTTGCTCGGGTGTGGCTTCCTCACCCATCGTGATCCAGCCGTCGGCCCATTGCGCCACTCGCGCGAAGTTGCGCTCGCTGGCCGGCGCACCGAGCAGGATCGGGGGCCCGGGTTTCTGCACAGGCTTCGGCCAGCATCGGCTGGGCGCGAGGGTGACGAAGCGTCCGTCGAACGCAGCGATCTCGTTCGTCCACAGCTCGCGCATGACGAGGACCCATTCCTTCACGACTTGCGCGCGCACCTCCGGTGAGCGGCCGTGGTCAGCGAACTCTTCGCGGTTCCATCCCCATCCGACGCCGACGACCAGCCGTCCGTCGCTCAGCGCGTCGAGTGTCGCGATGGCATGAGCCAGCTGGATCGGATCGTGTTCGCCGATCAGCGACACGCCGGTTCCGATCGTGAGTTGCGTCGATGCGGCGACGAACGATAAGGCGATGTATGGATCCCAGAACCGCGCGTATCGCTCGGGGATCTCACCACCCGGTGGGAACTGGCTCGTGGGGCAGTCGACCGGCAGGTGCGTGTGCTCGTTGAGGAACAGCGCGGAGAACCCGCGCGTCTCGACCGCCTCCGCGAACTCCACCGGGCCCATGGTCTGATCGGTCAGGTCGGCGAAGATGCCGATGCGCGTGGTCACCGAGGCGCTTCCCCTAGCCATTGAGGTAGATCATATGACTCTATAGAGTGCGGGTTCTCTCCGCGATCGCTGAGGTGATAACCCTGCTCGTACCGACCACGAGGGAAGACATCACGCCGGAGTGGCTGACGGCGTTGCTGGCGACTCGTCATCCGGACGTGCTCGTCAACGACATCGAGATACTCGGATCTACGCAGGGCGCGGCAACCAGGTTGCGGCTGAAACCGACGTACGCGCCAGCACACGATGCGGGGTTGCCGCCCGTGCTCTTCGTCAAGACGTCGCTGACCAGACGAATGCTGGTGTCGGATCCTCACATGTATGTAACCGAGGTTCGGTTCTACGAGCACCTACGGGACAGGTTGGATTGCGAGACGCCGGAGGTCTACGCGTGGGCACTGGACGAGCAGACCAGTCGGTTCGCAGTCGTGATCGAGGACCTGTCGCAGCGCAACGCGAGCTTTCCGACGGCGCTGTCCGGGCTCACTGCTGACGATGTCGCGCCACTGATGACGACGCTCGCGCGCTTGCACGCGCCGAACTGGGGGTACGCAGGCCTGGAGCAGCAATACGAATGGCTCGAGACCGCGAGCCGGGGGAAGACGGCGGCATGGTGGGTGGGCGAGGGCCTCGAGGCGACTCGCTTCGAGCTCGAAGTGCCGTACAAGGGCGAAGCGTTCGAGCTCGGTGGGCAGACCACCGATCGTTTGTTCGCGGCGCTCGCGGCGTTGCAACAGGTCAACGACGCGGAACCGCGCACGGTCATCCACGGTGACACGCACGTCGGGAACTGCTACCTGTTGCCCGACGGCGGAGCCGGGCTCTTGGACTGGCAACTCATGCGCATCGCCAACTGGGGCAATGACGTCGGCTACACGCTCATGACCGCGCTCGACGTGGAAGCGCGCCGCAAGGGAGAACGCGACTTGCTGCGCGCGTATCTCGACGAGCTTCGCGGGCTGGGAGTCGAGCCTCCGGCTTGGAATGATGCGTGGGATCACTATCGGCGGCAGATGGTGTGGGGCATCGTCGCCTGGCTGGTGACGCCGACCTCGATGTACAGCGAGGCGCTGCTCGATGCGCTCATCCGTCGATGCGTGACGGCCGCGAGCGACCTCGAGTCCTACGAGCTGCTCGGAGTGTGAGCCGATGACGGAGGTTCGCTCGGATCTGACGAATCGGGTCCTGACGGTCACCATCGATCGAGAGCAGGCGCGCAACACGATCACCTACCCCGTCCTCGACACTCTGCTCGACACGTTCGCACGAGCGGACGCCGACCCTGAGGTGCGGGCCATCGTCGTGACCGGTGCCGGGAGGTTCTTCAGCGCCGGCACCGACCTGTCCGTGGGCGCGGGGGGCTACGAGGTCGGATCCGACAACTTCAAGCCGTTGCGCGGCGGCCGCCAAGACGTCGGCGGCATGCTCGCGATGCGCATCTTCGATTCGACCAAGCCGGTCATTGCCGCGATCAACGGCACCGCGGTCGGCATCGGCGTGACCATGGTCCTGCCGATGGACATCCGCATTGCCGCCGATGACGCCCGGTTCGGGTTGCCGTTCACCCGCCGGGGGATCGTGCCGGAGTCGTGCGCGACGTGGTTCCTTCCTCGGCTGGTCGGGATCGCCACCGCGGTCGACTGGGCGGTCTCCGGCCGGATCTTTCCGGCTGACGAAGCCTTGGCTGCCGGGCTCGTGCGCGAGCTCGTGCCCGCGGATCAGGTACTCGAACGGGCCCACGAAGTGGCGTCAGAGATCGCGGAACAGACCTCGGCGGTATCCGTCGCACTGACGCGCCAGATGATGTGGCGCCAACTCGGCTCGCCCCACCCGATCACCGCCAACCGCCTCGAGTCCGAGGCGCTCCGCGCTCTCGGGCAGCTCGACGATGCTCGCGAGGGCGTGGCCGCGTTCAGAGAGAAGCGGTCCGCTCGGTTTCCGTTGTCGGTGCCCGGTGACATGCCCGGGTTCTTTCCGTGGTGGAACGACGAGCCGTTCGAGGAGTGACGAAGGGCCCCGGGGGTAGCGGGGCCCTTCGTCGGTTCAGCGGGTCGGGGGGACGACCCCTCTGAACGCCCTTGGTCGTCTCACGCTTGCGTCGCGAGCCACTGCTCGAAGCCACCGAAGTGTGCGGCGCGCTCCCGAGCCACCCACACTCCTGTGGCTTCGGCAAGCAAGGCGCCGGACGACGCGAGAACCAGCTCGCCGGAGATGAACCACTTCTTTCCATCGATGCGATCCACCCATGAACGGGCCTCCAACGGTCGTGCGATCGGCACCGGCTTGACGAACCGAACCGTGAGCGTGCCGGTGACGGTCAGTTGGTTGTGCGCGATCGGGACGTGACCGAGCGCCTCGTCGAGCACCTCCGCCGTCCATCCGCCGTGCGCGACGCCCGGGCCACCTTCGTATGCCGGCGGACACTCGATGTCGAAATGGGCCGTGCCGTTGTCATCCAGCCGCTCGGTGGTGAGTCCGAGTCGACACCGACCAAGCCGCTGGCAGGCGCCGCACATCGCGACGCCGCCGTCGGTCCGTGGTGGTTGCTGGAAGTCGGTTCCGGCCCACGGCGAATCGGTCATATGATTAGACTAATACCGATGGAGGTGCTGTGCCGGTGAACGTCGGTCTGTACTTCGACTTGCGAAATCCTCCGCAGTGGCAGATCGACTGGAGCCGTCTCTACGGATTCACGTTGGAGATGTGCGAAGAGGCCGACCGGCTCGGCGTCCACTCCATCTGGGTGTCCGAGCATCACCTGTTCGACGACGGCTATCTCCCGCAGACGCTGACGATGGCCGCGGCGATCGCCGCCCGTACGAAGCGGGTCCGAATCGGCACCGCCATTCTCATCGCGCCGCTCCACCACGCGGCCGAGATCGCCGAACAGGCGGCGATAGTCGACATCCTCAGTGATGGACGATTGGAAGTCGGCTTGGGGACGGGCTACCGCCTGCCGGAGTTCGAGTTGTTCGACGTCGACATGCGCGGGCGATACGACATCACCGATGGTCGGGTCCGCGAGTTGCGCAAGCTTTGGTCCTCGGTCGTGACACCCGCACCGGTGCAGCCAGAAGTTCCGATCTGGATGGGCTACCAAGGACCCAAAGGTGCAGCGCGTGCCGGCCGCCTCGGCGAGGGACTGCTCAGCCTCGACCCCTCGTTGTGGCCGCCGTATCGCGACGCGCTGGTTGCCGCGGGCCATGATTCGAGTCGAGGGCGAATGGCTGGTGGTCTCAACAGTTGGGCGACGGAAGACCCCGAGCGCGACTGGCCACTGGTGTCCAAGCACGTGGCGCGCCAGTTCGACTCCTATCGCTCCCACATGGTGCAAGGCACCGATCAACCTGTGCCGAAGCCCATCGATCCGGATCGGCTGCTGACTCGTGAACCCTTCCGCGGTCCGCTCGGATGGTTCCTCTACGGCACGCCCGAGCATCTGGCGTCACGGATCCAGGAGCTCATCGTCGACGCACCGGTGGAGACCGTCTTCTTCTGGGCCTCGATCGCGGGGATGCCCGAGGAGATGGTCGCTCGTCAGGTCCAGGTGGTGTGCACTGAACTGGCGCCCCTGCTGGCCGGATTCAAGCCGACGGGAAGCCAATGACCGTCGGCTGGCGCGGTTGAGGATGACGGTCGGACCGCAGGCCTACTGGCCTGCCGATACGAGCGTCGAACTCGATCGACGGCCGATCGGCGAGGTTCTGCGCTGCTGGGCGGCAACCACACCAGATGCGCCAGCAGTCCGATCTCTCGCGGGCGACGACATCACAACGCTCAGCTACGCCGACCTGTTCGAGCATTCGCACCAACTCGCCCGAGCCCTGCACGCGTCGATGACAGACAACAGAACGGTTGGTGTGTGCGCGATACCGACTCCTGACTGGCTCGTGCTGGAGTACGCCGCCGCGCTCGCCGGCGTTCCCCTCGTACCCGTGAACCCGGCGTTCACGGATGAGGAGATCGAGTACCTGTTGGAGACGGCGCATGTGGACCTTCTCTTCGCGGACTCAGAGTTCCGCGGATCACCATTGCTCACGCGTCTCGTCGACATCGGGGCGCGGCTCGACCTTCAGGTCAGTGAGCTTGCCTGCTGGCGATCGATGGCGCTCAGCGACGGCCACATCCCGGAGGTGGATCCGGACAACCCGTTCCTTATCCAGTACACGTCGGGAACCACCGGCCGGCCCAAGGGCGCTGTGCTCAGCCATCGCGCCGCGTTCAACTGCGCGCGCATCTCCATGCAGCGCATTGGCGGGCACCGCGATGACAACTGGCTGAACCCGTTGCCCATGCACCATGTGGGTGGTTCCGTGTCGGTCGCGCTCGCGGTTCTGTCCGCGGGCGCCTGTCTCACAATCGTGCCCGCGTTCGAACCGGGGCTCGTGCTCCGCGTGTTGGAGGCGACGTCGGCCACGATCCTCGGCAGCGTGCCGACGATGCTCATCGCGTTGATGGAGCATCCGTCGTTCGCGAGCATCGATCTGAGTGCCCTTCGCATCGTGCAATCCGGTGGGAGCACGGTGCCGCCGTCGTTGATCCGTAACGTCGAACAGCGATTCGATGCCACGGTCATCGTCGCGTACGGGCAATCGGAGTCACCGAACGCGATCCAAACTGACATCACCGACGATGACGTGACCAAGGCCGAGACCATCGGCCGTCCGATGCCCCAACGCGAGGTGTGTCTCGCGGCACCGGACGGCAAGCCCGTGGGACTCGGCGAGGTCGGCGAGTTGTGGATGCGGTCGCCGCTCACGATGGATCGGTACATCGGCGTGCCCGCGGACATTGCGGCACAGACACTTGACGGCGACGGCTGGCTGCACACCGGCGACCTGTGCTCCATGGACGGGCGAGGTGTCATTCGCATTCATGGCCGCGTGCGCGATGTCATCATCCGCGGCGGCGAGAACATCTACCCGGCCGAAGTCGAGGACGTGTTGCTGCGCCACCCGGGCGTTGCCGACGTTGCGGTGATCGGGCTGCCCGACGAGCGATGGGGCGAGATCCCGGTGGCCTGCTACCGGGCGTTCCCGGGTGCGAGACCGGATCCCGATGACCTCGCACGGCATGCCCGCATCGCCCTTGCCGCGTACAAGGTTCCCCGCCGTTGGATCGAAGTCGACTCCTTCCCGCTGACCGCGTCAGGGAAGGTCAAGAAGTTCGAGCTACGCGCGCAACTCGAAGCCCATCCATCGCAATGACGAACCTGGAGAACGCCATGCATCTTGCCGCCGTCGCGGAACGAGCCCCCGATCGCGCCGCGGTCATCATGGGCCAGTCGGGGGAGACCATCACCTTCCGCGAGCTCGACGAGCGCTCCAATCAGCTGGCGCAGTTGTTCCGAGCTCGCGGTATCGAGCGAGGCGGTTCCGTTGCGATCATGCTCGAGAATCATCCGCGTTTCCTCGAAGCGGTGTGGGCCGCCCAGCGCAGCGGCTTGTACTACACCGCCATCAACTCGCATCTGACCGCTGACGAGGTCGCGTACATCGTCGACGACTGTGGTGGGGACCTCGTGGTGTCGTCGAAGTTCCTCGAACCGGCAGCGACGGCATTGGCTGGCGAACGCGTACCGC
Source organism: Acidimicrobiales bacterium (assembly GCA_036257895.1). Taxonomy (GTDB): domain Bacteria; phylum Actinomycetota; class Acidimicrobiia; order Acidimicrobiales; family JACDCH01; genus DATAES01. The sequence continues at coordinate 11,033 of DATAES010000241.1, forward strand.
GTCTCCGTCACCGTCTGATGGTCGACGGCACCGCTGACGGTTGGGAGTCGTACGAGGATGTCGTCGGCAAACAACCGACGACGCCCATAGAAGACGAGTGCGAAGGCGACTTCATGCTCTACTCGTCGGGAACGACAGGCCGACCCAAGGGGATCCAGCGGCCGCTGACGTTCGCACCGATGGGGGAGGGTCTACCGGGAGCGGTCCCCTTCTTGCAGGCGATTGGCGTCCAAGACGGCAGCGTCTATCTCAACCCGGCTCCGCTGTATCACGCGGCCCCGCTGGCGTGGTCGAGCGGTGCGCAACGCCTGGGTGCGACCGTCGTCGTCATGGAGCGCTACGACCCCGTCGAGGCATTGCGGTTGATCGAGAAGCAAAACGTGACGCACACGCAGATGGTCCCGACGATGTTCGTCCGCTTGTTGAAGCTTCCCCAGGAGGAGCGGACCCAGTTCGACCTCGGATCGTTGCAATCCGCGGTGCACGCGGCGGCGCCTTGTCCCGTCGAAGTGAAGCGTCAGATGATCGCGTGGTGGGGGCCGATCATCTCCGAGTACTACTCGTCCACGGAAGGCGCGGGCGCGACGTTCATCACCAGTGAGGAATGGCTCGCGCATCCCGGCTCGGTCGGCAAGCCGATGATCGGCATCCCGCACATCGTCGACGAGGACGGCCACGAAGTACCTGCGGGCGAGATCGGCACGATCTACTTCGAGGGCAGCATCCCGTTCGAGTACCACAACGACACCGACAAGACGGCATCGACGAGGGACGAACACGGTTGGACGACCGTCGGCGATATCGGTTACCTCGACGATGACGGCTACCTGTACCTCACCGACCGGCGCTCGTTCATGATCATCAGCGGCGGCGTGAACATCTACCCACAAGAGGCCGAGAACGTTCTCGTGAACCATCCGAAGGTGATGGACGTCGCGGTGATCGGTGTGCCGAACGCGGAGATGGGCGAAGAGGTGAAGGCGGTCGTGCAACCGGTGTCGTGGGACGATGCCGGCGACGAACTGGCGCAGGAGCTGCTCTCGTACTGCCGCGAGCAGCTTGCGACGTACAAGTGCCCCCGTTCGATCGACTTCGACCCCCAGTTGCCGCGCCTGGACTCGGGGAAGCTGTACAAGCGATTGCTTCGCGATCGCTACTGGAGCGAGGCGGATCGATGACGGCAGCCGCTCTCGAGCAGCGGCTCGATCGCATCGAGAGCCACCTGGCCATCCAACAGCTGCCGATCCGGTACGCGCTCGCGGTTGACAGTCGCGACATGGACGCCTGGGTTCGCCTGTTCGTCCCCGATGTGCGAGTGACGAAGCAGACATCGGGACGCGAGGCCCTTGCGGTGCAGATCGACGGCATGGTGCGGACGTTCAAGCGCTCCATCCACTCGATCTGCGGACATCGCATCGAGTTCGACGACGCTGACCCCGATCACGCCACCGGCGCGGTCTACTGCCGTGCCGAGCACGAAGTCGACGATCGATGGATCGTGATGGCGATCTGCTACTTCGACGACTATCGGCGCGTCGACGGCGAATGGTTGTTCTCCCGGCGGCGGGAGAAGCACTGGTACGCGGTCGACATCAACGAGCGGCCGCAGGCTGTCGACTTCAAGAGCTGGGACGGATCCGGTACGCCGAACCTCCCCGACCAGTTCCCGACGTGGGACCAGTTCTGGTCAGCCGCGGGGGTCGCCCGTCAGTAGGTCGTTCGTGACCACGATGGGGAACGGCAATGCTTGGCCGTGAACCACCGGCGAGCCGTCGGCCAACACGTGACTGAGCTCATAGCCAGCCTCGGCCAAGGACGCGCGAGCAGCATCGACGTCGGGCACGGTGACGGCCATGCCGACGAAGCGCGGCCGGGAGCACAGGGTGGCCCAGATCGTCGCCGCTCGCTCGGGCGTGGGCATCGGAAACAGCGCGATCGAGCAGTCGCCGATCGCAACCGATGCAGCGGGCTCATCGTCGGCGCCCGCCTCCGCCAGGACATGCGCGCTGGTGTTGAAGACGTCGCTCAGCCGTTGAGCGGTTGCACTCGGGTTTTCGACCACGGCGGCGACGTACGAGAAGTGCTTCGGCTGGAGGATCGAGGGCGATTCCGGCGCCAGCGTCGCGCCCCACCGCGGGTCATCGTCCTGCGGGTTGTGGTTCCACTCGAACAGCAGACCACCGGTAGTCGATGGCCGGGTGAAGGCGATGCCGTCGAGGGGGCGGTCGGCCACCTCCGCGCCGAGTGAAACGGCGTGCTCCAAGGCCGCGTCGAGATCGTCGACCTGAACGGCGACGGAGTGCATCCCGCCACCGAAGCGTTCGATGAAGACATGGATCGGTGAGGTTTCACCGTATGGCTCGCCAATCTCGATCGAGTTGTCAGCGATCCAGGTCATGCCGCCTCGGCGCTCGATTCCCGGCGTGTCCATTGCTTCGTCGTGCAGCACCCGGCAGCCGAGGAGCTCTCGCAGCGGATCGATGATCGCGTCGTAGCTCGGCCCCATCGCGGTCGCATGGAACATCCACTTCACTGTCATTGGCGTCCGTCCACCGCAGGCAGCCATGCGAGGAAGCGATTCCAGAGCAGCATCCTCGTGTCGGCGAAGTTGTGCATGTGGGCCATGTTCGGGATCTGCACGACGGTGATGTCCGCCGACGAGGGATACCCCATGGGCTCGCGGTGGGGATTCGCGGATACGTCGTATTGGCCGAAGGCAAGGAACACCGGCGAGGTGATGCAGTCGGCAAACGGTTTGGCAAAACCAGGCGTCATGCCGTCGACTCCTGAATAGCGGGGGATGAGGGTATGGCAGTGCTCCTCGTCGTAACGCACGAGATCATCGTCGACGTCAGGAACGTGGAAGATGCCTCGGAACTGGTCCCGCGGCGCGCCGTGGTACATCGGAAGTCCACCTGCTGTTCCGCTCTGCTGCGCGTTCGCATCGATGATCCACTGCCGGCGCTCGTCGATCGACATGGAATCCCAGTCTGGCTGTTCACGAGTGCCCGCGATGAGTAGTGGAGACGCTCCGAAGATGCCGATGGCGGGGAAGTCGGCGTACTTGCCCTGCTGGATCATCGTGATGAAGCCACCGAGCGATTGGCCGATTCCGACGAACGTGGCGCCCGGGATCGGCCCGAGCTCGTCGACGAGCGTTCGTTCTCGAAGGCGGTGCTGTGCTTCGAGAAGGGCGAGGTGGGCGGCGTCGGCTTGGACCTCGAGGCCGATGAAGTCTCCGTCGGCCGGACGGGTGCTGTCGCCTCCGCCGAGGTAGTCCATCGCGATGAAGACAAGGCCTTCTTGGGCGAGGTACTCGGCCTTGCTGTAGCCGCTGCGACCGGGCGGGTGCATGTCCCAGTACCGGCGGTGGTAGGTGCCGCCGGGAATGGCGACGACGACGGTCGGCGAGTCGTCGATGGCCTCGGGGTCGGCGACTACGGTGGCCGTGATCTCGGCGTGATCCTCGATTGCGCCAGTGGGCAGTACCGCGGAGACGTCGAAGGTCACGTCGTTCGCGCTGATCGTCACGGCGGATCTCCTCGTGTCATCGCGGTTCGCGGGGAAGTCCGAGCACGGTTTCGGCGAGGATGTTGCGTTGCACCTCCGACGTGCCCGCGTAGATCGTTCCTGCGGTTGCGTTGTAGAACGCGCCGAGCCAAGACCCGGACGTGTTCGGTGCCCCGGGGTCGTCGGTTCGGTAGCCGCGAAGAGGGAGACGTCCTTCGAAGTGCAGTGCATCGGCGCCGAGTACGTCGAGGGCGAGCTCGGTCACGCGCCGGTGGTACTCGCTCCAGTACAGCTTCGAGATCGATGCCTCCGTTCCGAGCGACCCCTGCCGGAGCACACCGGTCAGGATGCGCAGACCGAGGAATCGCATGATCTCGCAGCGTGCATAGACATCCGCAAGTCGTTGACGAAGTGCCGGGTCAGTGTTGCTCCGCCGCTCCGTTACACACGCCAGCAACCGATCGAGTTCAGCGCGGAACAGAATCGGATTCGTCGCCGCTTCCTCACCGCGCTCGAGACCGAGCAGCGTTGATGCCACAGCCCAGCCATTGTCGACCTCGCCGACCACATACTCGGCGGCTGTGATCGCACCGTCGAAGAAGACCTCGTTGAACTCGCTCTCACCCGAGAGCGCGCGGATGGGTCGGACGTCGATCCCCGGTTGGTCGAGTGGGACGAGGAGGAAGGAGATGCCGCGATGCTTCGGCGCGTCGGGATTGGTGCGAGCGAGGAGGAAGATCCAGTTCGCTTCGCGGGCCCGAGACGTCCAGAGCTTCTGTCCGTCGATGATCCAGCGCTCACCGTCGAGAATGGCACGGGTCGACAACGAGGCAAGATCGGAGCCGGAGCCCGGCTCGGAGAACCCCTGACACCAGCGATCCTCGCCCGAGAGGATGCGAGGGAGGAAGTGGCGCCTCTGTTCCTCTGTGCCCCATCGGAGCAGCGTGCCCCCGAGCATCTTGATGCTGAACGTGTCGTTGTAGCCCATGGCCGGCACGCCGGCGCGGGCGAACTCCTCGACCAGCACCACCTGTTCGGTCTTCGACAGGCCGGCCCCGCCGTACTGCTTCGGCCACGACACGGCAACAAACCCGTTCGCCGCGAGTGTCTCGCGCCACTTCTGCACGAATGCATCGGCTTCGTCGTGATCCGCGATGGCGCCGAGACCGAGCCATCCGGGTGGCAGGTTGTGATCGAGAAAGTCGCGCACCTGGCGTCGGAAGCGCTCTGCTTCTTCCGAGTGTCGCGGATCCACCGTGCGCCGTCCTCCCGGTAATTCCAGTCACTTTTCTAGCGGAATACGGCCGGGTCCGGCGAATCGAGACGTAATCTCCGAACATGAGCATCGATGCGCGCCGGCTCGACGTGTTGCTCGCGCGGGTCCGACTCGAAGTCGATGACGGCCCGCTGCCTTCAGCACAAGTCGCGGTGGCATCCGACGGGGAGCTCGTGGCCTTCGAGACCTTTGGCGACGCGACTTCGGAGTCGCGCTACATCCTGCAATCGGTCGGCCGCACGATTGTCGCCGCCAGCGTCTGGAAGTTGCTCGGCGAAGGGTTGCTCGCGCTCGACGAGCGCGTTGGCGACATCATCCCGGAGTTCGCGACCAACGGAAAGGAAGCGGTGACAGTCGAGCAGGTGCTCACTCACACGGCCGGCTTCCCGTTCGCACCGCTCGGCTATCCGAAGATGCTCGACCGCGCGCAGCGGCTCGCTGCGTTCTCGAAGTGGCGCCTCGACTGGGAGCCGGGGAGCCGGCTGCAGTTCCACCTGACTGGCGCCGCTTGGCTCATCGCCGAGATGGTGGAACGCCGAACAGGTCTCGCCTTTCCCGACTACTTGCACAACGAGATCGTCTTGCCGCTCGGCCTGGGCATCATGCTGCCGGTGCCCGCGGACGAGTATGCGTCCGTGGTGGCGGTGCCCGTCGCCACTGATCGGACGAGCGACGACCAACAAGTCGACCCTTGGGGGCCGTGGTACCTCGCCAACCCCGACGTTCTTGCCGCCGGAGAACCCAGTCACTCGATCGCGGCGACCGCGGCCGACGTCGCGCTGTTCTTCCAGACATTGACCCACAGCGGTCTGTGGGACGCGGCCACGGTGGACGACGCGACTCGAGTCCGAGTCTCCGGGCAGCCCTACGGCGATCGCCTGTACGGCGGTAGTGACGAGATCGCCAACCTGGGCCTGTTCGTGATGGTGAGCGGCGAGGTCGGTGGCTCGTGGACGCCTCGCACCGGTTCACCGCGCACGTTCGGCAACGGCGGCGCGCCATGCCAGCTCGCGTTCATGGATCCGGAGACCGGTGTGTCATTCGCGTTTCTCACGAACGGCTATCCGATGCAGGGTTACGACTACAGCCGAGCAGGTGTGAATCGCATCATCAACATCGGCAACCTCGGCAACGACCTCGTCCCATAGCTTCTGAACTCCGGGGGGAAACGGGTGCCAGGGCACCCGTTTCCACCCAACATTCGTGCGAGGTCACTGGTCGACGTAGCTCTCCCCGCGGATGAGTCGCACCGGGACGAAGACCAGCACCTCTTCGTCGTCCTGATTCCGAACGGAGATGCGGGTCGTTACGACACCGCGGTCCGGCCCCGAGCTGGCGGCACGCGACTCGGTGACCTCCACGACGGCGTGAATGGTGTCGCCGACGTAGACGGGTCTTTTCACGTCGAGTTGCATGCCCATGAACGCGAGGCCGGTGCCGTGGAGGATGTGGCTCTGGATGACCAAACCTTCGGCCATGGAGTACGTGAGCGCGCCGGGAACCAATCGGCCCTTGAATCCGGCCGTGGCCGCGTGTCGTGCATCCCAGAAGAGCGGCTCGTTGAAACCGAACATCGTGATGAAGTTCACGAGATCCGCTTCCGTGATCGTGCGGCTCGCCGTGCGGAACCTGCTGCCGACGGGCATCTCCTCCCAGGTCTTCCCACGGACGAGCGGCTCGGCGTCTGACATCGATGACTCCTCAGTTGTGCGGCGGCACCCTGGCAGGCAAGATCAGTACAACAAGTTAGACGATTTGCGAGTACGATTCCGATGTGGCGCCTCCAGCCTCTCCTGTGCGAAGGCAACTTGCCGAGAAGCGCGCTATTCCCGCCTGGGAGTCATCCGGACTCGGGCAGGTCTCGGCCGCTCGCGGCCGTGCGGAACACACCCTCTGCCCCCCGGCTTGGATGCTCGATGGCGATGGCGCGCTGCCGGCTGGCGGGCTCGCGGTCCTGGTCGACTCCGCGCTCGGCAACGCCATCATGACGAACCTGCCGTCGCAGTGGGGCCTGGTCACGTCGCATCTCCACCTGGAGCTGCTGCGTCCTGTGCCGGGCGGTGCCGGAGAGCTCACGTGCGTGGCGGAGCAATGCTCTCTCGACGACTCGTTCGGCTTGGCCGACGGCGACGTTCGGCTCGAAGACGGGACCGTCTTGGCAAAGGCCACGATTGGATCGGTTGTGCTCGACGCCGCAACGCGAAGCGATCGTGCACCGGTGAAAGCGCCCCCAGCGACTTCCGCAACGATCGCGACGCCGACTCGGTCTCATCCGCAGGCCCACCGTTTGACGGCGGGCGAGCCGGTGCTCGAAGGACTCGGCCTCACCGTGCTACGCGCCGGACGCACCGGAGTGCGCGCGGCGATACCGGCGTCGCCGCGTCTGGCCAACTCGTCGGGCGGTCTTCACGGTGGCTTCGGTGTGCTGATGGGGGAGCGCACGCTCGACCTCGCGCTGCGAGCCGCACTCGACCGCGAGCAACGCATGCGGCCGGTCGAGCTCCGGGCATCGTTCCTTCGACCGATCATCGCCAACGGTTCGCCGATCGAATGCCACGCCGCGGTTTTGCATCTCGGCCGGCGCCTTGCCGCCGCACGCGGCGAAGTGCGTGACCATCGAGGCCGGCCGGCCGTCCTCGTGGACGCGACCTATCTCACCTACTAGGAGCGACGACATGGGACTGCTCGACAAGCGGGTCGTCATTGTTTCCGGCGGCGGCCGAGGCCTGGGTCGCGAACATTGCATGGAACTCGCGCATCACGGTGCCTCGGTGGTGGTCAACGACCTCGGCGCAGGCCTTCACGGGGAAACCGAAGGGGCTACCCCGGCACAAGAAGTGGTCGAAGCGATCCTCGACAGTGGTGGAACCGCGACCGCGGACGGCACGTCCGTCACGGACTTCGCCGGCGTCGGTGCTCTTGTCGAGAAGGTGGTCGCCGAGTACGGCCGGCTCGACGCGATCGTCAACAACGCGGGAATCATCCGAGACCGGATGATCACAGGCATGTCCGAGGACGACTTCGACCTCGTGGTGGCTGTCCACTTGAAGGGAACGTGGAATCTCACTCGTCACGCCTGCGCCTATTGGCGAGAGGAGAGCAAGGCAGGACGAGCAGTCGCCGGTCGGATCGTGAACACCACGTCCGGTGCTGGTCTGTTCGGCAACGTCGGACAGTCGAACTACGGGCCAGCCAAGGCGGCGATCGCGAGTCTCACGCTCATCACCGCGATGGAGATGGATCGCTACGGCGTGACTGCGAATGCCGTATCGCCACTCGCCCGCACCCGCATGACCGAAGGACTGTTCGCAGATCCAGACGCGTCGGGGGAGGGCTGGGATCGATTCGATCCCGCGAACACGTCACCGGTGGTTGCGTACCTCTGCTCGGAGGCATCGCGATGGCTCACCGGATCGATCCTGCGTGTCCACGGCAACACCGTGCAACGGTTGCGGCCATGGGACATCGATCCAGAGCGCGCCTACCACGGCCGGCCAGGGCAAGCGGTGGACGCAACTGATCTCGACCGAGGCTTGCGAACCGCATTCCGCCTACTCCCGAGCGGTCTACCTTCCGGCGGCATCGCCTCCTGAGCAGCGTTCCCCTTCCGACGCACGTCGCCTCGGCCGGTACGTGGTCCGAGATGCTCGGCTGGTGGCGCGACCGCGCCGAAGCAGCTGTGATCACGACGGACCTTTGCTGGTCCGGCGCCGAACTGCTCGAGCGGGCCGCGGGTGCGGCGCGGCACCTGTCGGCCATCGCGACCGACACACGAGCAGTCCCGGCACTGCTGACGTCGAGTCCGGCCGCGTTCGCCTATGTGATCGGCGGCGCTGATTGCGAGCGGCCGATCGCTCCCCTCGGACCGCGGCTCACGGCTCACGAGTTGCACCCCTGCATCGAGAACCTCGGCAGCGATGTGCTGTTGGTCGAGCCAGAGTTCATCCCACTGGGTCGACAGCTCGCGAGCAGCAGCGACTGCGAATTGGTGGTCGTCGACATCCCACCACGATCCAAGGACACACTCGACCTCGCCCCTGCGGCTGACGACGTCGCGTTCGTGTTGCACACCTCGGGGACCACCGGTACACCGAAACCGGTCGCCTACCGCCAGGCGCAGCTCGCCCAGCGAACGCAAGTCAATGTCGACCTGTGCTCGCTCGGACCTCGTTCGGTGTACGCGACCGCATCGCCGTTCCATCACATCGCCGGGTTCGGCAACTATGCGGTGGCGTTGGCCGCCGGTGCTGCATCAGTGCCGGTCAGTCGATTCACCGTCGAAGCGTGGAAGGGACTCGCCGCATTCGGAACGACCCACGCGTTGACGGTGCCCACTGTCCTCGACATGCTCCTCGACGAAGGCGTGCTCGCCCTGCCCGACTTGCGGGTGTTGCAGTACGGAGCGTCCCCCATCCACCCCGTGACACTCCGGCGTGTTCTCGACGCGTTGCCCGACGTCGACCTCGTGAACATCTTCGGCCAGACCGAAGGCAGTCCCATCACGTGTCTGACAGCGCAGGATCACCGACGGATCGTCATCGATGGTCGCGACGATCTGCTCGAGTCGGTTGGCCGCGCCGCGTTGGGCGTGGAGTTACGCATCGAGGGTGCCGACGCCAGCGGGGTCGGCGAGGTGGTCGGGCGCGCGCCACATTTCTTCCGGCCGGACCCCGACGGTTGGCTCCGCACTGGTGACATGGGGCGCCTCGACGACGAGGGACATCTCTTCCTGTCCGGTCGCCGCGGCGACAAGATCATCCGAGGCGGCGAGAACATCTATCCAGTCGAGGTCGAGCAGGTGCTCGAGCACCATCCCGACGTTCGTGAAGCCGCGGTGGTCGGCGTCCCCGACCGACGGTGGGGTGAGATCGTGCGGGCCGTCGTCGTCCTCGAAGATCCGACGCAGCCGCCGGAGTTCGACGACCTGCAGGCCCACGTGCGCGCCCAGCTCGCAGGGTTCAAGGTGCCCGCCGAGTGGGTGGTGGCCGACGAACTACCGAGAAACGCGGCCGGCAAGCTCCTCCGCCGGCGCCTTCTCGTCGACCCGCAATGGGCTAATCAGTAAGATAATCGTATGGATTTCGGACTGAGCGATGAACAGCGATTGTTGCAGGAGACGGCCAACCGGTTCGTCGCCGACGTCTGTCCGTCGGAACGGGCGAAGCAGTGGGACGAAGAGCATCACTATCCGGCGGAGCTCTTCACCGGGTTCGCAGAGATGGGTTGGTTCGAGCTCCCGTTCCCCGAGGATCAAGGTGGCGGGGGAGGCGGTGCGGCGGACCTGGCCGTCATCGCCGAGGCACTCGGCCACGCCAGCCTCGACGTGGCCCAGTGCTTCATCCTCACGTTGATGGGCGGGTTTGTGATCCAGCAGTGGGGCACCGACGACATGCGACGCGAGTTGCTCCCCGCGGTCATGCGGGCGGAGCGTCGTCTTTCGATCGGGATGTCCGAACCCGACGCAGGATCAGACGCCGCCGCCTTGCGAACGTTCGCCGAGGACAAGGGCGACAGCTTCGTCGTCAACGGACAGAAGATGTGGTGCACAGGTGCCGGCCTACCGGGCACCGACATCGTCCTGTACGTACGGACGAATCGCGATGAAGCGAAGCACCGCGGCTTGTCGGTGTTGCTGCTCGACCCACACGCCCCAGGCGTCGAGCTCCGCAAGATCGACACTCTGGCGCGCCACATCCTCGGCACGTACGAGGTGTACCTCGACAACGTGGAGATCCCGAAGTCGAGCCTCCTCGGACAGATCGACTGTGGCTGGGAAGTGATGCTCTCGGGCCTCGACGTCGAGCGCGTCCTGATCAGCGGCGGCTACGTCGGCGCCGCGCAAGCAACGGTCGACGAGGCGCTTGCCTACGCCAAACAACGTCATGCCTTCGGCCGGCCGATCGGCGAGTTTCAGGCGATCACGCACGCGCTGGCCGACATGCAGACTGACGTCGATGCCGCGCGCCTGCTCGTGCAACGGGCCGCGTGGATGCACGACGAGGGCGTCGACAGCGGCGGACGCGCCGGCGCGATGGCAAAGTTGAAGGGATCAGAGACCTATGTCGCGGCCGCGAGGCTCGGCATGCAGATCCTCGCCGGCCACGGGTTCGCGACCGAGAGCACGATGAGCTTCCGGTATCGCGAGTCGATCGTCGCTCCGATCTCGGGCGGTACGAGCCAGATCCAACGAAACGCAATCGCCCGCACCATGGGCCTCAGGGGGTACTGACGATGCCGCATGCACGTGAAGCCTGGATCATCGACGGCGTCCGCACGCCGCGGGGAAAGGGCAAGCCGACCGGTGCGCTACACCACATCCATCCGCAAGAGTTGCTCGCGCAATGTCTCAACGTGCTCACTGACCGCACCGGCGTCGAGCCGACTGCGGTCGAGGACGTGATCGTCGGCAACGGCAACAGCGTCGGCGATCACGGTGATTGCATCGGACGGTTGGCCGTGCTCGCCGCCGGCTGGCCGTACACCACTCCGGGGTTCACGTTGAACCGCTTCTGCGGGTCGGGGCAGCAGGCGGTCACGCTGGCGGCGATGGGGATCCTGTCCGGAATGCAGGACCTGGTCGTCGGCGGCGGCGTCGAATCGATGTCGCGTTGGCCGGTCGACGACACCGGCGCACCGCCGACGCTCGACGGCGACAACCCGGCGTTGCGCGCGAAGTATCCGACGGTCCCGCAGGGGATCTCGGCCGATCTCATCGCCACGGTGGAGGGACTCAGCCGCGAGGACTGCGACGAGCTGGCGGTTGTGAGCCAGGAGCGCGCCGCGAAGGCGATGGCCGAGGGCCGGTTCGACCGATCGGTCACTCCGGTGCGCAACGCGGACGGTTCTGTCGCACTCGACCACGAGGAGTTTCCCCGCCCGGGTACGACGCTCGAAGGGCTCGCGAAGCTCACACCGAGCTTCGAAGCGATGGGACGAGCGCAGTTCGACGGCTTCGACGAGTCGTTCGATGACATGTGCATGCGCGCGTACCCCTCCATCGACCGCGTCGACCACGTGCATCACGCGGGCAACTCATCAGGCGTCGTCGACGGCGCTTCGGCCGTGCTGGTCGCGTCGTCTGACTACGCGAGCGCCCACGGGCTCGCACCGCGTGCTCGCATCCGCGCCACCGCGGTTGCGGGCGCCGAACCGGTGATCATGCTGACTGCTCCTGCACCCGCAGCCCGCATGTGTCTCGAGAAGGCCGGCATGTCGGTGGGCGACATCGACATCTGGGAGATCAACGAAGCCTTCGCCTCGGTGGTTCTCAAGGCGGTCCGAGAGCTTGACCTCGAACTCGACCGAGTGAACCCGAACGGTGGCGCAATCGCGCTCGGCCATCCGATTGGCGCGACCGGCGCCATGCTCATCCAGACCGCGCTCGACGAGCTCGAGCGCACTGACGGATCGACGGCGTTGATCGCCATGTGCACCGGCGGCGGCATGGGTACTGCCACCATCATCGAACGCCTTTGACTCGCCGGCGGCGAGGTGTCAGCGGCCCTTGAACTGGCCGGGGCGCTTCTCGAGGAAGGCGCGCAGGCCTTCGACGCGGTCTTCGGAGGCGAACAACATGGACACCGTCTCGCGTTCGAAGGCGATCGCGCTCGCCATTGGCATCGCGGCGCCCTCGTCGACGAGTCGCTTGGCGGCCGCCAGAGCGAGCGGCGGAAGCGCCGCAAGTTTCGTGGCGAGCGCGATGGCCGCGTCCAACGCGGCGCCAGCCGAGACGACGTCATTGACGAGGCCGAGCCGGTAGGCATCGCCGGCACTCAACGGATCCCCCGTCAGCAGCAGCTGCTTCGCGATCGCTTTCGGGAGCATCCTCGGCAAGCGAGCGGTGCCCGTCGCGCCCGGCAACAGACCGAGTTTGATCTCGGGCACGCCGAGGCGGGCGGTCTCGTCGGCAACGCGCAAGTCGCAGGCCAACGCCAGTTCGAGTCCGCCACCGAATGCAACGCCATGCAATGCCGCGACAGATGGCTTGCGGCAGGCCGCAAGTGCGCCGAGAGCGGCCGTCAGTCCTGCGACGAAGTTGGCAAAGTCATGCGGGCCGTCGAGCGAATCGAGCTCGGTGATGTCGGCGCCGGCGCAGAACGCTTTGCCTTCGCCGGCTACGAGGAGCGCACCGACCGAAGAGTCTTCCTCGAGGGACTTCACCGCATCGATCAACTCGATGGCCATCTCAGACGTGATGGTGTTCAGCCGTTCGGCGCGGTCGAGGGTGATGAGGCCGACACCGTCGGAGCGATGGTCGACGCGAACCAAGCCGCCCATCACGCCATCGTCAAGCCACCGGAGACGGACAGCGTCTGGCCGGTGATGTACGCGGCACCGTCGGAGGCCAGGAACGCGACCGCAGGAGCGATGTCCGCCGGCTGCCCGATGCGCTTCATCGGTACGGCCCGAGCGAGCGAGTCGTAGAGCTTCTGGCTGGCTTCGGCGACCAGATCGAGCAGTGGAGTATCCGTCGGTCCCGGACAGACGACGTTCACGGTGACGCCGTTCGCCGCCACTTCGCGTGCCAGCGCTTTGGAGAACGCGATGATGCCACCCTTCGTGCCCGAATACACGACCTCACCAGAGGACCCGACGCGTCCGGCATCGGACGCGATGTTGATCACACGGCCTCCGTTGCGTTCCACCATGCCGGGCAACACGACGTGGCAGCACCGAACCGTGCCGAGATAGTTGACCGCGACGACGCGTTCCCAGGTCGACTCCTCGGAATCGAGGAAGCGTTCGATCTTGTCGATGCCCGCGTTGTTCACCAACACATCCACTGGGCCGAGCCAGTCCTGCGTGCTGTCGAGCGCATGCTGGATGCTTGCCCGGCTGGTGATGTCCACCTCGACGCCGACTGCCCTGTCGCCGAGCGCGTCGCCGACCTCCTTGGCGCGTCCCCCGTCCACGTCCCACACGGCGACGGCCGCGCCTGCCTCGAACAACGCATGTGCGATCGCACTACCGATTCCCCCGGCGCCGCCAGTCACGACGGCAACCCGATCTCCGAGGTCCGTCATCGGAGTCCCCTCTCTTTACGACTGAGACCGAAATAGTTGTATGATTGTGTTCTAACACCTAGTGCCCGGAGTACGCCACATGAGTCATCTCGACTACGGCATCTTTGATTGCGACACCCACTGCTACGAACCGCGGGATGCTTTCACGCAGTACCTGCCGGAGTCGTACAAGGATCGGGCCATCAGCGCCGTCGTGAAGGCGGATGGCAAGGAGGTGATCCTCGCCGGCAACCGGGTCGCGACGTTCAACAGTGAGTCGGGATTGGGCTTCGACCTGGCGTACCGTCCGGGCTCGCTCAAGGAAATGCTGAAGCAGATGGCGTCAGGCAACCCGGACGAGAGCTACCAGCCCGAACCCGTGCGTCCTGAGTACCTTGAGCGTGAGCCGCGACTTCGACTTCTGGAGTCGCAAGGTGTCGAACGCTGCGTCGTCTTCCCGGCGGGGATGGCCCTTGCAGCCGAGCACTATGTGACCGACACCGACGCTCTGTACGTCAATCTCCAGTCGTTCAATCGCTGGTTCAACGAGACCTGGGGCTTCAACTACGACGAGAAGCTGTTCGCGACGGCGGTACTGTCGCTTCGCGATCGGGAGCGTTCCCTCGAGCTCGTCGACCAGATCCTCGACTCTGGCGCCAAGGTCGTCCTGATTCCGACCGGCCCGGCCTATGGCCGCTCACCTGGCGATCCCTACTTCGACCCGATCTGGTCGAGGCTCAACGAGGCAGGCATAACACTCGCTCTTCACATCATGCCGTATTGGTATTTCGACGCGATCTCACCCGCGTGGGGACACAACGCCGATCCTGCGTCATGGCACATGTCTGCGTGGCAGTGGATGAACGTGTATGGCGAGCGCCCCGTGATCGACACGGTGTCGGCTCTGATCTTCGACAATCTGTTCGGTCGGTTCCCCAACTTGCGCATGTTGATCGCCGAGCACGGTGCGAGTTGGGTCCCGCACGAGTTGACCCACATGGACAAGAGTCGCGGGATGGGCCGCAACGGCCCCTGGATCGGTGGGAAGCTCGAAGACCGTCCGTCCAACATCTTCAAGGAGTTCGTCCGGGTGGCGCCGTATCCCGAGGACAACATCCCATGGATCGTGGAGAACCTCGGTGGCGACTCGAGCTGTCTGGTGATGGGATCGGACTTTCCGCACGCCGAGGGGATCGCCGAACCGGCTGACTTCGAGAAGTTGCTCGACCCACTTGACGAGGCCACGAAGCGCGCCATCATGCGGGGCAACGCCGAAACGCTCTTCAATCGCTGATTCATTTGGCGAGTGGTGCGCTATCCCGTCACAAGGAGGCCGTACCATCACTGGTATGACAAGTGTGGCTTTCGATGGTGCCAGTGTCCGCGTACCCAAGACAGCGGAGCTGGTCGCAAGCCACATCCGCAAGAGAATCGTCATCGGCGATCTGGGTGAGGGTGAGGCACTCCCGCCGGAGAGTGCACTCATGGAGGAGTTCGCGATCTCGCGCCCCACGCTTCGGGAGGCGTTCCGCATCCTCGAGTCCGAAGGCTTGATCGCAATTCGCCGAGGTGCTCGCGGCGGTGCACGCGTCCTCCTACCCTCCGCCGACGTGGCGGCGAGATACGCAGGGCTCGTGCTGCAACACCGAGGCGCGACGTTGGCCGATGTGCTCGAAGCACGCGTCATCGTGGAGGCTCCCGCCGCGCGTATGCTCGCCGTTCGACGTGATCGCGTCTCGATCGCCCGTCAACTTGAAGCGAAGCTCGAGAGCCTCGGCGTTGACGACCCCGAGCACTTCCACGAGTTCAACGCGCTTGTCATCGAACTCACAGGCAATGAGACCTTGCTGCTGCTCACGACCATGCTCGAACACATCTCGAAGGCCGCTGCCCTGACGTTCGATCGGTCGCACAGTGCAGAGGACAACTACGGGCTCAGCAAGAAAGCTCACCGGACCCGCGCTCGGCTCATCGAGCTCATTCGAGAGGGTGACGAAGATGCGGCAGAGGACCTCTGGCGCGAGCACCTGACAGAGGCTGGCCGCGTCCTCACTAAGGGCGTCGGCACGAACGTCGTCGACCTGTTCAGCTGACCGTTCAACGCAACGCAATCGACAGCCCTCCCTCGCGGCCCTTCTCGCGTGGCGCGGCTCGTGCTAGATTCAGGTAGATAATCTAGCGGATCTGACGGATTGCGGAGCGCAATGGATTCTCACGGCTCGGCAGTGCGAGTGCCGAAGACAGCGGAGTTGGTGGCGCAGCTCCTGCGGGAACGGATCGTGCGGGGCGAGCTCAGCGAAGGGGAGACTCTTCCGCCTGAAGCCGGTCTGATGGCCGAATTCCGCGTCTCCCGACCGACGCTTCGCGAAGCGTTTCGAGTACTCGAGAGCGAAGGACTCATCACCGTCCATCGCGGTTCGCGTGGCGGCGCGCGTGTCCGAGTTCCAACGGTCGACGTCGTCGCTCGTTACGCCGGATTGGTGCTCGAGCACAGCGGCGTGTCAGTGGCGGACCTGAGCACGGCGCAGGCAATCCTCGAGGTGGCCTGCGCGCGGACGGTTGCTTCCCGGCGGGATCCGCTTCAGATCGCAGATCTTCGCAAGGCGGTGGAGCAGGCCGCCCGTGTCAAGGACCCGCTGAAACAACTCGAAGCACAGAACCGGTTTCATCAGCGCCTGGTCGAGGAGGCGGGCAACCTCACCGTCGGAGTGCTGCACAGCGCGGTGCAGCAACTCATCGATCTTGCTCTCATGGATCGCGCCACGACGGGCTCGTGGCGCGCCTCTGCCGCGCAACACCTTGGTGCTCGTGCGCACCAGAAATTCGTGGACCTGCTCGCGGCCGGCGACGTCGAAGCAAGCGGCGCGCTGTGGCGACGCCACATCGAGGAGACGCACGAATATCTCTCGGGCCACGAGGACGGGCCAGGATGAGATACAGTTAAACAGGTACACTCATCTAGCGGATCGTCCGGGAGTCGGAGGTGTCGTGGATCGGATGTGTGACGGACGGGTGGCGATCGTCACCGGTGCCAGCAGGGGCATCGGCGAGGCGATTGCCCGCCGCCTGGCGAGCGAAGGAGCGAGGGTCGCGATCTCTGCTCGGACATTGGACCCTGATGCCAGCGTCGAGGGCTCACTGGTCGAAACTGCCGAGCGCATCAAGGCTGCCGGCGGCGAGGCTCTCCCGATCCAGTGCGACCTGTCCAACGCCGAGGATCGCAAGCGACTGGTCGAGGTAGTGACGCAACGGCTCGGGCCCGTCGACATCCTCGTGAACAACGCGGCGGTCACCTTCCTGTTGCCGCTCGAGGCGTTTCCGGAGAAACGGTTCAAGCTGATGGTCGAAGTCCAGCTGTGGGCGCCGTACGAGCTGTGCCAGTTGGTCGTTCCTGGGATGAAGGAGCGCGGTGAGGGCTGGATCCTCAACATCTCGAGCCGGGCCGGCGTCCATCCGCTCGGCCCTCCCTTCGAGGACGTCCATCGCACCGGCAACTTCAGCGTGTACGGCATGGTCAAGGCAGGACTGAACCGGTTGACGACCGCGCTGGCAGCCGAGCTCTTCGATGACGGGATCGCCGTGAACTCTCTGGCACCGTGGGACAACGTCGCGACCCCGGGCGCTGGTCACCACGACTTGGTCGAGGGGTTCGCGCTGGAGAGTCCAGAGCTGATGGCAGAGGCTGCCCTCGTCCTGTGCTCGCAGCCGCCGAAGCTCCTGACCGGTCGGGTCACCTACAGCCAGCCGCTTCTCGCTGAGTTTCAGCGCCGTCCCGGAGACGTGTAGTGGATTTCGAATACCCGCGGGAAGCCGAGACGTTCAGGGCCGAGGTGCGCGAGTGGCTCGATGCGACGTTCGTCGGCGACTACCGATCGCTCGGCACTGGTGCGGAGTTCCACGAGTCGGACTGGCCGTTGCGGCTCGCGTGGGAACGGGAGATGGGCGGCGGCGGGTGGATCGGCCTGTCGTGGCCGAAAGTGTTCGGAGGCCGCGAGGTGACGGCGATGGACTCGCTCGTCTTCGCCGAGGAATACGCACGAATCGGCGCGCCGACTCGCGCGGGGACGTTCGGCGAGGGAATGCTGGGGCCGACACTCATCGACTTCGGGACTGAGGAACAGAAGGAGCGCTTTCTTCCGCCGATCCTTCGCGGCGAGGAGATCTGGTGCCAGGGCTTCAGTGAGCCCGGGGCCGGCTCGGACCTGGCGGCGGTCTCCACCAAGGCGAAGCGAGCCGGTGGCGAGTGGGTGCTGGACGGGCAGAAGGTCTGGACCAGCCAGGCGCACCTGTCCGAGTGGATCTTCGTGCTGGCCCGCACCGAGGCGGATGAGCCCAAGCACAAGGGCCTGTCGTTCTTCCTGGTGCCGCTCGACCAGGCCGGCATCGACGTGCGTCCGATGCGCGACATGGCCGGTGGCGAGCACTTCTGCGAGGTGTTCTTCGACGGAGCGCGCACTGCGGCTGACCTGATCGTGGGCGAGCCGGGCGACGGCTGGCGGATCGCGATGGCGACCTTGGGTTATGAGCGCGGTACGGCGTTCATCGGCCAGCTGAAACGGTACGCCGCTGACTTCGAACGAGTGGTCGGCGTCGCCCGCGACCGGGGCCGGCTCACCGATGCTGCCGTTCGGCAACGGCTTGCCGCCAGCTACATCGGGCTCGAACTGATGCGATTCGGACTGTTCCGCACGGTGACGGCACTGGTGAACGGTGACCATCCCGGACCTGAAGCATCGATCGGGAAGCTGCAGTGGTCGCAGTGGCACCAGGCGCTCGGCGAACTGGCGATGGACCTCCTCGGCCCCGACGCGATCGTCGACGGCGACGGCGAACGCCATGACCTGCAGCACAGCTTCCTGTTCAGCCGTGCGCACACGATCTACGCGGGATCGTCGCAGGTGCAGCGCAACATCATCGGCGAGCGTGTGCTCGGACTTCCGAAGGAACCGACGGCGTGACACCGGGGTCGAAATCGGCTGCTCGAGATCGGCGTCCTGTGGCCTCGTGCTTCGGGGGCGGAGCTGCTTTCGGGATCGGGTTCAACCTCGGTGTCGCGCGCGCACTCATCGACAACGGCATCCCTCTCGCCGATGGACCAATGCTCGGTTCGTCGGCGGGTTCGTGGACCGCGGCTGCATTGGTCACGGATGTCTCGTTCGACGAGATCATGGATCTGTTCGATCGCAACCCGCGGACGAATGCGCCCGTCAGGGTCATCGAGCTAACGGGCGCGGTGTTCGGCGACCGCATGGATCCGCGCGTCACGGGCGTCGCGCTCCACGTTCCGTCCGGGGTGCGGGTCCGCCTATCCGGCGCGCGGTACCCGCTTGCCGATGTGGTCGCGGCCTCGTCGTCTCCTCCCCGCCTCGCTCGCCCGCACCGGTTGGGAAGCAACCACTTCATCGACCCGATGACTCGGACGACGTCGGCCGACCGCGCGAAGGCGGCGCGCGTGCTAATCGTGGTCGCCCCGATGGCCGGTCGCGTACTTGGGCCCCTCGGCCGTCTCAACGACCAGTTCGCCCACTACGAGATCGGTCGGTGGCGCCAACGGACGCGGGGCGATGTGTTGTACGTGCGGCCGACGCGGGCGATTGCCGATCTCGTTGCCGGTGGTCGAGATGACTTGTTCGACGTGCAGATCGCGCGGCGCACCCGTGACGCGGCCTATGAGCTCGGCGTCCGTTGCGTCGAGCGGTTCCGCACCCGGCACCGGGAGGTCAGCGAGGAGCTGTTCTCGAGTGTGAGGTGATCGTGACTCTGTCGCTACCCCGCGTCCCGGATACGACGACCAAGGTTGTGTTCTTGGCGCACGCGACAACTCGAACCGAGGTCCGTCTGCTCGATGAGTGGATCGCGCGCCGAAGCCCCGAAGGTTTGGGGAGCGAGATCGTCTGGACGGGTCCACTCGGCCGGGACGGGCGAGTCTCGACGTCCTTGCACGACGTCCTCGTACGGAACGACGACCCGCTGTTGCTCCCTGTCCGCGTCGCCTGGCTACCTCCAGAGAGGGGCGGACGGCGTGCCGTTCGGCTCCGCGACCTCATCGCGACCGGCAACCCCCGGCGACCCCGCCGACACCAGCAGAGCTACCTTGCACGTTCCGATCCCGAGCGGGCTCCTGTCATGTGTGGCGAACCCGCGACGGTATCGGAGCTTCGTCAGGCCTTCGTCGAGACGATCGCGCCACGCGTGGAGGTCGAATCGTTTGAACGATTCGTCGAGCGACGGGCCGCACTCGCGCTCGAGCGCGAGGAATCCCACCTGCTCGGTCCCCAGTACAAGGTGCCGCGTCTCGTCCGTGAAGAGCTCTGGGCTTCTGTTCGATTCCAAGACGGGCTGGCGGACCTCGCCAATGAGCTCGGTCGCCCGCTTCCCGACGTTCAGGGCCACGCCCGCGCCTGCCTGGACGAGATGGTCGCCGGCTACGGACGTTCGCAGCTCGACCTCGCGCTGCAACTCGGCCGGTTCATGTATCGCCAGGCGTACGACGGGGAGCTCGACA
Source organism: Acidimicrobiales bacterium (assembly GCA_036257895.1). Classification (GTDB taxonomy): domain Bacteria; phylum Actinomycetota; class Acidimicrobiia; order Acidimicrobiales; family JACDCH01; genus DATAES01. Next base: position 31,326 of record DATAES010000241.1, read on the forward strand.
TCGACAGCGAGCAGGCGGCCCGAGTTGTAGCGGTCGCTCGGCACCACGCGACAGTGGTGCTTCCCACGCATCGGTCGAACCTCGATGCCGGTGTGATGCCTGGTGCGTGGCACGAGCTCGGACTCCCGCCGACGCACACCTTTGCAGGTGTCAACATGGCGTTCTGGCCGATCGGCCCATTGATGAAGCGATCCGGATCGATCTTCATCCGCCGCGACACGAAGGACGACGGCGTCTATCGATTCGTGCTTCGCGAGTACCTCGGCTATCTCGCCGAGAAGCGCTTCCACCTCGAGTGGTACATCGAAGGTGGCCGCTCCCGCACGGGCAAGCTCCTGCCCCCGCGGCTCGGGCTGCTGACCTATGTGATCGACGCCTTCCGCGAAGGCCGCACCGACGACGTCGTGCTCGTGCCCGCGTCGATCACGTACGACCAACTCGGCGAGGTCGCCGAGTTCGCGGGCGAAGCTCGCGGTGAAGCGAAGCGAAAGGAGTCGCTCGGCTGGCTGGTGGGCTTCATCCGTGCCAACCGCGGGCAGCGGTACGGGAAGATCTACGTACGGTTCGGCGAGCCGCTGTCGCTGCGGCAGTTGATCGGACCACCGGCCGGTTCCAGTGCGGTACCGGGCGACGAGCGCACGCGCGCGCTGCAGCGGATCGGTTTCGAGGTGTCGTGGCGCATCAACGACGCGACGCCGATCACAGCCACGTCGCTGCTCACGCTTGCGTTGCTCGGTGCACTCGGTCGCGGGTTGACGTTCGCGCAGGTAAGGGCCGCGGTGCGGTTGCACCTCGAAGACTCAGTGGCTCGCGAGTTGCCGATGACCGAGAGCGCGACGAACCTGCGCACAGACGACGGGCTGGTCGCGGCGTTGAGTGCGTTAGCGGAGAAGGGCGTCGCGGTGCGTTCCGCCGACGGCCCAGACACGGTGTTCGTGATCGGTCCCGAGCAACACCTCGCGGCCGCGTTCTACAGGAACTCGATCGTCCACCACTTCCTTCATGCCGCGATCGTCGAACTCGCGCTCGCGGGAGCGGCTGAACTACAAGTGGACGATGCCGTCGCTGAGTTCTGGCAGGCTGCCTACCGGCTGCGCGACCTCTTGAAGTTCGACTTCTTCTTCAGAGAGCGCGACGAGTTCCGAGCTGCCATCGAAGCGGAGCTGTCGAGGCACGACCCCGCCTGGAAGGAACGTCTCGCCGCGGGCGCAGACGTCGACGAGCTGCTCGCGCGCCGCTCACCCCTTCTCGCTCCGCTGACATTGCGTTCGTTCGTCGAGGCCTACAGCACGGTCGCCGCCGAGCTCGTCCGACGCGACGAGGGTCCCGTCGTCGACGAAGAGGAGTTCGTGCGCGCCTGCGAAGGTCACGGGCGACAACGGCTGTTGCAGAAGTTGATCCAGAGTCCCGAGTCCGTGTCGCGCCAGTTGTTCCAGACCGGGGTGCAGCTCGTTGAACACCTGGGGCTCACACACGGGGGTCCCGAGGTCGCCGTAGCTCGGAAGGAGTTCGCCGGCGAGCTGAGGACCCTGTTGCATCGCCTCGATGTCGTCGAGGGGATCGCGTTGCACTCGTTTCGACGGCTTCTTGCTGGGCCGATCCCATCGGAGGACACAAATGACGAATGAGCCCCAGATCTGGACTCGCGACGTGGCCGCGGTCGATTACCTCATGTACCGAGGCGAAGTCGACCCACGGACCAGATCGTCGATGATGTCGGTCGAGATCCTCGACGAGATGCCGGACTGGGACCGGTTGCGAGAAGACATGGACCGCGCGAGTCGTGTCGTACCCCGCCTGCGTCAGCGAATCGTTGCGCCCGTGCTGCCGATCACGCGGGCGCGGTGGGTGATCGACCCCGACTTCTCGCTCGACTATCACCTTCGGCGCGTCCGGTGCCCGTCGCCCGGCACGTTCCGACAGGTGCTCGACTTGGCTCAGTCGTTCTACGCGACGCCGCTCGACATGAGCCGCCCGCTCTGGGAGGCGATTCTCGTCGAAGGGGTCGACGCAGAAGGAGGCCAAGCCGCCTTCTTCTGGAAGCTGAGCCACTCGATCACCGACGGGGTCGGAGGTATCGAGCTCGACCGGCAGATCCGGTCGTACGAGCGTGAAGCCCGGCGGGGGCCGATGCCGCCGCTGCCCGTCCCTGAGGATCTCGAATCGGTGGCCCTCACCCGTAAGGCTGCTGTCCGGCTGCCGTTCGCCGTTGCGCGGGAGACGGTTCGGCGTACGGGCGACCTCCTCGGAGCAGGACGACGCGCGCTGCGCAACCCGCCGGACGCCGTCGGAGGTGTCAGTCGCTTCATGGGTTCGCTCGGCCGGATCATGGGAGCGCCACCGGTCGACCCCTCGCCGCTGCTACGGCGACGCAGCCTGAACAGAAGGTTCGAGACGCTCGATGTGCCCCTCGACGGCCTTCGTCGCGCGGCCAAGAACAACGGCTGCTCGGTGAACGACGCCTACATCGCCGCGTTGTGTGGCGCGCTGCGGCGCTATCACGATGCCCTCGGTGTCCCCGTGGATGCGCTTCCCTTGGCCATGCCGGTGAGCTTGCGTTCCGGTGACGACCCGGCGGGAGGGAACCAGTGGGCGGGAGTGCGTATTCCTGCTCCGATCGGCGAGCCCGATCCCGTGAAGCGCATGAACGTGATCCGAGAGCACCTCATAACCGGTAAGGCCGAACCCGCGATCAACGCCTTGGGCGCGCTCTCGCCGGTCCTGGCCAGGCTTCCGATGCAACTCGTCGTCGCGCTGGGTAGTGAAGGCGCGAGCACGGATGTGCAGGCCAGCAATGTGCCGGGCCACGCGCAGGACACGCACATCGGCGGCGCGAAGGTGCTGTGCAACTTCCCCTTCGGGCCCCTTCCGGGTGCGGCGATGATGGTGGTGATGCTCTCGCACGTCGGGCGCTGCTACGTGGGCATCAACTACGACACCGCATCGGTGACGGACTCCGAACTGTTCGCGCGATGCCTACAGGAAGGGTTCGACGAAGTCATGGCGGTAGAGATCCGATGAGTACCGTTCTTCGGCTTCCCGGCTCGGTGGCAGAGATCGAATCGAGCCCCGACGACGCCACGGTTGGAGCCTTCTTCGACCTCGATCGCACGTTGATCGCCGGCTACTCCGCGAAGTACATGACCGAGGACCGGCTGAAGCGCCGTGAGATCGGTGGGTCCGAGTTCGTGCGGACTCTTGCGTTGATCGTCAGTGCCGGCCTCGGGCGCGCGTCCTTCGAGGACGCCCTCAAACTCGGCGCTGAAGCGTGGCGAGGCCGAGCCCAGGAAGACCTCGAGGAGATGGGCCTGCGGCTGTTCGAGCAGAAGATCGGTGATCGGATCTACCCCGAGATGCGCGACCTCGTGCGCGCACACCAAGCACGGGGCCACACCGTCGTGCTCAGTTCATCGGCCACGAGCTACCAAGCCGAACCGGTCGCGCAGTATCTCGGCATCGAACACGTGCTGTGCAACCGGTTCGTGGTCCGAGACGGACTGATCACGGGCGACGTGGAGCAACCCGTGCTGTGGGGCCCTGGCAAGGCCGACGCCGCTCAGAAATTCGCGGCCGACCGGGACGTCGATCTCAGCCGGAGCTACTTCTACGCCGACGGCGACGAAGACGTCGCCCTCATGTACCTCGTGGGCAACCCGCGGCCGACCAATCCTGGCAAGAATCTCAGTCGGGTGGCGTCGAAGCGGGGTTGGCCCATACTGCGCTTCAACAGTCGAGGCTCAGGTGGGGCGGGCGCCCGGCTGCGCGCGGCAGCGGGCACAGCAGCGATCGTTCCCATCGGCGCGATGGCCCTCGGTGTCGGGATGGTGAAGCGGAACAAGCGCGACGCGATCAACTTCGCCAGCGAGCGATGGATCGACACGTTCTTCGCGATCAACGGCGTGACGATCAACGTCGTCGGCGAGGACAACGCGTGGAACGATCGTCCGGCGGTGTTCATCTTCAATCACCGCAACAACTTCGATGCGTTCATCGCCGCCAAGGTCGTGCGGCGGGACTTCACCGGCGTCGCGAAGAAGGAGCTCGAAGCCGACCTCTTCATGCGTACCGCCGGGCGTCTGCTGGACGTTGCGTTCATCGATCGCAGCAACTCCGCCAAGGCGGTCGCCGCCTTGAAGCCGATCGAGGAGTTGGCGCGCAAGGGTTTGTCGGTCATGGTCGCGCCCGAGGGAACCCGACTCGACACGACTGAAGTCGGGCGGTTCAAGATGGGCGCATTCCGCATCGCGATGGCAGCGCACATCCCGATCGTGCCGATCGTGATTCGCAACGCGGAGATGATCGCGGGCCGCAACGCGACGCAGATGAACGCCGGAACGGTCGACGTCGCCGTGTTGGAACCCATTCCAACCGACGACTGGACGCTGCGAACCCTCAAAGCCCGGATCGAGGCAGTCCGCGACCTCTACCTCGACACGCTGCGCAACTGGCCCGCCTAACTCGAATGTTGGATGAGAACAGACGCTATAGCGCCCGTTTCTCCCCGGAGTTCGGTGGGTTGCGCGGGACGGTCAGGTCAGAATGAGTCCCTGACGGTTTCGAGGAAGCCGACAACTGCATCGTTGAACAGATCGTTTCTGTCACCTGCAACCATGTGGCCGGCACCCGCGACGTCGATGTAGTTCGCGTGCGGTACGAGCTCGAGCAGTTCCTGCGCGCCTGCTTCACTCAGCAAGTCGCTGACGCGGCCGCGTACGAGCAGCGTCGGAACCGTGATTGCACGGGCTGCGTCCCGGAGCCGAGCCGGATCGATCAACGACGAGCGTGTCTCGTCCTCACTGCCGAACCGTCCGCTGATGAACCGCGGGTCCCAGTGCCAGTACCACCGCCCGTTGTCTCGTTGGCGGAGGTTCTTCGTGAGCCCTGAGAGGTCAGTCGGACGCGGGCGATGGGGGTTGTACGCATGGATCGCTTCGGCCACTTCGTCCAACGAGGCGAACCCATCCTCCATGTGCTCGCTCATGAACGCGCCGATGCGGTCGCGTCCCGCCTCCTCGATACGGGGCGCGACGTCGACGAGCACGAGCGCGGCGCCGACGTGTTCGTCGGGATGCTCACCGATCGCGACCATCGACGTCAGACCGCCGAGTGAAGCGCCCACCAACGCGGGCGGCTGCGCAAATTTCGCGACAACGGCGACGATGTCGCCTGCGAACGCGTCGAGTGTGTAGTCGCCGTCCGATACCCACTCGCTTTCGCCGTGACCGCGAAGGTCGACGGAGTACGCTCGCCAACCCTTGTCGGCGAGTACTTGCACCGTCGTTCCCCACGAGTGACGGGTCTGCCCTCCTCCATGGAGCAGCAGCACGGACGGACTCTCGGGGTCGCCGGCAGCGTCGGCCGCGAGACGGTTCCCATCCCGCCCGGTCAGCATCACGGATTCCGTTGCGGGATTCGACACGGCAGCGATCGTAGGCACCGCTTCCGAGCGAGGGAGCACTTCGGCACCTCCAAATCGGAATGCGGTACTACAGCAGCACCTGATTGGGTCGCTCGGTGATCGACGCAATCACGTAATGCGCTCGAGCCAGGCGGCGATGTCCTGCTGCACCTGATCGCGGTTCGTCTCGTTCAGCAACTCATGTCGAGCTTCGGGGTAGTAATGCGCCGTCAAGTCCCTCAACCCGACGGCGCGATAGCGATGCTCGAGCTCGTGCACGGTCCGTCCGCCCTCTGACACCGGGTCGGCTTCGCCGGTCACGAGAAGTACAGGAAGTTCCTTCGGAATCCGAGCCTCGTTGTCTGCGTTCCACATTTCGTCGATGTTGGTCAGCATGTCGACCACGAAGCCCAACGTGAGCGGCGCGTCGTCTCCGCACATGGGATCGGCTACGTACTGGTCGACTTCCGCGTCGTCGCGGCTGAGCCAGTCGAACGGTGTTCGGGCCGGTTCGAATCCCGCGTTGAAGGCGCTGAAGACAGGCGCCGGCGCATCCGGGCCGACTTGGTCGATCCCTGCTTGCAGGCCTGCGACGGCTCCAGCCAGATCGGTCATCGCACCACTCGAGCCTGACAGTACGAGCCCCTCGAGTTCGGCCCCGTAGCGCTGGACAAATTGCTGGCTCAGGAACGAGCCCATCGAATGACCGAACAACACCACAGGAACCTCCCCGATCTCACGGCGAGCCAACGCCCCGAGATCGCGAAGGTCGTCCACCATTGCGGTCCAGCCTCGCTCACCGGCGCGCCCGACCCCGGTCGCGACGGCGGTCGCGCCATGACCCCGATGGTCGTTCGCGTAGACGACGTACCCGCGCTCGGTGAGGAACTCGGCGAATCGCGCGTAGCGCCCGGAGTGCTCCGACGCGCCATGTGCGACCTGGACGATGGCGCGAGGCGTACCGCTCGGCAGCCACCGCCGGTAGCTGATCTCGACACCATCCGCATCGGTGAAGGTCTCTAGTTGGGTCACAAGCTCTGCCGCTCGACTCCCGTAGACAACTCGTCGACGAGTTCGCCGATGAAAACCGGCGGATAGATCTCGATACCGGCCCGGTCGAGAAGGTCGCGGAAGTTCGACGGGAGAAGCTGCTGTGCCGCTTCGACCGAGTCCAGCTCGATGTCGACCATCACCTCGTTGGGATCGTCGACCGACCTGAACACCGATGTCGAGACCACACCAGGCCGCTCGCGTCGCCCCTCACGGATGACGGTCGCCCAACGGTCGTAGTCGGGAACCGAGTGGATGATGGTAAGCCGATAGCGGCTGCGCTCTGTCATGCGTTGATCTTCTGGCTCAGATAGTTCGCTTCACCGACAGCTTCGATGAGTCCGAGTTGGGTCTCGATCCACTCGAGTTGCCGCTCTTCTTCGACCAACATCTCTCGCAGCATTTGTGCGGTGCCATGATCTCCGCTCGTCTCGGCCTCGTTGATGCCGGCGTGCAGTTGCTCGATGGCTTTGGCTTCCAGCTCACCGGCCAGGTGGAACTGCTCCTGGACGTCTTCGCCGGCGGTGAACGCCTCAACCCGCTGGAGATTCGGCAGCCCGCCGAGGAGGAGGATGCGATCCATCAGAGCTTCGGCATCGTTCATCTCCTCGAACGACGCGTCACGAAGCTCCTTCGCGAGCTGCCCATAACCCCAGTGCGCGGCCAGCTTGCTGTCGAGGAAGTACTGGTTGATCGCGCGCAACTCGGTGGTCAGCAGACCGTTCAGCAGCTTCACAATCTCCGAGCTCGTCTCCATCGCCATCCCTTCTCGTCGGGCCCTGCGTCGCCCTTGTGCTGTTCGATGAGCACGCGGATGTTGGGCGTGCATTTGTTGCAAACGGTGCCTGCGCCGGTGGCCTCGCCGATGTCCTTGACACTTCCTGCGCCTGCGCCGATCGCGGTGACGATCGTCCTGCTGGTGACCGCTTCGCACAAGCAGACCCACACCGTGGGTAACGGTAGCGAATGCTGTCCCAGCTGATCTCGGAGCAGATGAAGCGTCCGCCCACCTAGGCGAATGCATCGCGCCTACGTCTGGACGTGGGGCGGTCGGCTCAACTCCTCGCGAAGGACCCGACGAAGCAGCTTGCCGGTCTCGTTGTGAGGCATCTCGGTTCTGAACTGGATCACCTGTGGAGTCTTCGTCGACCGGAGACGTTCTCGCACCCACACCTGTAGTTCCTCTTGGGTGACGGTCGCGCCCTCGCCGAGGACAACGGCGGCAGCGACCGCTTCGCCCCACTCGGGGTCGGGCACTCCGACGACCGCCACCTCGGCCACTGCCGGATGCGCGATGAGTGCATCTTCGATCTCGCCTGGCGACAAGTTCTCGGCGCCGCGGACGATGACATCATCGAGGCGCCCTTCGAGGTAGAGAAATCCATGAAGGTCGAGGTGACCGGCGTCGTTGGTGGGGAACCAGCCATCATCGGTGAGCACGTTGCGTCCCAGATACTCGCCCGCGACCTGTTCGCCGCGAACGTAGATCTCCCCGCACTCACCCGAGGGCAACACGCGGCCATCGGGACCGCGTATCTCGAGCTCGATGGTCGGCATTGGACGGCCGACCGATCCGAGTCGCTGGCGGATAGCGGGGTCGTTGCTCGAGATCGCTTCACGATGGTCCTCGGGCGTGAGCACCGAGATGGTGGAGCTGGTCTCGGTGAGGCCGTAGGCGTTGACGTAGTCGACGTGGGGCAGCAACTTCATGGCTCGCTCGATGAGCTCGAGCGGCATGCGGCCTCCTCCGTATGACAGGTGACGTAACGAGGACAACGTGGCGCCGCTGCTTTCGATGAGCTTGAGCACTCGGTCGAGCATCGTCGGAACGACCATCGCCTGGGTGATGTCCTCGTTTTCGACCGTCTCGAGCCACGACTCGGCATCGAATCCGGGGAGATAGACGAGGCGGCGGCCGCCGTAGAGGCAACTGAGCACAGCTGAAACTCCAGCGATGTGGTACGGGGGCACGCTGACGAGTTGCGCCTCGTCTTCGCCGGCGCCCATGTACTCCACTGTGCCGATGATGTAGGAGGCAAGGTGGCGGTGTCGCAGCACCGCGGCTTTCGGCTCACCCGTCGTCCCGCTGGTGAACAGAAGAATGGCGATCTCCTCGGGGTCGACGTATTGCGGGTCCAAATCTGCGTCACCGTTCTCGACGGCATCGAGAAACTGATCACGGGTCATCATCTCGATGCCTTCGATGGGGGGCACGCGGTCGACGATCCCGGGGCCGGCGATGACCAGGCCGGGCGCCAGACGGCGGACGATGCCGGGGAGCTGGTCGTCGGTCAACCTGTAGTTGACCGGCACGAAGGGCAGCCCCGCCATCGCCGCCCCGAACAAAGCAACGGGCACGGCTTCGGAGTTGAGGTCGACCAGGGCCACGTGCTGAATGTCGCCCGACAGGAACACGCTGGCAGCGCGGCGGGCGGCGCCGAGTAGCTCGGCGGCGGTCAGCCCGCCGCGTTTCGACCCCACCACGACGCGGTCGGGTGCGCCCTCCGCCGCCATCTCGAGCAGCATGGCGAGGTTCATCGGATCCTCCGTCAGTCAGAGCTGGGCAGCGGCTTGGCGCCCTTGACGGGGAGCGGATCCACGCCGAGCGACAGCGATCCTTCCCCCGGCTTGGTGCACAACACCTCGAGACCAGAGGTCTCGTCCGCGTATCGCTTGCCAACCTGGCAACCGTCGGCGAATCCGTCCTCGACCTTGCAGGTCGACGGCACTTCCGTGCCCAGCGGCACCATCGGATGTCCGCCACACCACAACTCGACTGGTTCAGCCGGCGCTCGAACCACCACGACCTCAGCTGAATCCGTCGCGCTCTTCCAGCGTGAGCCGGCCTTGAGCTCTTGTGCCATTGATTCCTCCCTTCTCAGCGATCGGCTTGCCGCTCGATGGTTGCGAAGTCCGCGAGCTGTGTGGCCGGGTCGGGGTACGGCGACAGGTCGGTTGCGGCCTGGCCGTCAAGCACGAACGAGATCGCCATAGTCACCTTGTAGCCGGTCAAGATTCCTTGCGGCCCGATGAGCACCTCCTGCGACTTGATCGTCGCCGATTGGAGTCCACGCAATGTCTCGCGGGCCCGTTCGAGCCCTCCCTGCACCGCGTCGTCGAAACTCTTCTCTGACACGGAGGTGATCTCAGTCACCCTCGAAACGGTTGCCACTGGCACTCCCTTCAATCGTTGAACATCGTCACTCGCTGGTCGGACCGCGAAACTCCGGAGCGCGCTTCTCGGTGTGGGAAGTGAGCCCTTCGCGAGCGTCTGGGCCACCGAAACCGAGGAACTCGTACGCCAAGCTGGCGTCGAGGATCGCGGATTGCGCGCGGTACCAGTTGTTCAGTGTCTGCTTGGTCCAGCGGATAGCCGACTGCGCGCCGGTCGACAGTTGCGTCGCGACCGTCATGGCGCGGTCTTGCACCTCGTCGTCGTCCACGCAGAGCGAGACGAGTCCGATGCGCTCTGCCTCCTCGCCCGTCAACGTGTCGCACGTCAGGAGGTAGTACTTCGCCTTCGCCATGCCGCAGAGCAGTGGCCAGCAGATGGCGGCGTGGTCGCCTGCGGTCACGCCGAGCCGAGTGTGTCCGTCGATGATGCGCGCAGTCCGAGCGACCACGGACACGTCTGCGAGGATGCCGGCGACGAGTCCAGCGCCCACCGCAGGGCCGTGGATTGCTGACACGATCGCCTTGGAGCAGTTGATGACGTTGAACACGAGGTCACGTGCTTCTCGCATGACCCTGGTGCGCACCGCGTAGTCCGACATGAGGCTGTCGAGCAGTTCGAAGCTGCCGCCCGCGGAGAAGGCCTTCCCCGCACCCCGCAGCAACGCGACTCGTGTGTCGGGGTCGCGGTCGACGGTGAGCCAGATGTCCGCGAGCTCGCGGTGCACATCCGGCCCGACGGCGTTGAGCCCGGGCCCGTCCATCGTGATGCGCAGGACGCCGTCTTCCGGACGGTCGATCGTGAGTCCTGGAAAGGCGTCGTACAAGTCGCTCACGAGCGGCTCTCCTCAACACTCGGATCGAGTTCGATCGGTCGGGACAGCGGTTCGAACTGGGGCGCCCGGCGTTCGACGAAGCTACGGACGCCTTCGCGGAAGTCCTTCGAATCTTCCTTCAGGACACCGACGAGGTGACGAGCACCTCGACGACTGTCCTCGAGCGCCCGGTCCCAGTCGAGATAGATCTGTCGCTTGATCGCCGCCATCGCCCGCGGGGAGCAGTTGTCCGCAAGGTCACGCGCGTAGTCGAGCGCGCGGGAGAGCAGCTCATCGCGCTCGAACGACGCGTGCACCAAGCCGATCTCCGCCGCTTCGTCTCCGAGGACGACGCGACCGGACATCAACAGGTCGAGCGACCTCGCGTGACCGACGATGCGGTTCAGCATCCACGCCGAGGCCTCTTCAGCAGGTAGGCCGCGCCGCGAGAACGCGGTTGTGATCTTGGCGTCGTTCGCTGCAAAGCGAACGTCGGACATCAGCGCGAGGATCAGACCCAGCCCCGCGCACCCGCCGTTGATGGCACAGACGACCGGCTTGGGGACGTAGGTCGGCAGCGTCAGTCGTCGGCGGCCGGCTTGATCGAACTGCTCGCCGTCCTGCGACACACGCTCGAGCTCCTCCGAATCGAGGCCCGGACAGAAGGCTCTACCGGCGCCGGTTATCACGATCGCTCGTACGTCGGGACTCTCCGATGCTTGTTCGAACAGGTCGTGGAGCGCGCCCTCGAGCTCCCGTGTCCACGCATTGTTCCGATGCGGCCGGTTGAGTGTGAGCGTGAGGACGCCGTGTCGGTCGAGCTCGTCCAGCACGGTTGTCGACTCCACACCTTGCATATCCGCTCCCCCGGAAATGAGATAACTTTTCTTACTGATGGAGCAGTCTAAGCACGCGGGCCTCACAGCGGAAGACAAAGCGTTCTGCGACCAGTTGCGGGAATGGCTGGCCGACCATCTCGTCGGTGAGTTCCGCGCCGTGGGCGGTGTGGGTGGTCCGGCTGACGACGAGGCGTGGGATGTGCGGCTCGCGTGGGAGAAGGAGCTGGCCGCTGATCGCTGGCTCAACATCTCCTGGCCCGAGGAGTACGGCGGTCGAGGGGGCACGACGCGCCAGGAGTTGCTCTTCCAGATCGAGCACGCGAAGGCCAACGCTCCCTATTGGGTCGGCGTCCAAGGACGCGATCTCTTCGGTCCGACCCTGCTGGAGTTCGGCACCGAACAACAAAAGAAGAGGTTTCTGCCCGCGATCACGAACTGCGAGGAGTTCTGGGGACAGGGATTCAGCGAGCCGGACGCCGGCTCCGATCTTGCCGGACTCAAGACACGAGCCGTGTTGGAGGGCGACGAGTGGGTGATCACCGGCCAGAAGATCTGGACCACGTTCGGTGCGCATGCCGACTGGCTCTATGTGCTGTGTCGTACAAACGCCGAGGTGCCCAAGCACCGAGGCATCTCCATGCTGCTCGTACCCCGCCACCAGGCAGGCGTCGACGTCCGGCCGATCCGCAACATCGCCGGCGGGTTGGAGTTCTGTGAGGTGTTCTTCGACGAAGCTCGGACATCGAGCGATTTGGTCGTCGGTGAAGTGGACGGCGGCTGGAACGTCGTCATGGGAACGCTGGGCAACGAACGCGCCGGAGCAACGGTGCTCCCGTTCCAGGCGCTGTTCGAACGAGAGCTCCAGCGGCTCCTCGACGAGGTGAGACGTCGTGGCCTCTCGGACAATGCGACGACTCGCCAGCGAGTGGCTCGGGCCTGGTGCGGCCTACGGATCATGCAACTCAACAACGATCGATTGTTGACGTCAGTGCTGCAAGGCCAGCATCCCGGGCCCGAGTCGTCGGTCGGCAAGCTGTATTGGGCGAACTGGCATCGCGATTTTGGCGAGTTGATGGTCGACGTCCTCGGCGCCGACGCGATGATCACGAACGACGACGGCTCGCTTCATCCAATGGTGCGCAGCTTCTTGAACTCGCGAGCCGAGACGATCTACGGCGGCGCCAACGAGATCCAGCGCAACATCCTGGGCGAGCGTGTCCTCGGCCTACCCAAAGAGCCGCGATGACCGGCCCGCTCGAGGGCGCACGAGTCGTCGAGATGGCGGGGCTCGGTCCGGGACCGTTTGCTGCCATGCTGCTGGCCGACCTCGGGGCGGATGTGATCCGCGTTGATCGCACTGGTCGCGCTGCGCGCGACGCCCATCTGTTCGCCATGCACCGCGGTCGTCGTTCCGTCGCGGTAGATCTCAAGCATCTCGATGGCCGAGAGGTCGTGCTTCGTCTCGTCGAGAGCGCCAATGCGCTGATCGAGGGCAACCGGCCGGGCGTGATGGAGCGGCTCGGCTTGGGCCCTGAAGAGTGCTTTGGCCGCAACCCGCGCCTGGCGTATGGACGGATGACCGGGTGGGGGCAAGAGGGACGGTTGTCGAAGGACGCGGGGCACGACATCGACTACATC
>DATAES010000242.1:0-8873 GCA_036257895.1 Acidimicrobiales bacterium
CGACCATGCCGGGCAGGAAGGCCTGGGTCATGCGCACAACGTGCAGGAAGTTGATGTGATGCAGCTGCTCGGCCAACTCAGGGTCCTCGTCGAGAAAGCTGCGGACCTGGCGTACCCAGTGGCCCGCGTTGTTCACGAGGATGTCGACGCGCCCGAAGTGTCCGAGGACTTCGTCGCGAATGCGCTCGACGTCGGTCGTCACGTCGCCTACCACCCCGAGGGCGACGCCCCCGAGCTCGGCCACGAGCGATGTCGTGCGCTCGGCGTCGACGTCGACGATGGCCACCCCCGCGCCATGGTCCGCGAAGAGTCGGCACGTCGCCGCCCCGATGCCCCCCGCTCCGCCGGTCACCACTGCGACTCGGCCGCTCAAGAGCGGACCCGGTCCGTCCACGAGATCGGCCATCACGTCGTTCACGGTTGCCCTCCCCCCCATTGCTTCACCAGAGGTACTTGTCAACGTGCGGCGCCCGTCCGTGACGCGCACAGCGTCGCGGCCGAGGTCACCTCGTGGTGAAGACGTCCTGCGGCTGCTGGTACGCGAGCAATCGGTCCGCGACGACGCCGAACCCGATGGCGATCGTCGCCCACATCACGGCTTGAATCGCGAATGAAGCGACACGGAACCTCCACAGCACGGTCGGTGGGAATGTCGTTTCCGCGTCGGTCACCGCCGGCACGACACCGGCGATGAGCGCCTGAGGTATCTCGTTGATGCCTGGAAGGAGCACGAAGCACAGCGCCATCGCGACCAGATACCCACCTGCGGCGACGAGCGTCGCGTTCCACTCACCGAACCGGATCACCAGCCTGCGGCGGACGACGACGGCGACGATCATCGCCGAGATCGACAGCAACATCATCAGAAGGAACAGCGTCGTCCGTTTCCCGATCGTGTCCGGGTCCCCGATCGCGGGAGGGTTGGCCGGGTACTTCAGCACCGGCACCACGTACACGCCGAGGAAGCCGAGCAATCCGAGCACGGCCGCCGTACCGCGCGCCGTCATCGTGCCGAGACGACCGTAGGCCCCGGCGAACACGAGAGCGAACAGGCCGCCGAAGGCGACGCCGTAGAGGATGGCCCCCGCACCGAGGCCACCCGAGTCCTGCACGGCTCGGCTGACCGGCGCGTCCTCGCCCGACTCGTGGTGCACGTTGGCGTCGACGTACTCCTCGAAGGCGATGGCCTTGTTGACCTGCGGCTCACCCAGCGTGCGCGCGACGCAGAACGCGAGCAGCCCCGCGGCAAGTCCCACGAGCATGCCCCGCAGCAGAAGGCTGCGAATCAGGAACTGACCTTGGGCGGTCAGTGACAGGGGAAGCCCAGGAGGTGACGAGCGTCGTGGACGAACTCGTGGATCTGACTACCGCCCACGAGCGACACTGCGCCTTGCTCGCCTCCGACGACGTACAGCAGGAACAGCAGGAGGACTCCTGCGAAGATCGCCCACGGCATCAACTCACGAACGGGGATGCGGATGGGCTCGGGGACCGTCCGGGGAATCGCAACTGCGGCCATGGTCTGCAGCTACTCCTTCGGGATCGTGCGTCCCGCTCGAGCGGTCGTGGCGCTTGCCGGGTCTGACTGGAGCAGTGCTCATTACAGTGGCGCGACCGTGTCGGGATCTCACCGACTTCCGGCATGCGTCGCGTTGGACCGCGTGGTTCTAGCAGCGGGCTCCGGGGGTGTCCAGTGATCCGACTCACGCTCGTGGCGACGGCGCGGCCGCGCGGATCAAGGGTTCCGTCCTTTCCGGACGCGACCCAAATCGACGCGCCGCGGGCCTGGAACGCTGGTGACTGGGCAGGGCTGCCGATCGACGAGGTCGCCCATGATCATCCCCAGGACTTCCGGAGATGGCGGACCGATCCGTCGTTCGCACCCCCGGGCGGCGAGTCGCTCGAGGCGCTCTTGGCGAGGGTCGGGCAATGGCTCGACTCCCTCACCGACGAGCGCTTGGCGGTCGTTGTCGACCCCACTGTCGTCGCTGCCGCGATCGTCCACGCGCTGGCGGCGACGCCAGAGTCGTTCTGGCATCTCGACGTGCGGCCTTCGTCCGAGTCGCGGCTCAGCCGCACCGCTGGTACATGGCGGGTGCGCTCACTCGGGATCGACCTCGCGTCGCCCCACTAAGGTGCGCTCGCTCGTCGGGAACGCCGGTGTGAATCCGGGGCTGTCCCGCAACTGTCACCAGGGAGTGAACCTCCACGACGCCACGGCCTGACCGCTGGAAGGCGGAGGGGACCAACGATCTGGGAGCCAGGACACCGCCGAGCATCGAAGCGACCACGAGGATGGAGAGGCCATGGACGCCTGCGAGCTGCTCGCGCAGGTCACGGCGGCAGTCGACTACCTACGCGTCTCCACGGGGCCGGCCCCCGCTGGTCGGCAGTGGCTCCGGTGCGGTCCGCTGGTCTCCGAGCCCGACGCGCTGCTGGCCCTCGTGCGGTCTACTGCGGCCGGCCGCGGCACGGACCGAGACGACGTCGCGATGTCCTTGTTCGTGCAGGGCTATTCGTTTCGCGTCGCGTCGATCGCCGTCGGGGGTTGGCTGGTCGGCGACGCCGTCATCGACGTGTCGCCCGCCTCGACTTCGATTGCCCTGGGACGAGATCGTCCGAATGCGGTGCACCTCGACGATCCCCGACTTGTCGAGGCGGATCTGCACGACCACCTGATCGGCCGGCATCTCGCGCTCCTCGTCGACACTGCCCACCGGGCCTGTCGCGTCGGCGAGCCGTTGCTGTGGGGCAACGTCGGAGCATCGTGCGCGGCGTCGTTCGCCGCGTTCGTCGATCCGTTGCCTGATCGCCGAGCCGAGATACGCGACCGCGCGGAGCTGTTCTTCGCGACGGCGCGCCCGGAACTCGCCCGGTCGGGCCGCGTGGTCCGCGTCGGCTCCCGATGGGCGTGGGAGCGGACCGCGTGCTGTCTCTGGTACCAGACCGAGTCCGGCTTCAAGTGTGAGGACTGCTCGCTCTGGTCAACTGCCGATCGCGCGGCGCGGTATGCCGCGATGCAGACCGACGAAGCGCAGATCGAAGAAGCGTCGCAATGATCGTGTTCGGTTCGAACGCGGACACGGAGCTCCTCGCGCTCCGTTCAGTGGTGGACGACCTCCGGGGCGACGTCGGGACCGTCCGATGGTTCCATCCCGATCGCATCGACGGCATTCCGTCACTCGACGGTGTCGACCTCGTCGTGGTTCGTCTCCTCGGCGGCGTCGAGGCATGGCGTGACGGCTTTCGATCCCTGCAGATCTCCTGCTCGGCGCGCGCGATCCCGCTCGTTGCTGCGGGTGGTGAGGCGACACCGGACCCGGATCTGGTGAGCGCGTCATCCGTGCCAACCGGTGTCGCGGCGCAGGCGCACGCATATCTCGCCGCGGGTGGTCCGGAGAACGTGGCCAACCTCGTGCGCTTCCTGTCCGACGCGGTGCTGTTGAGCGGCGCCGCGTTCGATCCGCCGGCGCCGGTACCGGAGGTCGCGATCTGGTCGGGTGCGGGCCTCGGTCGGCTCGGTTCCGTGCGCGACGCCCGTCGTCCGTTGATCGCGGTCGTGTTCTACCGGGCGCACGTGGTCGTAGGAAACACGACCTACGTCGAGGCCTTGTGTGAAGCGCTCGCAGCCGAGGGTGCCGACGCGCTGCCCATCTGGACGTACTCGTTGCGTCGCAACGCGGAGGGCGCCGTTCCGGCCCTGGATCTGTGCCGCGAACACGGCGTCGACGCGATCATCACCTCGACGCTCGCCTCGGGTGCCGCGACCGAAGACGGTGACGGTTGGGACGCGCCCGGTTTCGCTGATGTCGGGGTTCCTGTCATCCAAGCGCCGGCCGTCAGCCGGTCGCGGGCGGAATGGGCCGCGGACGACGCCGGCCTCTCTCCGCTCGACGTCGCCGCCGGTGTAGCGATTCCCGAATTCGACGGACGCGTGATCGGTCCGTCGTTCGCGTTCAAAGAAGTGGTCGACGGGGACCGTGACGGCGGAGACATCATCGCGACGCGCGCCGATCCGGAGCGCACTCGCAGGCTCGCCGCGCTGGCGGTACGCACCGCGCAGCTCGCGTACGTTCCCGTCGAGCAACGGCGGGTGGCGATCGTGCTGTCTGCGTATCCGACGAAACGGGCGCGGCTGGGCAACGCAGTCGGGCTCGACACACCTGCATCTGCAGTCGACCTCCTCGACGCGATGCGAGCCGTCGGCTACCACGTCGAGCGAGTGCCGCTGGACGGCGACGCGCTCATGGAAGAACTCGCCGCCGGCTTCACCTACGAGCACGCGCGGTTGAGCTCGACCGAAGTCGCCCGAGCGGTCGGGTCACTCGCCGTCGACGCGTACTCGGCGTGGTTCGAAACCTTGGCGGAGGACGCTCGAGCCGGTATCACGTCCATGTGGGGACCCGCTCCCGGTGCTGTGTACGTCGAAGGCGACGCTTTGCACTTCCCCGGTATGGACGTCGGCAACGTGGTCGTCACGATCCAACCGCCGCGAGGATTCGGCCCGGATCCGATCGCCACGTACCACGCACCCGACATGCCGCCGCCGCACCACTACCTCGCGTTCTATCGATGGCTGGGCACACCTGTCGCCGATGGAGGTTGGGGAGCAGACGCGATCGTCCATCTCGGCAAGCACGGCACGCTCGAGTGGCTGCCGGGCAAGGCGCTTGCGCTGTCATCCGACTGCTACCCGGACGCGGCATTGGCTGACGTCCCGCTCTTCTATCCGTTTGTCGTCAACGACCCTGGCGAGGGAACGCAGGCGAAGCGACGAGCACACGCGGTCGTCGTCGACCACCTACCGCCGCCCCTCACCCGTGCCGATACGTACGACGATCTCGCGCGACTCGAACAGCTTCTCGACGCGTATGCCTCGGTGTCGGTGATGGACCCCGCGAAGGCGCCGGCGTTGCGCGATCAGGTCTGGGAGCTGCTGGTCGGTGCGGAGATCCATCGCGATCTCGAGTTGGGTGAATCACAGCCGCATCCGGACGACTTCGACCATGTGGTGCTGCATGTCGACGGCTACCTGTGCGCGCTCAAGGACGCGCAGATCCGCGGCGGCCTCCACGTACTCGGGCGGGTGCCCGACGGCGAGGCCCTGGTCGACACCGTTCTCGCCGTCACGAGGTTGGCGCAAGGCGCGATCCCGTCGTTGCGCGCCACGGTCGCTTCGCAACTCGGTGTCGTGCTCGAGGGTGCCTCCCGGCACGACGTCGACCTCCTGGAGGACGAGTGTCGCGCTCGTGTGCTTGCGCTCGCGGCGCGGGACTGGGATCCCGAAACGACTGACGATCCGACGTTGCGCTGGGTGGGAGCCCACCTCGTCCCGGCGCTCCGGCGTACTCCCGACGAGATCGGCAACCTGATCGCGGGGCTCGCTGGACGCCACGTCCCTGCGGGTCCGAGCGGCGCGCCGAGCCGAGGCGGCGCGCACGTGTTGCCGACCGGTCGCAACTTCTACTCCGTCGATCCGAAGGCCATTCCGTCGAGGCTTGCTTGGGAGGTCGGCATGGCGCTCGCGGCGCGTGTTGTCGAGCGCCATCTCGCGGAGACCGGCCTGCATCCGACCACGGTGGGACTCGTGCTGTGGGGAACTGCAGCGATGCGCACGATGGGCGACGACGTCGCGGAAGCCCTCGCGTTGCTCGGCGTTCGTCCGACATGGGACGTCGAGAGCCAGCGGGTGACGGGTCTCGAGGTGATCCCGCTGGCGGAGCTGGGCCGTCCGCGCGTCGACGTGACCCTTCGGATCAGCGGCTTCTTCCGAGACGCGTTCCCTCATGCGATCGCGCTGCTCGACGACGCGGTCCATCTCGCCGCGGGGCTCGACGAGTCCGAAGCGGACAACCCGATCCGCGCCGCCGGCAGCGACGACGCCAGGCTGTGGGGTCCGCCTCCCGGCGGCTACGGCTCGGGTGTGCTCCCGGTCATCGAGCAGGGCTCCTGGCGCACGCAGGCGGACCTGGCCGAGGTGTACCTCGCGTGGTCTGGCTTCGCGTACGGCCGCGCCCGCCACGGAGAAGCAGACGGCGACGGCATGCGGCGCCGGTTTGCGGCGATCGAGATCGCGGTCAAGAACCAGGACAACCGCGAGCACGACATCTTCGACTCGGACGACTACTTACAGGATCACGGTGGGATGGTGGCCGCGGTCCACGCCCTGACCGGGTCGGCACCCAAAGCATGGTTCGGCGACACTGCGGATCCCGCGAACCCGCGCGTCCGCTCGTTGCGAGAGGAGGCAGCGCGGGTCGTGCGTAGCCGAGTTCTGAATCCGAAGTGGATCGGCGCGATGCGACGTCACGGCTACAAGGGCGCGTTCGAACTCGCCGCGACCGTCGATTACCTGTTCGGATACGACGCCACCGCCGACGTCGTCGAGGACTGGATGTACGACCGAGTCACCGACGCGTACGTTTCGGATCCCGAGATGCGCAAGTTCTTCGGCGAGTCGAATCCATGGGCGCTACGGGCCATTGCAGAGCGCCTGCTCGAAGCCGATGAGCGTTGCATGTGGGACGCGTCCGACGCAGCGCGCAGGACACTGACCGAGGCGGTGCTCGAAGCCGAGGGCTACGAGGAGTCGCGGTGAGCGTTTTTCCTTTCGAAGCCGTCGTCGGTCAGGACGACGCGAAGCTCGCGCTGCGGATCGCGGCGATCGATCCCCGCATCGGAGGCGTGTTGCTGCGCGGCGAGAAGGGCTCCGCCAAGACCACGCTGGCGCGCGGCTTCGCCGCGTTGCTCGGTGACGTGCCGTTCGTGGAGTTGCCACTCGGTGCCACCGAAGATCGCGTCGTCGGATCGCTCGACACGCGCGCCGCGCTGCTCGGTGGCGAGATGCGCTTTCATCCGGGACTGCTCGCCGCCGCGGACGGCGGCGTGCTGTACGTCGACGAGGTCAATCTGCTCGCCGATCATCTCGTCGACGTGCTGCTCGATGTCGCGGTCTCCGGAGTCAACGTCGTCGAGCGTGACGGTGTCTCGCACCGCCATCCGTCCCGATTCGTGCTCGTCGGCTCCATGAATCCCGAGGAGGGAGAGCTCCGGCCGCAGCTGCTCGATCGGTTCGGGCTCTGCGTCGAGGTACGCGCGCCGGCGAAGGTCGAGGATCGGGTCGAGTCGGTCCGCCGCCGGCTCGCATTCGACGCGGCCGGTGAACTTCGGACCGACGACGTATCCGGCATGCGAGCGCTACCCGATACCGGCGCGGTGCTTGCTGACGACGTGCTGGAGGCCGCGTCCCGCCTCTCGTTGCAGGTCGGCGCAGAAGGCTTGCGCGCCGACCTCGTGCTGAGCCGAGCGGCATCGGCCTACGCGGCCCTCGACAGGCGGGACAAGACCGACGTCGAAGATCTTCGACGGGTCGCGCGACTCGTACTGGCGCACCGGAGTCGACGAGGCCCCTTCGATCCACCGGTGTTGTCGTCCGAGGAACTCGAGCGCGCGCTGCACGCCGCCTTCGACGACACGGACGCGGGCAATGTCGGCGCGGAGCCTGACCGTGCGCTCACAGGTGGCCAGCCGCGACGGACACAGACACCGCCTTCCGAGCCGGGCGCGTCGTCTCGTGGACGGGCCGTCGGTGATGTGCCGGCCGGCGCATCCGAGAGTGTGTCCGTTCTTTCGACGGTTCGCGCTGTCGCCGCACGACGCGCTGAGGACCCGGACGCGCGGCTCGAAGTCGAGGACCTGCGTTCGACCGTTCGTACGAGTCCCCGCACGCGAACTGTCGTCGTGTGTGTCGACCTGAGCGGCTCCATGGGCGCACCCGAGCGGGCCGCAGCGGCGTCGGGAACGGTGCTCGGTCTGTTGGGCGACGCGTACCAACGGCGCGATCGCGTCGCGCTCGTGGGGTTTCGAGGCAGTGGCGCGGAGGTGCTCGTCACTCCCACCTCCAGCATCGAGGTGGCGCGCAACCGGCTCGACCGTCTCATGACCGGCGGTGAGACGCCACTTGCAGAAGGCATCGAGACCGCGCTGCGGATCGCGACCGCGGTGCCATCCGAGGATGACGTGCTCTTGGCCGTGGTCACGGACGGCCGCGCCACCGGGACGCCCGACGCGTTCGATCGAGCATTGGAGACAAGCGCGTCCGTGCGGCGAGCCGGCGTCCGCGCGCTCGTGCTCGACTGCGAGTCCGGGGGAAGACCGCTCGGGCTCGCCGCCGTCATCGCCCAAGCGATGGGCGCTGCGTGTGTGCGGGCGGCGGATCTCGCGCCCGATCACATGACGACCGTCATCCGCGCGCACGCCGGCTGACGGCGATCCTCATTCGAGCGGGCGCCACGCCGAGCGGTGTAGCTTCGCACTCGATTACGGCGCTGGCGAGTCCTCGGGGGGTTTGATCCGATGAACATGAAGCTGCGCGTGGCTCTGGCGTCTGTAGCGATCGGCATGATCGGGCTGGTGGTCGGCGCGGCCCCTGCCTCGGCCAAGCCCAAGAACCAGACGATTCATGTCGGCGCCGGCGACTCGATCCAGGCGGCGCTCGATGCCGCGAATCCGGGCGACACCGTCGACGTCGCCGCGGGGACGTACGCCGAGAGTCTCACGATCAGCAAGGACGGCATCCGTCTCGTCGGCCACGACACCACCCTGGTCCCGGGGACCGAGCCCTCGCCGACCGGCACCGGCATCCTGGTCGCGGATGTCGACCTGTCCGGCGGCGAGTTCCCGCCTCCGATCAATCACATCGTCGACGGCGTGACGATCACCGGTATCACCATCGACGGCCAGGACGAACAGAGCACCGGAGTATTCGTGTTCGGAGCATCGAACACGACGTTGTCGAGCGATGTGGCGGTGAACAACGAGGACTACGGGTTCTTCGCCAACACGTCGACCGGGACGACGTTCACGAATGACGT
>DATAES010000243.1:0-10114 GCA_036257895.1 Acidimicrobiales bacterium
CGCACGGGCCCACCGGTTTACGCGGACGGCGTCGTCGTCCAGGAGCAACTCCTGCCGAAGTGGCTCTTGAAACTGCTGCTGGCGTTGCTCGCCCTTGCGCTCGTGCTCTTCATCCTGTGGCAAACCGTGTTCAAGTCCGTGCTCGAGTCGACCGCGAAGGACGCGGTGAAGGAGCAGACGGCTGCTGCAACCGCTGCGGCGGACCAGGCCAAGGAGGCGCAGCAAGCTGCCGAGGCCGCAGCGGAGAAGGCGACCGGCACAACCGTGCCGGGTGGCGGCGGCGGTGGGACGACCACCTCGGTTCCCGGCGCGATCGGACAGGGTGGCGTGCTCGGGGAGGGCGCACCCTCAGCCTTCCGGCTCGTGTCGCCGGCCGGTGCCCTGCCCGTGCCCAACAACACGACCTTCGTCGCCTCGACACCGGCCGTCATTCCGGACGGGCAGCAGTTCCTGATGACCGACATCGTCTTCCAGAACTCGGCCGGCGACACCGGCACGTTCCGAGTCCTGCGAGGGACCGACGTCCTCTTCGAGATCGGGCTCAACAACTTCCGCGATCTCGATTACCACTTCGTGACGCCGATCGTCGTCGATCCCGCTGCGGGGCAGAACCTGACGGTCGCGGTCGCGTGCCAGGTCACGGTCAACAACGGCCCGTGTACGGCTTCCGCGTACTTCGCCGGCGTCAACAGCGCTCCGACCCCGCCACCCTGAGCGGGGGTGGCGGCGCGGGACTGGACTCAGTTCGACGTTGTCTTCACGCTGCCGGGGTTGGTGATGGTGATGACGCCGCCCCACGTGCACATGCACGTAGAGCCTGCGGTCAACGCCGGCACGCTCCCGATCTGGGTCAGCGCGGCTCCCGGCGCCCAGGGTCCCGTGACCAGCGGCACGCACGGTGCCGGAGTCAGCACCCCCATTGCCGCTGAAGTTGCGGCGGCCACCGCGGGGTTCGACGGCGTCGTGCACATCCCGAAGGGCGGGATGTTCGCTCCCGTCAGCGTGTCTTGAATCGTGGCGGCCGGTTTGCCCTCCACGTTGACCAGGTGAGTCGGCAGGACGCTCAGCGTCGACGGCGCCATGCCGAAGCTGCACGTCAAGGTGGCGGTTGCGGTGACGTTCGGTGGCATTGCTCAGCAGCCTCCTAACGGATCGTCATGCGGTCGTGCCGCGCATGTCGATGACGTTCGACGCGTCGTCATCGTGCACACGCGAAGCCGGCTCGGTGGTGTCGGTTCGTGCGAGCTGGTGCATCTCGTCCACGAGTTGGGCGCCGAGCCGATTCAGCGCGGACTGCACAACCCGGGTGAGAGCCTGGAACCGTACGTCGATCGCATGCTCGAGGGTCTCGGCCGAAGCATCGTCCCGACGCTCCGTGTCGAGCGCGAACGCCTGCAGCTCCGTGGTGAGGTCGGCGAGCGTCGATTCGATGCCGAGCAGCCGCTGCTCGAGGGCGTGCAACCGCGCATCGGTCGGTCTCGTCGACGGCACGACGCGCGCAGCCGTCGAGGTCGTGCTCGCCGGCTGCGGTTCGTCGGTCGGCGCGGTCGGGTCCCGGCCTGACCACTCGTCCAGCCGCGCCTGCCACCGGCGGAGTGCTCCGAGAACCTCCTCGCTGTGCTCGCCTTCTTCCGTTTCCTCCCCGGCTTCCGCCGTCTCGGTCGTGGGCAGTTGGAACGAGATGTGGTCGTCGGTGCGCCACAGCGCGGTCCAGCGCACTCCGTTCTCGTTCGACGCCACGAGTTCGGCCGCGACATGCGCATCGTCGGGGCAGGCCGACACCGTCACGACGGCCTCCACGGGATCGTCGAAGTCTCGGACGGCCACCGGAGTGAGCCCGCCGATCTCGTAGCACGCCACCGTCCACCGGTTCTCAGGGACGGCTGGATCCGGCTTGAGCAGCTCACCGAGCTCGTCGCCCCCACTACCGAGCGCGAGCCCGACGAGGAGCCGGGCGGCGTCGGCGGCGACCGGCCGGCGCGCCTCCGCGTCGAGGTCGACGTCGTCGAGGCGCACCGCGGCCGTACGAAACCGCGGGCCCGCTGTGGGGTCGGCCTCGATGTCCAGTCCTCTGGTGAGGAAATTCAGCTCTGCAGAGTCCACCACGGGACCTCCAGACGTCCGCGCACCCGCCAAGAGCGCAAACAGTATGTCCCATCTCGGATGGGTGGATTGCAAGTCAGCTCAGAGAATCGCGCCCTTCATCTTGAGGTCGAGGAGCTGGTCCATATCCAGGCCGAGCTCGAGCAGCACCTCGTCGGTGTGCTCCCCGTGGGCCGGCGCACGCGACAGCTCGGACGGGGTCTCGTCGAACTGCACCGGCGCCGCCACCAGCTTGAACGCCTGCCCGTCGGCATCGACGACGTCGCGGATGTAGCCGTTGGCGATCACTTGCGGATCGTTGGCCACCTCCCTGACGGTCTGCACGGGTGCCCACACGCCTTCGAAGTCGGCCAGCGCCGCTTTCCATTCGGCGAGCGTCTTCATTGCAAAGGCCTCGTCGAGCAGCTCGATGCACGCCCGCTTGTTCTCCACGCGGGACGCGGCGGAAGCGAACCGCGGATCCGTCTGCAGCGTGGAGTGACCGAGTCGCTCGACGAAGTCGGGCCAGAACCGGTCGGACTGCATCAACACGATCGAGATGAAGCGGTCGTCCTTCGTCTTGTACGTCCCGACGAGCGGATTCGGCGAGTCGTAGCGCGTGCCGCCACCGAGTCGTTCGAGTCCGAACACGTTCGCGCCGGCGATCGAGAAGCCGGTGGCCCACGCGCCCATCGCCAACAAGGACGAGTCGACGAGGAGCGCTTCGCCGGTGCGGTCGCGGTGCAGCAGGGCCGCGCAGATGCCTCCGGCGATGGTGAGCCCGCCGATCACGTCACCGTACGCACCACCTGGTTGTCCGACCGGATAGTCGTCGGTTGCGCGCGTCGCAGTGTCCGATGAGCCGGCGCGGCCCCAGTACGTCGAGAAGTCGTACCCACCGCGGTGCGCTTCGGGACCGCGCTGGCCGAGTGCCGAGCCGCGCACGTAGATGATGTTCGGGTTGACGGCTCGAATGTCGTCCACGTCGATGCGGAGCTTGTGTCGCGCAGACGGCAGGAAGCTCGTAAGGAAGACATCTGAACCCGCAGCAAGACGCAGAAGGAGGTCGTGGCCTTCGTCGGTGCTCATGTCGAGGCCGACGCTGCGCTTCCCGCGGTTCGGCAACTGGACGGTGAAGTCGACGGTGCCCGCACCGAGCAGACCGGAGCTGACGAGCCCGCGCTGGGGATCGCCGGTCTCCGGATGTTCGATCTTCAGAACGTCCGCGCCCCACTCGGCCAGCACTGCACCCGCGGCCGGCACGTAGGTCCACGACGCGACCTCGAGCACTCGGACGCCGTCGAGCAACTTCACCATCGAGCCCACCCCGTTCCCGTCGACCAGCCCGCTGTTTGCACGCCCGGGCGTCTCACGACCTTACGGGTAGTGAAACGCCCGGGCGTGGCAGACGGCGCAGGCGGTGCAGCACGGACACGGCGCGCTAACGCCTGTGGGACTGTCCTGCCTCACGGAGGACGGTCATGGTGAGCAGACTGCCGACGGCGGCGGGAAGGAGCCACCACCAGTTCGCACCCCGGTCGACGGCGAACACCGTGACCGCGATGGCGATCACCACGCCCACGGCAACGCGCCAGTCGTCGCCGACGATGAAGTCGTACCAGAACCGAAGGAACCCTTCGACGTACTTCATGCCGCCACCTCCGCAGCCACCAGGCGCTCGTGGCGTCGTCGCGTCGCGGCGACCAGGAGCACGCTGAGCGTGGCGACGTAGACGAGTACGCCGAGCAGCGCGGCGTCGTGCCCCGGCCACTCGACCCCGGCACCCTCGCCCGCCCAGAACACACCGAACGTCGTGAGCATCACGCCGACCACGAACTTGATCGTGTTCTCCGGCACTCGGCTGAGCGGATGGTGCAAGGCGAGTCCTGCCGCGAGGACAACCGCAGCGGCCGTGACCGCACCGACCGCGGCCAGCGCAACATTGTTCTGCGCGCCTCCGATCGTGATGACGATGAACGCCACTTCCAGTCCCTCGAGGAACACACCTTTGAACGCGACCGTGAATGCGTACCAGTCGAGACCGTCTCGGTCAGGTGTCGCAGCGCGCGCCGCTTGTTGCTCGTCGACGAACACGGCGTCTTCGTCGTGGAGCGCCTTGACACCGCCGTAGCGCAGGATCGCCTTGCGCAGCCACTGCAAACCGAACACGAGCAACAGACCGCCGACGACGAGGCGGAGGCCGTCGATGGGGAGCACTGCCAGCGCGGGTCCGAGCGCGGCGACCACGAGTGCCAGCGCGCCGAGCGCGGTGACGGTACCGATCAGCGTCGAGCGCCAACCCCTGGTGACGCCCACGGCCAGCACGATGGTCAATGCCTCCACCATCTCGACCGCACAGGCGAGGAACGACGCCAGGACGATGAACAGGTCGTGTGTCATCTGTCCGGCCGGCTATCCGGTCGGTCCGAAGCGTTCGATCCGGATGGAGTCGACCGGGACGCCGGCTTCGATCAGCAGGTCGCTCGCGGCTTCGGCGAACCGACTCGAACCGCACACGAACGTCGTCGCGTCGGCGCGGACCCGAGGCGCCAGGTCATCCCTGGTCAGCCGGCCCGCGGCACGAGCGGAGCCTGGTGCGGTTTCGCGCGTGTAGACGACCGTCGTGTCCGGACCCTGCACCTCGTCCGCATAGATCAGGTCATCGGGAGTTCGCACCGAGACGACGAGGTGCGCGACCTGTTGGTTGGACCTCGCGCGGGCGAGGCGCAACATCGCCATGAGCGGCACGACGCCGGAGCCGCCGCCGACGAGCAGCGCGGGACCGTGCCCATTCCAGACGAACCAACCACCGATCGGGCCACGCACTTCGATCGTGTCGCCGACGTTCGTCTCGTCGTGCAGGAACGTCGACACCTCACCGTCGGGCAGGCGTTCGATCGTCAGCTCGATCTCGCCGGTGTCGCTCGGTGGCGACGCGACGGAGTACGACCGCTGCGCGGTGTAGCCGTCGGGCGCGGTCAGACGGACGAGGTAGTGCTGTCCCGCCATGTGCGCACCGGGCCTGGCGAGGGCCAACCTGAACGTCTTGACCCGTGCCGTCTCGGTGCGGATGTCGAGGACGGTTGCGTCCTGCCACGAGCCGACCTTGGGCACACCGGGAGTGAGCGCGCTCGTCACGACACGACGGTCCGTCAATCGCCCTGGTAACGCTGCTCGAGCCACGGGTCGCCTCGGTCGTGGTACCCGCGGACCTCCCAGAAGCCAGGTTCGTCCTGGTCGAGAAGACGGAGTCCGGCGACCCACTTGGCGCTCTTCCAGAAATACAGGTGCGGAACCAGCAGACGCGCCGGGCCGCCGTGATCGCGCGGCAACGGTTGGCCGTCGACGTCCCACGCGACCCATGCCTTGCCACCGGTGACGTCATCCAACGGCAGGTTGGTGGTGTACCCCGTGTGCGAGAACGCCATCACGTGGGTCGCGGCCGGCAGCGGAGACGCGACCTCGAGGAGCGTGTCGACGGACACTCCGGCGAAGGTCATTGCGAGCTTGGACCACGTGGTCACGCAGTGGATGTCGCCCTCATAGGTGCCGGGGGTCAAGGCGTGGATTTCGTCCCACGTCCACGATGACGGACGTTCGACGAGGCCTTCAACGCGAAAGCTCCATGTGGCGAGATCGAGTTTGGGCGTGACCTCTGCGGTCAACACCGGCCACGAGCGGCCGGTGTCGTACTGGCCGGGCGGCAACCGCGGGTCTCGGTTTGCGCTTCGGCCCATGAAGCCCCGCGTGAACCGGCTCACGATGTGACGCTACCGCTCGTCGTGGTCGGACTCGTCCGCCTCGTGCGAGAGGACCAGCTGCCACGAATTGCTCAGTGCGATGCCGAGAAGCAGGAGCACACCTGTTGCGAGAACTGCGGAGTAGTCGCGGGAGTCGCCGTCCACCGCGCGCAGTGCGCCCCCAGCGGCGAGGACGACCAGGCCACCGTGGTAGAAGGCAGCGCGCGCGTAGTTGAGGCGATGCGCTCGTATCGCCGCTGCGGTGAACGGTGCCGACAACGCCAGCACGCCCACGGCCACCGCGAGTTGCGCCACGCCGACGAGTCTCGAGGACGTCGCGGCGAGCGCGAGCAGGGCTACGAGCGTGATGGTGGCGAACGCGTAGAACGCCGACCGTGCTCGTCCGACCATGAGATGCGAGTGGCGTATCTCTCTCGGCCGCAAGGACACCGCGATGAAAAGCAGCCCGGTCAGAGCCGCGGCGGCGCCTCCAGCGGCCACGAAGAAGTCCGACCACTGATCGACCATGCCGGGCGGACCCTATCGAGGGTCGGGCTCACTCGAGCGGGGGTACCGGCACCGAGATCGCGGGGGCTTCGACTCCGCCGTCGACCTGGAAGACCTTTCCCGTCACCCAACTCGACGCATCGGATGCGAGGTAGAGCGCGGCGCACGCAATGTCCTCCGGGTCTCCCGGTCGCCGCATCGGCGTGCCGGCCACGAACTGGGCGCGCAGATCGTCGTCCGTGAGAACGACATCGAGTGCCTGCGTCGCGACACCCCCCACCGCGATTGCGTTGATTCGCACTCGCGGCGCCAAGTCGGCAGCCATGTTGCGAGTCATCATGTTGAGCGCCGCCTTGCCCGCGCCGTAGGCGACGAAGCTCGTCTGCACCATGTCGCTCGACCGCGACGAGATGTTCACGACGGCGCCCGATCCCGCCGTGTCGACCATGGCACGCGCCGCCCGTTGGGTCAGCAGGAACGCGGCGGTGACGTTGAAGCGCAACGCGGTCTCGAAGAACCGCTCGCTCGTCGCCATTGCCGGCCGGGGCATGGTGCCACCGGCATTGTTCACGAGCACGTCGAGCCGGCCGAAGTGCTCGACCGTGGCGTCGACGAGATGATCGAGCGCGGCGGTGTCCATGACATCGGTCGAAACCGCCAGCGCTCGTCGTCCGAGCGCCGTGATGTCCGACGCGACGTTCTCGATGTCCGCGTCTGTGCGCGCTGCGCACACGACATCCGCGCCCGCTTCGGCGAAGCCGACCGCGATGCCGCGTCCGATGCCCTTGCCCGCGCCGGTCACGATCGCGACGCGTCCGTCGAGCCGGAACCGGTCGAGGATCACGTTGCCGCTCGGCCGGCGATGAGGGGAAGGTCGAGGTAGGTCTTGATCCCCGGTTCTGCCTCACACACATAGGGAACGGCGTTGACGCAGTGCATGGCCGTGGCGACGATCCCGCGGTTGCGCGCGAGACCGGTAGCGATGGAGTCCGGATGGAACCCGTGGAACACCGCGGTGATGGACGGGTCGCCGACGACTTCGACCTCGAAGCGCTCGCGCTCGGGGCCGAACGTCCACGGTGGGTCGAGGTGCTCCTCGCCCATGAGCCAGTTGACCCGCGCGCTTATGACGGGCTCACCGTCGACGAGACCCTCCCACCGGAAGCGCTGCGCCGCGACCAGACCGGGTTCGATCACGCCGATCGGCGAGTCGATCGGCACGACCGCGACTGCGACCTCGTGGATCGTCCGCAGCTCAGGATCGAGATCGAAGCCGAGCGTGTCCGCCACCATCTGCACGGACTGACGGAACCCCTGTCCGAGGATGTCGGCCATGACGCTCGTTCGCGCCACGTCGGGCTTGGCTCCGAACAACATCACGTCGCGGATCACGTCCGGCGCGTCGTACGTCCGAATGTCCGAGAACTCCTCGGCTCGCACGTGCGTGATCGAACCCGAGAGCGCGGACAGCATGAGCGGGAACTTCTCGGTGATCCCACCCGGATGAATGCCGGTGCCGTGCAGCGTCGCGTTGCCGTCTGCGCACGCAGCTTCGATCTTCGCCGTCGTCGATCGATCGGGATACACCCAGCCGACCGGCGTCGAGATGCTCTTCCCCGATTGCAGGATGCGCACGACCTGCTTGGGGTCGGCGAGCAACGGTGCGTAGACGACGCAGTCCGCATCGATCGCGAGCACTTCGTCGACGTCGTTCGACGCAGTTACTCCGACGGGATCACGTTCGATCAGTTCGCCGACGTCCTTGCCTGACTTCGCATCAGAGTGCACCCAGCATCCGACCAACTCGAGATCGGGATGATCGAGGATCCCCTCGATGGCAGCCTTGCCGACCCCACCGGTCGCCCACTGGATCACACGGAACCGTCGCGTGTTCAATGTCGCCTCCCCCGAGCGCATTGAAGCACAGCACTCCGCACCGCGAGCCGTGTACCATCCCGCCGTCGCAGATCCGGCCCAGCCATGAGCGGCGGTCGGGAACGAACGGGGGGCAGCAGATGCTCGGTCGTCGCCGTCATGTCCGGCTCGTGCTGGCGAGTGTGCTCGTCGCGGGAACGATGGTCGTCGCGGGAGCCCAATCGGCCGCGGCTGATGGTCCCGGCGTCGGCGCTCCTTGGGTGGTCAGCCTCGGGGACTCGGCCATCTCCGGCGAGGCGGGACGTTGGGCCGGCAACACGAACGACTCCTCCTCCCGCGTCGATGCGCTCGGCGCCGACGCGTACTACGACAACGCGACGCGCACGGCCGAGGCGATTCCAGGGTGCCACCGGTCCGAGTCGGCCGCGATCCACATCGGCGGGGGCGTGAACTCCTTGAATCTCGCCTGCTCCGGTGCGCAGACCACGACGCACGGTGGCGGCAGCTCCGACTTCAAACCGGGCATCGACTTCTCCAACAGCGCGTACGGCAAGGGCCAGGCGTTGTCGTTGCAGGAGTTCGCCGGCACCCACAACGTGAAGATGGTGACGCTGCTCATCGGCGCGAACGACTACGGCTTCGCGGACATCCTGCAGAGCTGCTTCCTCGACTGGTATCTCTCGCCGTCGTGGTGGCCGAACTACTGCTACGACGACAGCGGCATCTCGTCGCGCTTCACGGCTACGAACATCGCGGCGAAGACGGCTGCGATCAGGGACGCCATTCTCAACGTTCGCCAAGCGATGGCGACTGCGGGCTACGCCGACTCGGCGTACACGATCGTGGTGGACACGTACTGGTCGCCGATCCCCAACGGCGCGGGCAACCGGTATCCGCAGAGTGGCTATAGCCGTCAGACCATCGGTGGATGCGGCATGTGGAACCGCGATGCCGACTGGGCCAACAACACGGTCGTTCCGACGTTCAACAACTCGGTCCGCAACGCTGCCACTCAGACAGGGCTGACCAACATCAAGGTCCTCGACTTCGCCTCTGCACTCGTCGGCCGCCGCTTGTGCGAGAACACCGTCGGGCTGCTCGAGGAGGTCGGCGTTGCGTCGTGGACGTCGCCGAATGCGGTCGACCGAACCGAGTGGGTGAACCAGCTCCGCACGACGAGCACGATCTTCGGCCCGTACCAGATCCAGGAGAGCGTGCACGCGAACTACTGGGGCCAGCTCGCCATGCGGGACTGTATGCGTCTCGCCTACAACGGTGGAGCGCCGCGCGGTGGAAGGTGTGTGCGGGCAGGGAACGGACTGAACGGCTCCGGTGAGCCGAACATGGCGTTGCAATAACCGTCCTCCCGATTGCGGGCGCATGTGTGTTGCAACGCCCGGGCGTTTCACTACCTGTCGGGTAGTCAGACGCCCGGGCGTTGCAACCGTGCGGATCGTCAGGGCGACGCGGGCACGTCGACGTCGGCGCCGTAAGCCCAGTCGTTCGAGCAGCCGTACAGCACGAGAGCGCGGTCGTACTCCTCGGCGGGGGTCCGGCGCGACGGCGAATCGCGATCGTCGACGCGACAGCGGACGTCGGACACCAACGGGCCGGCGACGATCGAGATGTCGAGCCTGACCCGGGTCGCCTGATCGCGGATGTTCGGGACGACGGTGCGGATCGCGACGAGGCCCCACAGCAACTGACTCGCACCGAGCGCGACGAACCATCCCGGTTTCGTGCGCGGGGTGAGTGCGAAAACGATGACAAGGCACACCAGCACGGGTAACAGGTGCACGAATTTCCATGGCAGGCGGAAGAACAACGCTTCCTGCAGCACGCCGCCGATCAAGGCGAACGCGAGCAGTTCGGTCGATCGCCACCGGCGAACCGCGTCCCCCAGCGACCGC
>DATAES010000244.1:0-3377 GCA_036257895.1 Acidimicrobiales bacterium
CGGGACGGCGATGACATCGGCGAGCAACCCGGGCTCGAGGCGAGCGCGGTCTTCAACGTCGATGAGCTCCGCCGAGACGGTGGTGGCTGCGCGGATCGCCTGCAACGGCGTCATGCCGCGATCGACGAGCGCGATGAGCTCCTTCGCGTTGCGACCGTGGGGGATCGCAGGAGCGTCAGTGCCACAGGCGACTCGGACACCCAGCGAGATTGCCTTGCTGATTGTCTCCCGCGCCCGCGGGAACACCTCGGCTGCTTTCGCCTGGAGCTCGGGCGCGGCATGCGAGACGTCCATGCCGTCTGCGAGATAGGTCGTGGCGACGAGGAACGTCCCGCGCTCGACCATCAACGCGAGTGTTTCGTCCGTGGCGAGCGAGCCGTGCTCGATGCAGTCGATACCGGCTTCGATGGCGGCTCGGATGCCGTCGTCGCCGTGCGCGTGCGCGGCCACGATCAAGCCGGCGCGATGGGCCTCGTCGGCGATCGCGCGTAGTTCCTCGTCGGAGTACTGCTGCGCGCCCGCGGGGCCGGTGTGCGACATCACGCCACCGGAAGCGCACACCTTGATGAGCTGCGCGCCGTACTTGATCTGATAGCGGACCGCCTTGCGGACCTCGCTGACGCCGTTGGCGATGCCCTCCTCCACGGTGAGCGGCAGGACATGCGGAGCGAACGCCTGGAACATGGTCGGGTCGAGATGTCCGCCGGTGGGCGTGATGGCGTGACCGGCAGGGACGATGCGGGGTCCGTCGACCCACCCGAAGTCGATCGCCTTCTTCAGCGCGACATC
Source organism: Acidimicrobiales bacterium (assembly GCA_036257895.1). Taxonomy (GTDB): domain Bacteria; phylum Actinomycetota; class Acidimicrobiia; order Acidimicrobiales; family JACDCH01; genus DATAES01. The sequence continues at coordinate 790 of DATAES010000244.1, forward strand.
GAGCAGCAGCCCACCCGTTTGCACGAAGAGACCGAGGTTGCGCACGGTCGTGAACCCCGATCGCAACGTGCGGCGAGCATTCGCGACGCCGCGCAACGTCTTGACCGCGGGATCGTCCTGCACCGCGACGAACGCGCCATGGTCCGGGCCGCCCATGAGGAGGTTGACCTCCATGTCCATCAGGCCGGGAAGGAGCGTGAGGTCGTCGAGCTCGATCACGGACGCGTCGCCGGGCACGGTGGCCGGATTCACGTCGACGATCCGCTCACCCTCGATCAGCAGCACACCCGGCTCGACGTACTCGCCCTTGTCGACGTCGACGAGTCGCCTCGCCCGCAGGACGATCGGTGTCGCCGGGACACGCGAGCGAGGCATTGCGGCTCCTTGTGGGTTGGCGGCAGCGCCATTTCCGGATGGCGCGAGCGACATTATCGTAGGCCCGTCCGAATGTTGGTGCGCCGTGGCCCCCCAGAGGCCACGGCGACCCGGAGAACGGTGGTGAGGATGTCGGGGATGCCATGAATTCGTACCGAGTCGTGCAATGGGCGACGGGCAACATCGGCGCTCGATCGTTGCGGGACGTGATCGAGCACCCCGACCTCGATCTCGTCGGCGTGTACGTGCACTCCGAGGACAAGGTCGGACGTGACGCCGGTGAGCTGTGTGGTCTTCCGGCCACGGGCGTGATCGCCACGAGTGACATCGAAGACGTGCTTGCCGTGCGCGCCGACTGCGTGCTGTACATGCCACAGCAGTGCGACTTCGACGACGTGTGCAGATTGCTCGAGTCCGGCGCCAACATCGTGACCACTCGCGGCGAGTTCCATCATCCACCGAGCCTCGACACTCGTGTGCGCGAACGCGTCGAAGCGGCGTGTGCCCGCGGTGGCGCCTCCATTCACAGCACCGGCAGCAGCCCCGGGTTCATCTCCGAAGCGGTGCCGCTCGTCCTCGCTTCGATCCAACGACGGCTCGATCGACTGGTGATCGACGAGTTCGCGGATCTTTCACAGCGCAACTCGCCCGAGCTGCTGTTCCAGTTGATGGGCTTCGGTGCCGACCCGGCGACGTTCGACGCCCGGCGTTGGGCGCACGGCGCGATCTCGTTCGGTCCGTCCCTGCGGACGACAGCCGAGGCGCTCTCGTTGCCGCTCGACGACGTGGAGGCAACCGGCGAGGTTGCGGTGGCGGCTCGCGACGTGGACATCGCGGCTGGTCACGTTGCAAAGGGCACAGTGGCCGCGCAGCGCATGGTCGTGCACGGACTGCGCGGAGGACATCCGCTGCTCACGTTCCGCGCCAACTGGTACTGCAGCAAACATCTCGAGCCGTCGTGGGATCTCCGCGACACCGGCTGGCGTGTGACCGTCGACGGCGATGCGCCGCTCGATGTCGAACTGCGCTTCCCGGTCCCGCTCGATCGGATGGGGGAGACGACACCGGGTTACACCGCGAATCGTGCGGTCAACGCGGTTCGCGTCGTGTGCGAGGCACGTCCCGGCATCCGCACCACTGTCGACCTTCCGCAGGTCATCGCCCGTTTGGACAACAACGCATGACAAGGGTGGGCGCGTGGGATCGCTCCCATGGAGAGCGAGGTTCTACCCAGACGGCCTAGTACGCTTCCGCCTCATGGCACCGCGCAACGCAGCCGCTGAGCCGTCCGCAAACGAGGGTGGCAGCAGCTGGCGCGAGCTCGCAGTAGCGCGGTCGTTGGATCCGGCCCGCGTTCGGGCCGAGAAGCGGGTGCAACGCTTTCTCGACGCCGCGCTCGATCTCATGCAGCGCTCACCCGACAAGGAGTTCACGGTTCAGGAAGTCGTCGAGCGGTCGGGCCAATCGCTGCGCAGCTTTTACCAGTACTTCGCCGGCAAGCACGAGTTGCTGCTCGCGCTCTTCGAGGAGTCGGTGCGGTCTACGGCGGAGAACCTCCGCGCGGAGATCGCGGACGAGAAGACGGCAGAAGCCCGGTTGCACCGCTTCGCCACGGAGTACTACCTGGTCTGCCGGCCCACGTCGAAGTCGCGGACGACGAGGAATCGCCCGACGCCGGCGATGGCGGAGTTCGCGCAGCAGCTCCTGACGGCGCATCCCGACGAGGCTTCGCGTGCCTTCGTCCCGCTCGTGTCGTTGCTCACCGAACTGCTCGACGACGCAGCCGATGCCGGCGCCATCCGACCCGGACTGGAGCACACACGTATCGCGGGCGTCGTGCTTCAGGCGATCATGTTCAACGCGTTCGCCACGACGATCAGCGGCGCAATCGGTCGTCAGTCCGGGCAAGCTGCGGCGGAGGCGCTGTGGGATGTCGTCTTCCACGGCATCGGCAGCGGCCGCCGATCATGAGCACGCATCGGTAGATCGGCCGGTCCCGTCCCCATCGTGGCGTGTCGCCCGGGTCGTGATAGTCTCGCTCTACCAGTAGGGAAATCACGTTCTCAGCGATGCCTCAGGGGCCGGGAGGAGCATGAACACGTCGCGCAAGCAGATGTCGCTTGTCGGCTTCATGCAGGCGGGCAACGTCACCGTGTACGCGGGGTCGTGGCGGCACCCTGCAACCGAGCACGGCTTCCTCGATCAGCGCTTCT
>DATAES010000245.1:0-5552 GCA_036257895.1 Acidimicrobiales bacterium
GGACCCTACTCGTGGTGCTCGCGTTTCGATCTCACGTCAGGGGGTAGACAGTCGGTCACGTTCCGTAGTCAAACGCCGGGCTTCGAGCCCGAGGAGGTCCCAACCACATGAGCATTGGCGCAAGCATCTTCCTGATCGCCGTCGGCGCGATCCTCAAGTTCGCCGTCAACTGGCAAGTGAACGAAATCGACCTGCAAGCGGTCGGCGTCATCTTGATGGTCGTCGGAGCAATCGGTCTCGTCCTGTCGCTGATCTTCTGGAACAGCTGGGGCGGATTCACTCGTCACGACGTGGTCGTGGACGGTGGCAGTACGCGCCGACGCGTCGTGCGCGACGAGTACGTGGACTGACGCAGCCTTGGGCGGGCGCAGTCGAATCCGGCGGAGCGTGGAGTGCTTCAGGGCATCTCGTCCCCCATCTCCGCGCCCAAGTCCGACCGACCTTCTTCCTCCAACTCGAGCTCCAGGGCTTCGCGGCGGGTCGTCTCGTCGGGGTTGCGCTCCGCCGCCTCCTCTTCGAGCTCCTCGAGCTCCTCTTTCCCGTGGTCGATGTGATCCGGATGCTGTGGCATGGCAGCGCGTTACCCGTCGCGGAGCGCCACGAGTCCCCTGGCGCGCCAGCACCACGCGATACGGTCGTGCCCGGCCACGATGAGCGAGATGGATGATCGACTGCGGCTTCCGCCGGAGCCTGGAAGTGCGGGAGCCGCCCGCCGCTTCGTGACGGACGCACTCAGAGCGCGTGATATCGACCTGGAACTGGTCTCGCTCCTGGTGTCCGAACTCGTCTCGAACGCGATCCTCCACGCGCACACACCGCTCGAAGTCGCGGTGCGGATACGCGGTACACACATCCGGATCACGGTCGCCGACGAGAGCCCGGTGATCCCTGCGATGAAGCAATATGCGCAGGACTCCGTGACGGGGAGGGGTCTCACGATGGTCGACTCGGCGGCGGAGCGCTGGGGTATCGACGAGATGGCGGACGGCAAGGCCGTCTGGTTCGAGATCCCCCTCGACGAGGCGATCGCGCAATGACCGATACGGCGCTGATGGAAGTGCGCTTGATCGGCTTGCCGCTCGATCTCCAGCGCACGGCGGACGCCCACTATGACGCGCTCATGCGGGAGTTCGAGCTGATTCGGCAGTCAGACAGCGCTGGCGAAACGGTGCCGGTGCGGCTCCTCGATCTCGTCGACGAGCTGACGACCCGCTTGGACGAGTTCGCCGAGCAACCGCGGGCAGTGCTCGAAGCCGCGCTGGAGAGCGGCGAAGCCGCCGTCGATCTCGTGTTCCAGGTGCCAGACGACATCGTCGAGGCGTGCGAGCAGCTGCTCGAGCTGCTCGACAAAGTCGATGCCTACTGCAGCGCGGGCGAGCACCTGGTGACGCTCTCGTCATCACCGGCGGTCCGCGCGTATCGGGAGTGGTTCCTGGGAGAGTTCATCGAGCAGGGCGCGGGGCGGTCTCCGACGCCGTGGTCAGCCCGCGCCGAGCCGCCGAATCGCCCGGCTTCCTCAGCCTCCACCCCCATCGAGACTCCTGTGAACAACGAGACACATGAACCCGAGTCCGAACGGTGGCCGACGACCGTCGAGGGCGACAAGGCGACGGTGATGCTGGCCGGTGAGCTCGACCTCGCGCTCGCACCCTCACTACGCAACCATCTGAACCAGGTCCACAGCAACGGTGTGCGGCACTTCACGCTCGACGCTGCCGGTGTCTCGTTCATCGACTCAGTCGGGCTCAGCGTGTTGCTCGCGCTCTACCGGCGATGCCGCGAGGAGGACGGGACGGTGTCGCTCGTCCGGCCGTCCCCGTCGATACGTCGGACGCTGGAGATCAGCGGCCTGCTCGACGTCTTGAACGTGAGCTGACCGCTACGCGTTGCGGCGTTTGCCGCCGCCACCGCCCTCGTCGGCGAGCGCCTCCTCGACGCCGGACAGCTCGAGCACGCGGTCGACCGCGGGCGAGCGCTCGCCGATGCGGAGCGGCACGTTCTTCGCCCGGGCCCGCCGGAAGGCATGGACGTAGGCGCCGACCCCGGACGAATCCATGAAGACCAGGGATCTGAGATCGAGCTCGATAGCGGCGGGCTCGGCATCGATCGCCTCGTCGAGGACCACGAGGAACTGAGCGATGTTGCTCAGATCGAGCTCGCCCGCGACCCGCACGATGACGTCACCCTCGGGCTCGAGCGTCGTGGACGTCATGAGCCCCACCTGCGTACTCTCACCCGGCATTCCGCATTCTCCCCGGTCGCTTCCCGGTCGCTTCCCGGTCTTGCAGTCCCCTCTTTTCGTCCATTCTCGCCGCCCGCGGGCACACTAGTAGCCCACTCTCGACTGGGAAGCACTTGAAGAAACACGACCGCATCGCAGCGCTCGACGAGTCGCGGATCGCTGACCTCCAGCAGCGTGTCGATCAGTTGACGTCGGAGCTGGACGGGCAGCGCCGTCGCGCCGATGCGGAAACGCTCCTGGACGAGCTGACCAATGCGCTCGTCGGCGAGCTCGATCCGGACCGGATCGCCGACAAGGTCGAACGCTGGGTGACGGGTTCGCTGCATCGTCCGTGCTCGGTCACGCGGCGCCGGCCGGCGGAGGATGGCGCCGGAGTCGCCACCCCCTTGTCACTGTGCCTCCCCCTCGACAGCGACGACGAGACGATGGGGTGGCTGTGTGTCGGCGGATCTGAGCTCGAGGCGCAAGACCGCGCTCTGCTCGACGAAGCGGCGAACCGCATTGGCCGCGCGCTCGGTGCGGCCACGATCGTCGTCGGACGCTTGCAGGGGTTCCGCACACTCGAACGCAGCCTGCTGCCCGACGCGCTGCTCCCACTGCCGGGACTCCAGCTCGCCAGCCGTTACCTCGCGGCCACGGGTGCCCACGATGTGGGCGGCGACTTCTATGACGCGGTCCGCATGGATGATCGCATCACATTGATCGTCGGCGACGTGCAGGGCAAAGGGGTCGAGGCGGCGACGTTGACGAGTCTCGCTCGTCACACGCTGCGTGCGGGCGCACTCGCCGGTCGTGAACCGGCGGCGCTCCTCGAACAACTGAACACTGCACTGCTCTATGGACAGGCGGAACAACTGCACGCCGGAAAGGATCCGGTGCTCCGGTTCGTGACCGCAGTCGTCGCTCGCATCGAGCCGACCGCCGACGGATTCTCCGTTCTCGTCGCCCGTGCGGGGCAGCCCCCGCCCGTGATCGTGCGCGGTGCCGGCACCTTCGAGCATGTCGAGCCCAAGGGTGTCCTTCTCGGCGTGTGCCAGGATCCGGTGTTCGAGGAGGCACGCGTCGGACTCATGGTCGGCGACACGCTGATCCTCTACACGGATGGCGTGATCGAACAGCGCGACGCAAGCCGCTCGTTCTCCGAGCGCCACCTCGGGATGCTGGTCCGGAACCGGCGCAGCGTCGTCGACGCGGAAGCCACTGCGCAACTCATCGAGGACACGGTGCACCTCGTCGCGCCCGACCAAGTCCGCGACGACGTCGCCATCCTGGTCGCGTGCGCGGTGCCGCGAACGCGAGCGACCCGCCAGTCCTGAGCTACGCCGACGACAGGAGTCGGAGCAGCCGACGCTCTTCGGCGATGAGGCCGCCCCGGGCCCGGCGCGGTCCGTTGTCCCACACGTCGTGGAGCGCGCCGTCCTCGTATGCCGCGAACACGGTCGGGTGGATGTACGAGTTCCGGGCCACGGTCGGTGTGTTGCCCAACTCTTCGGCAACGACTTCGACGACCGCCTTGACGCACGCGTTGCGACGGCGCGTGGTCGTCGGTTGCGGCAGGACGGCGAATCCGGACGCGGCGAGCAACGTGGCCCCCCAGGTGCGGAAGGTCTTGGCGGTCACGTCCAGCCCGGTGTTGCGCCGCAGGTAGTCGTTGACCTCGGTCGATGTGACCGATCGCAGCACGCCGTCGTCGTCCTCCCATCGAAAGAGCGACTGACCGGGCAGGTCCTGACAGGCGCGGACGAGCCGCCCGATCCGCCGGTCGGTGACCGCGACATCGTGGCGACGGCCGCCCTTGCCCGCGAACTTGATGCGCACGGTCGACCCGCGGACCGTGACGTGGCGCGAGCGAAGTGTCGTGAGCCCGTACGTGCCGTTCGCCGCCACGTAGCACTCGTTACCGACGCGGATGTGCGTGCACTCGAGCAGCGACACCACCAGAGCCACCACCCGCTCGTGGGTCAAGCCTGTCCCGACCAGGTCTTCGTCGAGCGTGCGACGTAAGCAACCGAGGTGCTCACCGAACGCAGTCAGCTCGTCGAACTTCGTTCGTTCCCGTTGCGCGCGGAACTCCGTGTGATACCGGTACTGCTTGCGGCCGCGCGCATCGCGCCCGGTGGCTTGTATGTGACCGTCGGGGTCGGCGTTGATCCACACGTCGGTCCACGCCGGTGGTACCGCGATGGCGCGGATGCGGGCCAACGTCTCGGAGTCCTTCACGATCTCCTGCGTCGCCTCGTCCACGTACCGAAAGCGCTTCGCTCCATTACGGCGAATGCCCGGCTCCTCGTCCGTTGCGAAGCGGAGACCACGTGTCATCGGTTGCACCATTGGGACCCGCGTTCCCCGATCGTCAGGATCAAGCGGCTCCCAGCCGGTTACCGAGCTGGTGCAGCGTGTCGCGGAGGATCCGCGAGATGTGGACCTGGCTGACGCCCACTTCCGCGGCGATCTCCGATTGCGTGCAGCCCTTGAAGAAGCGGAGGTAGACGACCCTGCGTTCTCGCTCCGGCAGCTCCCGGACGAGCTCGCGCACCGACACGCGCGTTTCGGTGCCGGCGAGCGCGGGGTCGATCTCGCCGACCATGGCGCCCTCCGATCGTTCCCCGTCGTCGTCGCTGTCGCCGGGCGGTGCGAGCGAGGTGCTGCGGTACGCCGCGCCTGCTTCCATCGCTTCGAGAACCTCGTCGATCGAGGTCCGCATCGCCTCGGCGATCTCTTCGACCTGGGCCGGACGGCCGAGCTCGTGCCCGAGCATCTCGATGCACGCGCTGAGCTCCAAATACAGCTCTTTCACACGCCGCGGGACCCGCACTGGCCACGTGTGGTCGCGGAAGTGACGTCGCAGCTCGCCGGTCACGGTCGGCATCGCAAAGGTCGCGAACACGACGCGGTACGACGGATCGAACCGCTCGACTGCCTTCAGCAAACCGAGCTGCGCGACCTGCATCAGATCCTCCATCGGCTCGCCGCGATGCGCGAAACGCCGTGCACAATGGACCGCGATCCAATTGTGGTCCCGTACGAGCCCATTCCGGATGGAGCGATCGCCCGTCCGACGGTATTCGGCGAACCGCTCGAGTTGCGGGTCGATGCCCATTGCCGCGATGTGCTCCCTCCCGGGGACGGGTGATCTCTTCGACGTGTTCCTGTACCCGAACGGGGCGAGAAGAAGACCTCAACTGTCTGCAGGGTGCGCCAACACCGAGGCAGCCAGGCAAAGGTCGGCTACGAATGCCGCCATGGCCTTCTCACGGTCTTTGGGATCACCGCGCAGGATCGACGAAGGGTGCACCGTGGCCATGACGTG
>DATAES010000246.1:0-8848 GCA_036257895.1 Acidimicrobiales bacterium
CGGGATGCGGACCGTGCTCGATCTGCGGACCCCGGCCGAGCTCGACGAACGTGGCCGGTTCACGCACGACTCGGTCGGCTACCACCATCTGCCGATCCTCGAGACGACATGGGACCGCGACGCGTTGTATGTCGAAGTCGATGTCGCCGAGTTCCTCGCTGCGCGCTATCTCGAGATGTTGGAGGAAGGTCGCGAGAGCATCGGCCGTGCGTTGCGCATTCTCGCCGATCCGGCGTCGCTCCCGTTGGTGTTCCACTGCGCCGCGGGTAAGGACCGCACCGGGGTCGTGGCCGCCATCGTCCTCGACCTGCTCGGCGTGCGCGACGACGACATCGCCGACGACTACTCGTTGAGCCGGCTCGGCATGGACCGCTTCCGCGCGTGGATCATCGAGACCTATCCCGAGGCGGCGGACGCGATGTCCGATCAGCCGCAGGCGTTCCTCGACGCGCCCGCAGAGGCCATGCACCTGTTCCTCGCCGGCCTTCGAGAGCAGCACGGCTCGGTGTACGACTACGCCGTGTCGCTCGGCGTTTCCGGCGACGTTCTCCACGCGGTGCGGGAGAACCTGCTCACGCTGGCCTAACGTCGCAGGCCGTCATGGACGGCCATCAACTGCTCGCAGGGAAGACGGTGCTCGTCACCGCCGCAGCCGGAACCGGCATCGGGTTCGCGACCGCCAAGCGCTGCGTGGAAGAAGGCGCACGGGTCGTGATCAGCGACGCACACGAACGCCGTCTCGGGGAAGCAGCAACCTCACTGGGCGAAGCGGCGGTGGCATCGGTGGTGTGTGACGTCACGGACGAGACGCAGGTGCAGTCGCTGTTCGACATCGGCGTCGAGGCTGCCGGCGGGCTCGACATCGTCGTGAACAACGCCGGATTGGGCGGGACCGCCAACGTCGTGGACATGACGGACGACCAGTGGGCGAAGGTGCTCGACGTGACGCTGACGGGCACGTTCCGGTGCATGCGCGCCGCGTTGCGGCACTTCCGGGGGAGCGGCGCAGGTGTGATCGTGAACAACGCGTCCGTGCTCGGCTGGCGTGCACAGGCAGGACAGGCGCACTACGCCGCCGCGAAGGCGGGCGTGATGGCGCTCACGCGGTGCGCCGCTCTGGAAGCGGCCGAGTTCGGCGTGCGCGTCAACGCAGTCGCTCCAAGCCTCGCCATGCACCCGTTCCTCGCCAAGGTCACGACCGAGGAGGTCCTCGAGGACCTGACCTCCCGCGAGGCGTTCGGCCGCGCTGCCGAGCCCTGGGAGGTGGCGAACGTGATCGTCTTCCTCGCCAGCGACTACTCGAGCTACATGACCGGCGAGATCGTCAGCGTCTCGAGCCAACACCCATGACTTCCGAATGTTGGTTCGCCGTGGCCCCTATAGGGGCCACGGCGACCCGGAGTTCGGGACCGACACGGCCTCGGTCAGTTGGAGAGCACGACCGAGGAGCCATGGCCGAAGAGGCCTTGGTTGACGGTGACGCCGGCGGTGGCGCCTTCGACCTGGCGGTCACCGGCCTGTCCGCGTAGCTGCCAGACGATCTCGCACGCCTGGGCGATGGCTTGTGCGGGGACTGCCTCGCCGAAGCAGGCGAGCCCGCCGCTCGGGTTCACGGTCACGCCGGCGCCGCCGAGCGCGGTGTCGCCGTCGTTGATGAGCCGTTCGGCCTCGCCGGCCTTGCAGAGGCCGATGTTCTCGTACCAGTCGAGCTCGAGCGCCGACGACAGGTCGTAGACCTCGGCGACGGACATGTCGTCGGGACCGAGTCCGGCTTCCTCGTACGCAGCCGCGGCGATCGAGTCGCGGAAGGTCAGCGCGGGCGATGCGAGGGCGGCCGACGAGTCGGTGGCGAAATTCGGCATCTCGATGATCGTGTTCGGGAATGTCGGTGTGACGGTGGAGATCCCGCGCACCCGCACCGCGTCGGCACGGCCGTGATCGCGGGCGAACTCCATCGAAGACACCACCATCGCGGCGCCGCCGTCCGATGTCGCGCAGATGTCGAGCAGGTGCAGCGGCGACGCCACGATCGGTGACGCGAGCACCTCGTCTTCCGTCACCTCCTTGCGGTAGCGCGCGTTGGGGTTGAGCAACCCGTGGCGCGCGTTCTTGACCTTCACCTTGGCGAAGTCGAGTTCGGTCGCGCCGTACAGATCCATGCGGCGGCGGGCGTACAGGGCGAAGTAGGTGGGGTTCGTCGCACCGAGCAGCCGGAACCGCAGCCAGTCCGGATCATCGGGGCGGTCGCCCGCACTCGGGGCGAGGAAGCCCTTGGGTGTGGTGTCGGCGCCGACGACCAGCGCGACGTCGCACAACCCGGCGAGGATCTGGGCCCTGGCGACCGCGAGCGCGGTCGCACCGGACGCACATGCGGCATAGCACGACGCCACCTGTTGCCCCGACCACCCAAGTGCTTGCGCGAACGTGGCCCCGGACACGTAGCCCGGATAGCCATTGCGCATCGTGTCGGCCCCGGCCACGAACTGCATGTCGGGCCAGGCGAGGTCGGCATCGGCGAGCGCGTTCTGAGCGGCGTCTACGCCGTACTCGACGAAGTTGCGGCCCCACTTGCCCCACGGGTGCATGCCCACACCGAGGACGGCGATGTCACGGTCGTTTGTCATCGGCTCGAACCTTGCCTCGTGCCTGACGCCGGCTTCCAGCGCCAGATGCGGTACTCGTTCTCATCGTCTTCGAACAGCGTCTCGACGACGAGCTCGACTTCACTGCCGACGCGCACGTCGTCGATGCCGTAGCCGTCCGCGACCTGACCCAACACGACCATCCCTTCACCTGCAAGCTCGACCGCGGCGATGGCGAAGGGCTCGTACGGATCGGTCGTCGGGACGTACGGCGCCGGCGGCTGGTACCGCGCATCGGTGTACGACCACACCGTGCCGCGTTGCGACAGCGGAGCCCGCTCGAAGTCCCGACCGTCGCAGTCAGGGTTGCGACATGCGAACGATGCGGCCGGGAAGAACACTGTTGAGCACGACGTGCACCGGTTGCCGAGCAATGCGGGCCCGGTGTCGGCGTCGTCCTCGGTGAACCATCCTTCGGCGCCCAGCGCGGGAACCCGTGACTTCGTCATGCTCCGAGAGTACGGGTTCACCTCGGATCGGCCGCATTCAAGTACGCGGGACGCTCGCCGCCGCCGTGCACGAGCAGGTTCGCGCCCGAGATGTACGACGCGAGCGGTGACGCGAGGAACACGCATGCGTCGGCGACAGCAATGGGTTCGGCCATGTGTCCGAGCGGCACCGTCGCGCCGACCGCGGCGATCGCAGCCTCGTTGCCGTAGTGCAGGTTCGCCTGCTCCGTGCGTACCAGGCCAACGGTCACGGCGTTCACGCGCACCCTGGGCGCCCACTCGACCGCGAGCGTTTGCGTGAGGTTGAGCAGTCCCGCCTTCGCCGCGCCGTATGCCGCCGCGTTCGGTGTCGCTCGGATGCCACTCACGCTCGAGATGTTGACGATGGACCCGCCGTCGTCCTGTCCCTGCATGATGCGGTTGACGGCCTGCGCCACGTGCAGCGGCGCGAGCAGGTTGAGGCGGATGATCGATTCGGTGAACCGCGGCGACGCGGTTGCCGTGTCGGCGATCGGCGAGCCGCCCGCGTTGTTGACCACGACGTCGAGTCGTTCTTCGCTCGTCGCGATGTCGGAGACCATGGCGCCGACTTGTTCAGGATCACGGACGTCGCAGGTGATGAATCTGCCGGCGACGTCGGCGTCGTCATCCGGCTTCGTGCGTCCGCACACCACGACGGTCGCGCCTGCTTCTTCGAACCGCGCCGCGATCGATCGACCGATGCCCTTCGTCCCGCCGGTCACCAGCACCACCCGTCCGCTGAAGTCGAGCGCCGTTCCCAACGCGCCCGCGTTCACGCGCTCGAGACGGCGTAGAGCCGCCAAGGTTCGGTGAGCCCCTTCAGAACGAAACCGGGCGTGAACACCAGGTCGATCGGCCCGTTGCCGATCGATTGGTACGCGATGGCGACGTCACCGCTTCGCGGATACCGGGTCCGGGGCCGATCCGTGGCGGTCACTTCGGGAAGTACAGCTCCGCGGACTCGAGACACTCTCGGCTGCAGTATGCGGCCGCGATCGACGGCTGCTCCGCGGAGTGCGGCGAGCCTGCATCGATGTGAACGAGGAAGTTCTCACCGAGGCCGAGACCGCACACCGTGCACGTGGTGGGCCACTCCATGCAACGAGAGTAACGGTGGGTCGGGTGCGGCTTCCTCGGGCACGCCGCGTTTGCGGTAGAAAGCTGACGATCCTCAGATCGGAGTTCGTACTTCCTTGGGCATCTCGCACACCATCGACGACGACGGCGTGGCTGAGATCGTCATGGACAATCCGCCCGTGAACGCGCTCACCGTCGCCGGATGGTTCGAGTTGGCGGACACCCTGACGTCGCTGGGGAACGATTCGGGAACCCGGGCAGTCGTGCTCCGTGCCGAGGGTCGCGGCTTCAACGCCGGCGTCGACATCAAGGAGATGCAGAACACCGAAGGCTTCGATGCGCTGATCGGCGCGAACCGCGGTTGCTTCGCCGCTTTCGCCGCGGTCTACGAGTGCAAGGTTCCCGTGATCGCGGCTGTGCACGGCTACTGCCTGGGCGGCGGCATCGGACTGGTCGGCAACGCGGACGTGATCGTCGCATCCGACGACGCCATCTTCGGACTGCCCGAGGTGGACCGTGGCGCACTCGGTGCCGCGACGCATCTCGCTCGGCTGGTCCCGCAGCACAAGATGCGGGCGATGGTTTTCACCGCGGCCACTGCGACGGCACAGGAACTCGAGCATTACGGCTCGGTCTTGAAGGTCGTGCCGAAGGAAGTGTTGCGTGATGCCGCGTTCGAAATCGCGCGTGCGATCGCAGCGAAGTCGCCGGTCGTGATGCGGGCGGCCAAGGAGTCGTTGAATGGCATCGACCTGTGGGACGTGAAGCGCAGCTACCGCTTCGAGCAGGGTTTCACCTTCGAGCTCAACCTGTCGGGCGTGGCCGACGAGCACCGTGATGCATTCGTCGAGGGACGGAAGACGGACACGACCAAGTGAGTCCCGACAAGCGAGTCACCGAAGCAGACGTCGTCGCCGAACTTCGATCGGGGATGACCATCGGCATCGGCGGTTGGGGATCGCGCCGCAAGCCGATGTCGATCGTCCGTGCCATCGTGCGCTCCGACATCGACGACCTCACCGTCGTGAGCTACGCGGGCCCCGACCTCGGGCTGCTGTGTGCGGCCGGCAAGGTCAAGCGGGCCGTCTACGCCTTCGCGTCACTCGACTCGATCCCGCTCGAACCGCATTTCCGCGCCGCCCGCCAGTCGGGCTCGGTGGAGGACGAGCCGTACGACGAAGGACTGTTCCTTCTCGGACTGCAGGCGGCGGCGTGGCGCGTGCCGTTCCTTCCGACCCGCGTCGGCCTCGGCTCGGACCTGTTGAAGCTCAACGACCGGCTGCGCACCATCGTCTCGCCCTACGACGACGCCGAGACGTTCGTCGCCGCGCCGGCGCTCGAGCTCGACGCGGCGATCGTGCACCTCAACCGCGGTGACGCTGGCGGCAACGGTCAGTTCCTCGGTCCTGATCTCTACTTCGACGACCTGATGCTGCGGGCCGCAGGGAGCAACCGGTTCATGAGCGTCGAGCGCATCGTGCCGACGGAGGATCTCACCAAGGAAGGCTCCTTCCACACGGTGCGCATCAACCGACTGCTGGTCGACGGCGTGGTCGAGGCGCCGAATGGCGCGCACTTCACGTCGTGTGCGCCCGACTACGAACGCGACGAGGCGTTCCAACGCGAGTACGCCAAGTCGGCGGCGTCACCCGAGGCTTGGGCCGAGTTCAAGATGGCGTGGCTCGACCTGGACGAGGCCGGCTACCAGGCAAAGGTCGCGGCTCGATGAGCGAGCGCAGCGCCCGAGAAGACATGAGCGAGACGCAATGACCATCCGGCGAGCGGACATCTGCGTGCTCGCGGTTGCCGAGTGCTTTCGCGGCGACGGCGAGATCCTGGCCAACCCGATCGGCACCATCCCCATGATCGGCGGACGTCTGGCGCGGGCGACATTCGAACCGGACCTCATGATGACGGACGGCGAGGCGATGCTCGTGTCCGATGACCGTGCGTTCTTCGGTCCCGACGACAGCCGCGTGATCGAGGCGTACAACCCGTACCGGTCGATGTTCGACGTCGTTTGGTCGGGCCGGCGCCACGTGATGATGGGTGCCAGCCAGATCGATCCGTACGGCAACCAGAACTTCGCGGCCGTCGGCAGCGACTACTCGAAGCCCAAGGTGCAGCTGCTCGGCTTCCGCGGCGCGCCGGGCAACACCATCAACGACGTCACGTCGTACTGGGTCCCCAACCACTCGAAGAACGTTTTCGTCGAGCAAGTCGATGTCGTCTGCGGCATCGGCTACGACCGCGCCGCCGCGCTCGGGCCAACGGCGGCGCGCTACCACGAGATCCGGCGGGTGGTCACCAACCTGTGCGTGCTCGACTTCGAGGGCCGGGACCATCGCATGCGAGTGCGCTCGCTGCATCCCGGCGTGACGGTGGACGACGTCGTCGAGGCAACCGGTTTCGAGGTCGAGATCGCACCGGACGTGGTCGAGACGCCGATCCCGGGCGATGACGATGTGCGTCTGATCGCCGACGTCATCGATCCTGATGAGCAGCGGTACGCGGAAGTGAAGGGCTGAGCGCCGATGCACCATGCGCTGCACACGAGGTTCTGCGAACTCGCGCGCATCGAGAGACCGATCGTGCAGACGGGGATGGGCTGGGTGTCCGGCGCCCGCCTCACGGCGGCGACGAGCGCGGCGGGCGGTCTGGGCATCCTCGCGGCGGTGACGATGACACCGGCGCAACTCGAAGAAGCCGTGCGCGACGTGAAGGCGCGCACGGCCAAGCCGTTCGGCGTGAACTTCCGCGCCGATCAACCCGACTTGGCAGATCGCCTCGCGTTCGCGATCCAGGAAGGCGTGCGCGTCGTGTCGTTCGCGGGTGCGCCGACGAAAGAGGCGATCGCGGGACTCCACGATGCGGGCGCATTGTGCATCCCGACGGTCGGAGCGCGCCGGCATGCGGAGAAGATGCTCGAGTGGGGTGTCGATGCCGTCATCGCGCAGGGCGGCGAGGGAGGCGGCCACACCGGCACGGTCCCAACCTCGTTGCTGCTGCCGCAGGTCGTCGATGCCGTCGGTGCTTCGATCCCGGTCCTCGGGGCAGGCGGCTTCCACGACGGACGCGGACTCGTCGCTGCGCTCGCGTATGGTGCAGACGGCATCGCCATGGGAACTCGGTTCCTGCTCACGCAGGAGAGCCGCGTGCCCGACAACGTCAAGGGCCGCTATGTCGCCGCATCCGTGTTCGACACCGTCGTCACGACGTCGATCGACGGCGCGCCACAACGGGTGATCCGCACCGACGTGGTCGATCGCATCGAGCGCTCGTCGCGCATGACTCGATTCCCACGCGCGCTCGCGGCCGCGCTGCGGTTTCGGAAAGAGACGGGCACGTCGTATCGCGATCTCGTTCGTGAGGGTCTCGCTATGAAGCGCAACCAGGACCTCACCTGGAGCCAGGTCGCGCTCGCTGCGAACGCGCCGATGCTGATCAAGGCGTCGATGGTGGACGGCAACCCCGAGGTCGGCGTCCTTCCGACGGGCCAGGTGACGGGCGTGATCGGCGAGCTTCCGACGGTGGCCGAGTTGCTCGACCGGATCATGACGGAGGCCGAGTCGGTGCTGAAGAGGCTCGAGTCCTGATGGACCTCACGTGGTCGGCGGAGGAGGAGGAGTTCCGCAACGAGGCGCGCTCGTGGCTCGAGGCGAACGTGCCCCGCAACCTGCCGTCGGGAGACACCCGTGAGGGTTTCGCTCGCCATCTCGAGTGGGAGCGGCTGCTGTTCGAGAACCGGTGGGCGGTCGTGTCGTGGCCCGAGGAGTACGGGGGCCGTGGTGCCTCGCTGTGGGAGTGGCTGATCTTCGAGGAGGAGTACTACCGGGCCGGTGGTCCGCAGCGAGTCACGCAGAACGGGATCTTCCTGCTGGCGCCGACGGTGTTCGAGTTCGGCACGCAGGAGCAGCAGGACCGCGTCCTTCCGCGCATGGCGGCGGCCGAAGAACTGTGGTGTCAGGGCTGGTCCGAGCCGAATGCGGGCAGCGATCTCGCCGGCATTCAGAGCCGCGCCTCCAAGGTCGACGGCGGCTGGCTGCTCAATGGACAGAAGACATGGACGACGCGCGGTGCGTTCTGCACGCACTTGTTCGGGCTCTTCCGCTCGGATCCGGACAGCGAACGGCACAAGGGGCTCACCTATCTGCTCGTCCCACTCGACGCCGACGGCGTCACGGTGCGCGGGTTCGGCCGACTCGACGGCGACGAAGGCTTCGCCGAGGTCTTCTTCGAGGACGCGTTCGTATCCGACGACAACGTCCTGGGTGGTGTCGACAAGGGATGGTCGGTCGCCATGGCGACCGCTGGATCCGAGCGCGGCCTGACACTCCGGTCGCCCGGACGCTTCCTCGCCACCACATCGCGGCTGTTGCGGCTGCACCACTCGATGCACGCGCGACGAGACGGAGTCTTTCGTCAGCGGCTCGTCGACGCATGGATGCGGGCCGAGGCCTACCAACTGTTCACGCTCGAAACGGTCACGCGGTTGAGCGAAGGCGGCGCGGTCGGGGTCGAGTCCTCCATCAACAAGATCTGGTGGAGCGAGCTCGACGTCGAACTGCACGAGCTCGCGCTCGACCTCCTCGGTCCCGAGGCGCAACTCGAAGGACCGTGGTCGAAGGGGTACCAGTTCTCGCTGTCCGGTCCGATCTA
>DATAES010000247.1:0-2211 GCA_036257895.1 Acidimicrobiales bacterium
TGAACCGCGTCCCCTTCTCAGTTCATCCGCGGCACTTATTCTCGCGCGACGGTTGCGAGACGCCGGAGAGATTGCATGCCCACCCAGCCCTTCCAGGACCTCGTCGACTGGGAGTGTTACGGCTGCGGTCGTCTGAACGACCACGGTCTTCAGATCAAGAGTCAATGGGAGGGTGAAGACGTTGTCTGTAGATGGCAGCCGAAGGCGTTTCATGTCGGGCTGCCCGGCCGCCTGCAAGGTGGGGTGATCGCGACCGTAGTCATCTGCCACGCGCTGTGGACGGCAACCGCCACCGCGTGCAGAAACGAGGGGATCGATATCGAAGAGCCGATGACCTTCGCCTACACCACGACGTCGTTGCAGATGGAGTTCATGGCGCCGGTTCCGGTCGATGCCATTGTGATGTTACGGGCACGCGTCACCGCGTTCGATGGGGACCGGGCGACGGTGTTGTGTTCGGTGTTGGTCAACGATCGAGAGACGACTCGCGCCCATACCGAGCATCGCCGCATGGCGCTGTATTGATGGCTGGGTCAGCACCCTCGATTGACTGCGCGTACCTGGTCGAAGGAGACGGTCCGCCGGTTGTGTTGGTGCACGCCTCGAATACCGACCACCGGATCTGGGCCGAACATGCCAAACGCATCGGGGAGCGCTTTTGTGTCTTGGCGCCGACGCAGCGATATTTCGGCACTTCCAGATGGCCCGACGAGGGACAGCACTTCTCGGTCGACACCCACGCCCATGATCTCGGCACGTTCATCCGCAACCATCGTGTCGAGCCGGTGTCTCTGGTTGGCTGGTCATACGGCGCGGCGGTCTGCCTCAAGATGGCCTCCGAGCAGCCCGAGCTCGTCGAGCGACTCATCCTGTACGAACCAGCGGCCGCGAGCTTCGTACGCGCACCGCAAGACGCGAACGCGGCTGCAGCCGATCGTGTCGCGATGACCGCCTTGGCGCGCGCGCGAGTCAGCAAGGGAGACACTGTGGCGGCCGTCCCGCTGTTCATGGATGGCGTCAACGGTCATCACGGAGCATTTGACCGCCTGCCTGATCGCGTGCAACAGATCATGCTCGAGAACCATCGGACGCTGCCGCTGCTCTTCGCGGCTCCGCCGGTAGCACTGACCTGCGACAACCTGAAACCTCTCGAGGGAACGCGCACGGTCGTTGCCCGGGGCGACGCGACTCGCACCTTCTACCGGATCGCGGCCGAGTGGACAGCCGCTTGCGTTCCCGGGTCGACGCTCGTCGTCATTCCTGAGGCACGTCACCTCCTACCTGTCGAGGACGAGCAGAGATTCTCAGCACTCGTCCTGGACCTGCTGGAATCACCGAAACGCTGAGCTCAGCCGTGCGCACCGCCGTCGATGCGCAGTGACGTGCCGGTCACGAAGCGACCGTCGTCCGATGCGAGCGCGGCGATCATGCCTGCCACGACGTCGGGCGGCGCGAAGCCCTCGGCGACCACAGGCGACATCTTGCCGAACAGCATCCAGTCGGCATTCGCGGGGAGCATGCCCGGTGTTGTCTCGGTGATGCCGCTCTCGATACTGCCCGGCGCGACTGCGACCGCCCGGATGCCGCGCTTGCCGTATTCGATCGCGATGCAGTGCGTGAACGCGTCGATCCCGCCCTTGCTCGCCGAGTAGGCCGCCATGTAGGGATGGCCGAACGACGCGGCGGTGGAACTGAAGTTGACGATCACGCCCGCACCCTGCTCGAGCATCACCGGCAGCACGGCACGCGTCGCGAGGTACGTACCCGTGAGGTTGACGCCGATCACCTGGTTCCACATCTCGAGCGTCGACTCGTGCGTGTTCGCGGCGCGCAGGATGCCCGCCGCGTTGACCAGCACCTCGACGCCGCCGGCGCGTTGCACGAACCCGTCGACCATCGCGCCGACGGCGGCTTCGTCGGAGATGTCGACGACGTCGCTCGTGAGTTGCTTCGCCACGCCGTCACGCTCGGCCATCGCGCGCGTCTCGGCGAGGCCATCGGTGTCGACGTCGACTGTGTGCACGACGCCCGCCTCGCTCAACAACCGGACGACCGTGGCCTGACCGATCCCCGACGCACCGCCCGTCACGATGATGCGCCGGCCTTCGAACCGCTCCATGTCCTCTCCTCCCTTTGCGCCGCGCGCTCAGGTGACTAGCGGATGAGCGCGGCCCGACCGGACGTCGTCCACGCGTAGGCGTCGGGTGGGAG
>DATAES010000248.1:0-6697 GCA_036257895.1 Acidimicrobiales bacterium
CCGATGGCGATGCTCGGCTGCTTCATCCTGTTGTTCGGTTGGTTCGGATTCAATGCGGCGTCGACCCTGGCGGCCACCGACATCCAGTTCGCTGTTGTCGCGGCGAACACCGCGATCGCGGCCGCCTTCGGTGCGACGACGGCCATGTTCTGGTGCATGTACACCAAGAACTTCCAGAAGCCCGATCCCGGCATGATGGTCAACGGCATGCTCGCGGGTCTGGTCGCGATCACGGCACCATGCGCCTTCGTCGAGCCGTGGGCCGCAGCGGTCATCGGCATCGTCGCCGGCGTCCTCGTCGTTGTTGCGTGCGGGGTGATCGAGAACCGCTTCAAGATCGACGACCCCGTCGGCGCCATCGCAGTGCACGGTGTCAACGGCATCTGGGGTGTGCTCTCGGTCGGCTTACTCGCCAACGGCCAGTACGGCCCCGGGTGGAATCTCACCACCGAAGGAGCCGCCGCCGGTCAGGGCGTCTCCGGGATCTTCTACGGCCTCGATCCCGGCGCGGGTCAGCTGGCCTCCCAGGTCGCAGGCGTCGTGGTGCTCTGCACGGTGATGTTCGGTTTCGTGTTCCTCTTCTTCAAGATCCAGAACGCGGTCATGAAGGGCGGCATCCGGCCCGAGGCCGAGATCGAGCTCGCCGGCTTGGACATCCCCGAAATGGGAGCACTCGCCTACCCCGACTTCCTCGAGCAGGAGGCGATCACGCTGCACGCCGGGGTGAGCCCGACGCACGAGGTTCCGCGGGAGCCCGAAACGGTCTGATCCCCTCGTACAGAGACTGAAGGGCGGGCACGACAACGAGGTCGTGCCCGCTCTTGGTCGTTTGACGAGGCAGGATCGGACCATCGCTCCATGAACGTCAGCACCGTCCTCTTCGACGTCCTCGTCGTGCTCATCGCGGCCAAGCTCGCCGCGGAGGTCTCGGAGCGCGTCGGTGTCCCGGCGGTGATCGGCGAGATCATCGCCGGAGTATTGATCGGCCCGTCAGTGCTCGGCATCGTCGGCGGCAGCGACGAGGTGCTGCGCACGCTGGGCGAGATCGGTGTGATCTTGCTGCTCTTGCAGGTCGGTCTGGAGATGGACCTGCAGGAGCTCGGCGCGGTCGGCCGAACCTCGCTGCTGGTCGCAACCGTCGGTGTGGTCGTGCCGTTGCTCCTCGGCCTCGGCGCCATGCAACTGGTAGGCGACGACTTCAAGACGTCGCTGTTCGTGGCGTCGGCCTTGACCGCGACGAGCGTGGGCATCACTGCACGAGTCTTCGGTGACCTGCGGGCCTTGGCCACCACTGAGGCCCGCATCGTTCTCGGGGCCGCAGTGGCCGATGACGTGATGGGCCTCGTCGTCCTGACTGTCGTTGTTCGCCTCGTCACCCAGGGGTCGGTGTCGTTCCTCAGCGTCTCCGGCATTGTTCTGATCGCGGTCGGCTTCCTCGTGGTGGGCGGCTTTGCCGGCCTCCGGCTGGCTCCACCCCTGTTCGCGCTCGTCGAGCGCGTCTCTCGCTCCACCGGGACGATGGTGGCGCTCGCGCTCGCGTTCACGCTCGCGTTCGCGCAACTGGCGGATGCAGCGAAGCTTGCACCGATCGTCGGTGCCTTTGTCGCGGGGCTTGCACTCGCTCGCAGCGAGCAGTCAGAACGCATCTCGCGGGAGCTTGCGCCCGTCGGTCATCTCTTCATCCCGGTGTTCTTTCTCCAGATCGGCATCGATGCGCAGATCGATGCGTTCGCCCGCGTGGGCGTGTTGCGTGATGCCGCGATCCTGTTGGTGGTCGCCGTCGTCGGAAAGCTGGTGTCTCCCCTCGGCGCGATCGGGTCGCCGGGCGACAAGCTCCTCATCGGGCTCGGCATGCTGCCCCGGGGGGAGGTCGGCCTCATCTTCGCCACCATCGGGCTCCAAACAGGAGTGCTCGACGACGATCTGTACGCGGCCTTGTTGCTCGTCGTGCTGGTGACCACGTTGGTCACGCCTCAGTTGCTGAAGATCCGCTACGGCCAGCTTCGACGTGATCCGGCGCATTTCGCGCCTTCGACCGGGGACCCGATGCCGGCCGAGGGATGGTTGTCGGTGGTCGACGGCGTGGTCGTCCTCCGGGCCCGCCCGCCAGCTCACCTCGGGCTCGAGATCGCGTTCGAGGCGGCCGCGCGCATGACGCACGCTCGACCGTCGCCGGCGCTGCTCGACTGGTTGAGCTCGATCGATCCGCGGCAGTTGACGTTCGGCCGCGCCGCGTCGCCTGCCTTCCTCGCGCTCGTCGAGCGCGGCAATGCCCGCTCGTGGAGGTTCCTCGACACGCTCGGTGTCCTGGAGACGGCCGTCCCGGAGCTGTCGCAAGCCCTGCGCGATCGGGCGGCCGACCCGTTCGAGCTCGATCCGGCTGCGACCCACCGATGGACGACGATCGAGCGGTTGCGGGCCATCGATGACGCGCACCCGCTCGCACCAGATCTGCAGCAACTCGCGCATCCCGAGTGGCTGTTCCTCGCCGCGTTGCTCGCTGACGCCGTCGGCGATCGACCTGATGGCGTCGCCGTTGCTCGACGGCTGGTCGGCCGGCTCGAGCTCGGCGCGGCGGCAGAGCAGCAGATCGCGTTGCTGGTCGAGGATCGGGACCTGTTCCTTGCCGCCATTCGGCAGCCGGACGGATTGGGAGAAGCCTCGGTGCTCGCGCTCGCGTCGCATCTCGATACGCCGGAACGAGCGCGCGCCCTGTACATCTTGAGTTGCGTGCGCACCGACGGCCTCGCGCGCTGGGAGTACGAGCAGCTACGCGAACTGCACGACCTCGTGCAAGAAGCGCTCGCACTCCCGGATCTCACCGGTCTCGACGCGAGGAACTTGGTCGGCCGCCGCCGGGCACAAGCGACCCGCGTCGCCGGCGATGACCCGGCGATCATGCACCGAATCGAGACAGCACCTCGCGCCTATGTCCTCGCCGTCGAGGGCGACGTCCTCGCTCGCCACGCCGAGTTGTTGAGCACCCTCGGGCGCACGGACCGCGTGACGGTCCGCGCCAGCACCGTCGATGCCGCGCAATGGCTTGACGTTGCCGCCTTCGACCGGCCGGGTCTGCTCGCCGCGGTCACCTCCGTACTCGCGGCGCAGGATCTCGACATCGAGCAAGCCATCGTGGCGACCTGGGACGACGGCCGCGCGCTCGAATCGTTTCGACTACGCGATGGCCTGGACGTCGATTCCGCTCAGCTGCGCGACGCCATCGACGGCGAGCTCGATGCGCCGCTCGCAGCCCCGCCCATTGCAGACGCCCTCGTCACCTTCGACGACGCCATATCGCCGTGGCACACCCTGTGTGAGGTGCGGGCGTCCGACAAACCCGGCCTTCTTCATGCGCTCGCCACCGGCTTTGCCGCTGCGGATGTCAGCGTCCATGCGGCACGCATGCAGAGCGAGGACGCGCTCGCTGTCGATCGGTTCGAGCTCACGGATGCCACTGGACGGAAGCTGGCGGCCGATGACCGTGAACGAGTCGCGCGCTACATCGCCGCTGGGGTGGTCACCACCAAACGCCGTTGGCACCGCGCCCGAGTTCAGGCGGCGGACCCGACCACGGTGACGACGGCCTAACTCCTCTATGCTGTCGGCGGACAACCGAGGTGCGCCGGGAAGCCTGGTCGGCAACGCGACAGGGAGCCGCACCATGGATTCCAACGAAGGCGTGAGGTCGGACCCGGGCCTGAACCGAGGCGACGCACATGCCGCGCTGGTTGTCTCGATCCAGAGCGTCGTTTGGACCGTCGGCTCGAGCACCGCCGCGATCGCGCTCGGCATCACCGAGAACAGCGCTGTCCTCGTCGCGTTCGGAGCGATCGGCTGCGTCGATGCGATCGGCTCGCTCGCGCTCGTCCACCACTTCGGTCACGGACTGCGCAACGACGAACTGTCCGACCATCTCGAGATGGTGGCGCATCGGGTTGTTCTCGTTGGCCTCTTCGCCGTCGGGTGCGCAGCCATCATCGGCGGCGCGATCCGGCTCGCGTCGGGCCAGTCCGGCGAAGGGGCTACCCCAGCGGTGCTGCTCGCGATCGTGTCGCTCATTGCGCTCATCGTGTTGGCGCAGCGAAAGCGTGCGATCGCACGCCGGATCTCGAGCAACGCGCTGCTCTCTGATGCGCACCTCTCGTCCATCGGCGCAGCGCAAGCCGCGGTCGCACTCATCGGCATCGCGACTACCGAGTGGTTCGGCTGGGAGTTCGCCGATGCGGTCGCGACGATCATCGTCGGCAGTGTGGCGGTGTCGCTGGCGATTCGCCATCGGCCTGCTTGACGACCATGACCGTGCATGAAGGGCGTCGGTTGGCCGAGGCGGCCTAGACGGTCGACGTGGCCAAGGATCGAGTTCTACCGTGCGATGAGTTCTCGGGTGTGCCATCGTCAACAGCGCATGCGAATCGTCATCAGTGAGTTCATCAGCCTCGATGGAGTCGTGCAGGCTCCAGGAGGCGCCAAAGAGGACACGGACGGGGGCTTCGCTCATGGCGGGTGGTCCATGCCGTTCTTCGATCCCGAGGTCATGGGCCCGGCGATCGACGAGATCTCCAAGCGGGCCGACGCGCTGCTCTACGGCAGGCGGACGTGGCAGGTCATGGCTGGCGCGTGGCCCGAGCGAGCCGGCGATCCCTTCGCCGACTGGATCAACGCGGTCGAAAAGCACGTGGTGTCGAACACGCTGTCCGAGGCCGACCTCACGTGGGCGCCGACGTCGTTGATCCCCGGCGCCGACCTCGACAAAGCAGTGAACGAGCTACGGGAGCGACCCGGTCGCGACGTGAATGTCATGGGCAGCGCACAGCTCGTGCGCTCGTTGCTCGCGGCGGATCTCGTCGACGAGCTCAACCTGATGATCGAGCCGATCATGCTCGGCGGCGGCAAGAGCATCTTCCCGGTCGACGGTACGGCGCGCCAGTTCGAGTTCGTGTCCGCGTCGACCGCGAAGACCGGCGTGCAGATCTGCCGGTACCAGCGGACGCGTTAAGCCGCTGACCGGGCGCGCGACTCGGCGCGCCGCTTGATCCCTGCGAGCAGGCGCCGCACGGCGACGTCGTGACCGCGCGTTCCGATGACGAGCGTTCGATACAGGGCACCAGTCACGCCAGGGAACGCGGCACGGGTCTCGGCGCGCAGCTGCGTGTGTCCAGCGCCGATGACGTCGATGTGGAAGCAGAGCGCATACGACGAAAACCGATGACGGCCCACGAGGACGAGCTCGGACGGCGCCGTCGCCACGGCGACCCGGAACCCAGGCATCGCCGAGCCTGCAGCAAGGGGACGCGGACCCGAAGCTCGATGGTCGTCACACCCGACAGCCCGCGCGTACGTCGATGCAGCCGCGTGTGAGAACGAGCGATCGAGCGTCTCGACCAACGCAGCCCAGACATCGTCGGCGTCCGCAGCGATATCGGCCGCGTGCTCGTCGACGTACGGCAACTCATCGATCCACACGGCCCCGGACCTGACGACCTCAACCCTCGTTGACGGCGCGTCGTACCTCGCCGACGTCGATCTTGCCCATGCGGAGCACCGCCCTCATCGCGCGCTCGAGCTTGCCAGGGTCATCCTCGTTGACGATCTCGGTCATGTCGGTCGGCACGATCTGCCACGACACGCCGAACTTGTCCTTGAGCCAGCCACATGGTCCTTCCTCACCGCCCTCGGACAGACGTTCCCAGAAGTAGTCGATCTCTCCCTGGTCCTCGCAGTTGACCTGCAAGGAGATCGCTTCGTCGAAGGTGAACTCGGGTCCACCGTTGAGCGCGATGAACTCCTGTCCGTCGAGC
The DNA here is from genome assembly GCA_036257895.1 of Acidimicrobiales bacterium. Taxonomy (GTDB): domain Bacteria; phylum Actinomycetota; class Acidimicrobiia; order Acidimicrobiales; family JACDCH01; genus DATAES01. The sequence continues at coordinate 5,799 of DATAES010000248.1, forward strand.
TCGAACGTCACCATCATCACCGTGCCCTCTGGCCGGGGACCCGCCGCGGTGTAGTGAGCCACCGAGACGATCCGAGAGTTCTTGAAGATGCTCGTGTACAGGTTCGCCGCTTCTTCACCCTGCGTGTCGAACCACAAGCAGGGCGTGATCTTGGTCAATGTCGCCATGGCGAATGTCCTTCCCAGTCCGCGCTCATCACAAGCGCGCACGTCATCGATCGATCAGACGACCGACGCGGCCTGAACTCATCGCTCGCAAGCGGACCGCGGATCTGCTCGACGGCGCAATCCAAGTGCGTTCGAAGGTGCGCCGCGCTAGGAACCGTCCATGGCTCGAACGGACACTGTCCTCGCCGGTCACTACTTCCTGGGCGTCGAAGGGTTGGCGCTCGCGCGCTTCTGTCTACGCGACTCCGCGTCCATCGCGCCGCGGGTCGACGAGGTTCTGCAGATAGCGGCAACCATGGACGACTTCCCGAACTCGTTGTCGATCCCGATGATCGAGCACGACATCGACGAGGGCTACACGATCTGGGCCGGAAGCTACGACGGCCCGAACCCAGCCATCGAAGCGGAGCAACCACTGGTGCAAGCGATGCTCGATGCAGCAGGCGTTGGCGTCGCGCTCGACGCCGCGTGCGGCACGGGCCGCCATGCGGCCAGGCTCGTCGAGCTGGGTCACCGCGTGATCGGCGTCGACGCGACCGATGCGATGCTCGCGATCGCCCGCGAGAAAGTGCCCGAGGCCGACTTCCGCCGCGGCCGGCTCGAGCAACTCCCGGTCGACGACGCGTCGGTCGATCTCATCACCTGTTCGTTGGCACTCACGCATGTACCGGATCTGCGGCCCGTCATGCAGGAGTTCGCTCGCGTGTTGAAGCCGGGTGGCACAGCCGTGCT
>DATAES010000249.1:0-3216 GCA_036257895.1 Acidimicrobiales bacterium
GACACCAACACCGTCGCAGGTGACACGAAGTCAAGCGAGGGAGCCGACCAATCGCTCACGAACACCGGCACCTGCACCGACAAAGCCGGCAACCTTGCCGATTCGGCCACCTTCACCGGCATCTACATCGACAAGACAGCACCTGCGGTCACGGTTACCGGCGTCGCGGACAACGCAACGTACGCCCTCGGAGCCGTGCCGACCGCCGGCTGTACAACCACCGATCAGCCAGGTCTGTCGGGTGTCAAGACCAACGCCACGCTGTCGCTGACCGGCGGAACGGTGAACGGGGTCGGAACGTTCATTGCAGCGTGCAACGGCGCCGCAGATCACGCTGGCAACACCGCGAGCAAGTCGGTCACTTACAAGGTCGAGTACACGGGCGTGAGTGGGATCCTGCAGCCGATCAATCCCGACAACACGTCGGTCTTCAACCGCGGCAAGGCCGTGCCGGTCAAGTTCCGCCTGGCCGGGGATGAGCCAAACGGCTTCAACTACAGCGGCTGGAAGCTGCAGCGCCAACAGATCAACTGCGCGAGCTTCGACAACGTCGATGCGATGCAGGAGCCAATCGTCGAGAACCCGTCCAACGCCTTCCGGTACGACGCCGGCGCAGATCAGTACATCTACAACGCGAACTTCAGCGACAAGCCAGCTGGTACTTGCTGGAAGGTGGTCGTCACGCTCGACAGCAACCAGCCACTCGAGTCCGCGATCTTCAAGCTTCAGAAGTAGGCCTTTCGGTGAGGGGAGCCCTCTGCCGCTCCCCTCGCCATCCGCGCCTAGCCTCGCCTGGCAACGACCTAGCCGCGCGGCCAGCCAGATCAGGCCGTTCGGGCGAGGCGTGCGTCCGGGCCGCCTCGTACGATCGGATGCAGCTCGAGGGGGCGACCACGCCCCCTCGTTCGTGCAAATGGACATCGCAGGCGCACGCATACTCAGCCAGCGGCTCGCCGAGCAGGCGCACTGGGAGCAGGCTGCAGCCGTTCGCTCCGGCGCTGCGCCGCGCACTGACCCTCACCGTGGCGAGCTGACGGAGATGACCGACGGCCTTCGGGTCTACGGCGTCGAGGTGGAGACGACGACCTCCGACGGCGTTGCAATGCTCGTCGAGCGGCGCTTCTGCAAGCGAATCGTCGACGGCGAATGGCAGCCGTTCTTCGACGAGATCGTCACCCTCGCGGGCTGACCAGCCGAACGCAGCGCACCGGTTAGGCTGGCGCCGATGCGGATCGGCATCCTCACCGGCGGCGGCGACGTCCCCGGCCTGAACCCCTGCATCAAAGCGGTCGTCAACCGCGTCGTGCACGACGGGCACGAGGTGATCGGGCTTCGCCGCGGGTGGGCGGCCGTGCTCGAGTACGACCCGAGCGCACCGGAAACGGCGGAGGACTGGTTCCAACGCCTCGACGCACGCACCGTGCGCACGATCGACCGCTACGGCGGCACGATCCTTCACACCTCGCGGACGAACCCGGCGCGCGTGCGCCCGCAGGACGTCCCCACGTTCCTCGCCGACCGCGTGAACGGCGACGGCCCGTTCGACTTCACCGACCATGCGCTGCGCGTGATCGAGGACCAGAAACTGGACGTGATCATCCCGATCGGCGGCGACGACACGCTCTCCTACGCGCTGCGGCTGCACGACGAGGGCGTGCCGGTGGTCGCGATCCCGAAGACGATGGACAACGACGTCCACGGGACCGACTACTGCATCGGGTTCTCGACCGCCGTCACCCGCGGCGTGCAGTTCATCCACAACCTGCGCACGTCGACCGGCTCTCACGAGCGGATCGCCGTGGTCGAGCTGTTCGGGCGCTACAGCGGCGAGACGTCTCTCATCACCGCGTACCTCGCCGGCGTCGACCGAGCGGTGATCTCGGAGGTGCCGTGTGAGATCGACGTGCTGAGCGAGCTGCTCGTCTCCGACAAGCGCGACAACCCGTCGAACTACGCGATGGTCACGATCTCGGAGGGGGCCACGATCGAGGGCGGCGAGCTCGTCCTCTCGGGCGAAGAGGACGCGTACGGGCACCGCAAGCTTGGCGGCGTGGGCGCGCTGCTCGGTGAGCTCCTCCAGGAGCGCACGGGCGAGGGGATCATCTACCAGCAGGTGGCGTACCTGATGCGCTCCGGCAGCCCCGACTCGCTCGATCTGATGGTCGCCACGAACTACGCGGTGATGGCGGCCGACCTCGCGCTAGAGCGGTCATCGGGGCGGATGGTCGCACTGCGCAACGGCTCGTACACGACCGTGCCGATCTCCGCCACGCGCGAAGGCCTCAAGCGAGTCGACGTCGAGGAGCTCTACGACGAGCAGCAGTACCGGCCCAAGGTGCGCCACGTCACCGGCAAGCCGATGTTCCTCTACTGATGCCGATGCTCGGCATCCTGAACGGCTGGGTGCCGGCGATGCGCTTCGCCGTCGCGGCGGCGGACCTCGCGGCAGCGGGACGCTTCACCACGATCGTTTACGGCTGAGGCCCGCTCGCCTCAGCCGAAGAGCAGGAGCAGCGCATCGGTCGGCGCGTAGTCGTCCGTCAGGAGCGGAACGTCCGCCAGCCTGACCTCGCGCTGCCAGCGGTCGCGGATCGGGCCGGCCAGGTCAGGGGCCCGCGGCGAGCGTGCTCGAATCTGCTCCCAACGCTCGGCGAGGAACTCCGTCGACGGCGACGCGCTGTCGGTAGCGACGAGGATGATGTTCCGCAGCGAGACGGGATCGCGGTCGCCCTCGAGGAAGACGGGGTGCAGCTCGACCGTCGAGAACACGCTGCGGTACGTCCGTGTCATCGAGCGGAGCAGGCGCGAGGTGTCGCCCTCCAGCGCGCCGATCATGTTCGTAACGACCACGCCGCCCGGGGCCAACCGCGAGCGCGCCAGCTCGAGGAACTCGACGGTGGCAAGGTGGAACGGGATCGAGTCGGCGTAGAACGCGTCGATCACGATCGCGTCCCAGCGCATGTCGTGGCGGACGAGCCAGCGCCGGCCGTCCTCCGTGTCGACCTGCAGCCGCGGGTTCCGCGGGAGCGCGAACCAGCGGTAGGCGACGTCCACGACGTCGGGATCCAGCTCGACGACCTGCAGTTGCAGGCGTGGGAAGTCGCGCCAGAATCGCTTCGGCGCCGACCCGCCACCCAGCCCGATGAAGAGCACGCGGCGCGCGTCCGGGTTGTACGCGAGGCCGAGGTCGAGGTAGTCGGTGTATTCGAAGCGGGT
>DATAES010000250.1:0-2481 GCA_036257895.1 Acidimicrobiales bacterium
CGAATCACCCGGTACGCCCGGGCTCTTCACGAGCAGATCGACGTCGTCGAGCAACCGTTCCTCCTCCGTCCCCACGTGGACTTCGACGCCTGCCTCGGCAAGCCTCCCGGTGTCGGCATCCGCGGCCCGGTCGGCCGCGACGACGGAGACGCCGCGCTTCGCGAGTGCGAGTGCAGCAGCTTGACCGGAGCGCGCGAGACCGACGACGAGCGCCCGCCGCGGAAGCTTCACGGCTTGACCGCCGTGAGGTACGGCGCCGCCGGATCGGTCCGAACATCGCTGAAGCCCGCGCCCCTGAACAGCTGCTCCCAACTCGGATCCTGCTCCCGTTCGAGCATCGAAACCCGCCCGCCGTTGCGGAGAACTCGTAGGAACTCGCTCGCGGCTTCGGCCCGGTCTTCGACGTCGATGAGCGCGGAGCTCGCCACGAGGGCGTCGACGCTCGCATCCATCAGCGGCAGGACGTCGGCGCGACCGATGAGGTAGGAGACATTCGGGGCCGACATGTTCGCCCGCAGCTGCTCGAGCGCATCGACCGACATGTCCAGCGCAAGAACGTCACCGTCTGGACCGACGCGCTCCACAACGCTCTGCGTGCGCAGACCGGCTCCGCCGCCGATATCGGCCACCGTGTCACCGGCACGAATGCGCGCACCGTCGAGAGCGCGGTCGTCCAGCCGTTCGTTCAGCGCCGGAAGAACGTGAAGTCGTAGTAGAAGAGCGTGAACCCGACCGCGCACAGGATCGCCGTCACGATCCAGAAGCGCACCATGATCTTCGTCTCCGACCATGCCTTCATCTCGAAGTGGTGATGGATCGGCGCCATCAGAAACACGCGCCTGCCGAAATACTTGAACGAGATCACCTGGATGATCACCGACAACGCCTCGATCGCGAAGATGCCGCCAATGAACAGCAACAGCACGATCGTCTGAGTGAAGATCGCCATCGCGGCGAGTGCGCCGCCGATTGCCATGGCGCCCGTGTCGCCCATGATCACCTCGGCGGGGAAGGTGTTGTACCAGAGGAATCCGATCGCAGCACCGATCAGCGCGGCCCCGACGATCGCGAGATCGAGGCGGCTGTCGAAGCGCCCTCCTGGATTCCCCGATCGGATGTACGTCACGACGGCGATCCCGGTGAAGGTCAGCAACGCGATGATTCCGCTCCCGGCTGCGAGGCCGTCGACGCCGTCCGCGAGGTTGACGCCGTTGGCAGTCCCGGCGATGACGAGGAAGAGGAGCACGTACCAGCCCCACGAGAGCTGCACCGTCCAGTGCACGACCGGGATGAACACGCTCGTCGGCAGGTGCTGGTGATCGGCCGCGAAGCCGACTCCGACCGTGATGAGCCCCAGCAGAAGCATCTTCCAGCGCCCTCGTAAGCCGAGAGAGCGGCGATGCGTCAGCTTGATGAAGTCGTCGAGGAAGCCGATCGCGCCGCAGCCGAGCGTGACGAACAGCACCGACAGCGCCGGCACCTTGTACTTCGAGACTGCGAGAAAAGAGATCGTCGCCACGACGAGGATGAGCAGCCCGCCCATCGTCGGCGTGCCCTGCTTGACGCGGTGGCCCTCGGGCCCTTCCTCGCGGATGTGCTGCCCGAACTCGTTACGCCGGAGGAACTCGATGAACTTGGGACCGACCACGATCGACACGACCATGGCGATCACGCCGGCAACGAGGACGCGGATCACGCTGTCGGAACTCTGGTCAGTGCGTCGGCAAGCGCTTCGAGCCCCACGGCACGCGAGGCCTTGATCAGCACGGCATCCCCGGGACGAACGACCTCGTCGACCTCGCGAAGGGCCTCGTGGACGTTGGCGACGGACCGCCCGGGGACTCCGCCTGCAAGGTACCCGCGGGCCAGCTCACCAACCGCGAGCAGTTCGTCGACGCCGAGCTCCGCGGCCGTCTCGCCGACCTCTCGGTGGTACTTGGGGCCGGTGCGTCCGAGCTCGGCCATGTCGCCGAGGATCGCGACGCGGCGACGGTCGCCGGCGCGGTCCGCGAGATACGCCAGGGCCGCGCGCATCGACACGGGGTTTGCGTTGTAGGCGTCGTTGATGAGCAGCCCGCCGCCAGGCAGCTCGCGCTCTTCGCCGCGCCAGCGGGCGAAGTCCACGTCCACCGACTCCGGGCGCGGCAAGCCGAGCGCGGCGAGCGCGGCGAGCGCCGTAGCGGCGTTCTGCACCTGATGGCGCGCGCTGAAGTTGAAGCTCACTCCGCCGACGATGGTTCGGCCGTCGACGACCTCGCCGTCGATCGGGCCCACGCGCACGACGACGACGTCGTCGCGGTCGACCGGAAAGTCCTCGGGGACGATCGCGGTGCTACCCGCAGGGAGGGCCGCCACGAGCTCGCCCTTGGCCCGACGCACGCCTTCGATCGACTCGACGAGCTCGAGATGGACCGGTCCGATGTTCGTCACGACGCCGATGTGCGGCTGCGCAATCTCACACAGCTCTGCGATCTGACCGAA
>DATAES010000251.1:0-6434 GCA_036257895.1 Acidimicrobiales bacterium
GCCGACCGACGCGGTTGCGGCGCTCAACGCGCCGCAACCGATGGCGCCCCAGGTCGGGCGAGCTCGGCGTGCGCCACATCGATCGCGGCTGATCACCCGCATGCTCGCCGCTGACGCCCCCGGCGCATGGAGCGTCGTCGAGCGCGCGCTCGCGTCCGGCACATCTCCCCGCCGCGTCGAGCTCGAGCTCATCGTTCCGTCGTTGCGCGACATCGGTGACGGTTGGGCGCGGGGCGAGATCAGCATCGGCCAGGAGCACACCGCCACCGCCGTGGCATCGCGCCTCATCGGACGGCTCGGGCCGTTGCTCACGCGACGAGGACCGACGCGCGGCGCGGTTGTGCTCGCCGGCGCGCCGGGCGAGCGGCACACCTTGTGCATGGTCATGCTCGCGGACCTCCTCCGCGCCGACGGATGGCAGGTGGTCGAACTCGGCGGCGACACGCCGGTCCGAGAACTCGCCGCCGCAGTGCGAACTGTCGACCGTCTCGCTGCCGTTGCCATCTGTGTCGGAAGTGACGAGACGAGAGCCGAAGCCACAGAATCGGCCGCCGCGGTCCGAGCCGCGAACGACTCGGTGGCAGTGCTCATCGGTGGCCCGGGCATCACCGACGAAGACGTCGCGCGAAGCCTCGGTGCTGACGGGTTCGGTCGCGACGCCGACGAGGTCAACGCCGTCCTCGACTTGCTCACCCGATGAGCGATCAGTGAGGTTCGAGGCAGGTCGGAGGCTGTCCATAGCGGTTGACCCAGGACGCATACCGCTCGAGGTCAGCGATCGGCGCCCGACCGCGACGTATCGACGATCAGGATGCTGCACGGCGCGTGATGAGAGAGCTTGTTCGGCACGTTGCCGAGCACGAAACGCTTTAGGCCTGTCATGCCCCGATTCCCTACAACGACGAGGTCGGCGCCAACGTCCTGCGCTACCTCGGTCAGCGCGTCAGACGGATCTCCGCGCACGGCATGGGTCTCGACGATGACTCCGCTGCTCCGGGCGTGTGCAGCCGCGCCGCCGCAGACGTCGTCGGCGTTTGCGGCGATGCCCGCGTTGACGCCCTCGACGTCAAGTGTTCGGCCGTTGGATGTAGCCGACACTGCCGCCTCGTTGAGCATCACTGGCCGATATGCGTGGACCACATGCAGGGTCGCGCCGCTCGATCTAGCGAGCATCGTGGCGTGGTGCACGGCGACACCGGCCCGCTCCGACCCATCCGTGCCTACGACGATGTTCTTGTACATCCGGGAATCATTGCAGTGTTGGCCCCGGGTGTTGGACCGGACACAACAGGGCCGACTCTTGTTGGCCGGTGTGCCGACCGTTGGTTGGCGCGGGGCGTGCAAGGTTGTGGTCATTCGGCTGAGCCCGTTTCGAGATGGTGGTCGAGGAGGACTTCGAGCTCCGACAGTCGCGTCCGGACGGCAGGGCTCGAAGACTGCAGTTCGAGGAATCCGGTGAGCGTCGCGACGAGCTGGGCGTCCGGACCGAAGTCGGCAAAGTGCTCGAAGGCCAGGTCGATGGCGCGGGCCACGTGTCCGGTGGCACACAGCTCACGAAGCTCGTTCTGTTGCCGGGTTCGGCGGGTCACGATCGCCATCGTCGGCGCAGGGTCTGACGGCATCCTGATGCGGCCCTGACACGAGACGCGGAGTTCAAATCGGTTGGCTCTGGCCGCGAAGTTTCGATGTCGCACGACAAGGCCGTCGCGCGTGGTTACGGTCGTCGCGATGGAGGTCGGTCTCCTCGGCACGCTCGCGGTGACCGACGATGCGGGCGAGAAAGTCACCGTGCCGTCGGCCAAGCAGCGGGCGCTCCTCGCGAGCCTGGCGTTGAGCGCCGGTCTCGTCGTGTCGGCGGAGCTGTTGATCGATCACCTCTGGAGTGACGACGCGCCCCGCGACGCCGCGAACGCGCTGCGGGCGCACGTCTCGAAGCTCCGTCGACTGCTCGTGCCGGCGACCATGAGTCTCCTCGGCTCCGCCAACTGGTGGCTGCCGAAGTGGCTCGACCGCATTCTTCCGCACCTCGACCTCGAGGGCGGACGAACGGACGCCGACGTGATCGTGCTCGAGCCCGCTCGCGAGCTCGAAGCCGCCTGATCCTCGTGAGCTTCCGGGGGGATGCCGGGTGATCCGGCATCCACCCGCTTTACGTTGCACCCCCCGGTCGTTTGTGCGGTTCTAACGCGCGCTGTGCGCGCGTTATCACCGGGAGAACGGCGGTGTTGCATCCAGCCTCGCGCCGGTAGCGTGCGCGAAACGCACAAAGGGGGACTGCCCATGGCCATCGACCCATCGACCACCGCCGTCATCCTCATCGAGTACCAGAACGACTTCACCTCGGACGGAGGCGTGCTCCACGGCGCTGTGGAGGAGGTCATGAACAAGACCGGCATGCTCGACAACTCCAAGCGTGTCGCGGATGCGGCCCGGGAGGCGGGCGCAACGGTGATGCACGCGCCGATCACGTTCGCCGAGGGCTACAACGAATTGAGCTCCCACCCCTACGGCATCCTCAAAGGCGTCGTCGACGGCAACGCCTTCGTCAAGGACAGCTGGGGCGCCGCCATCGTCGACGATCTCTCGCCCGAGCCGGGCGACATCGTGATCGAGGGCAAGCGCGGACTCGACACGTTCGCGAGCACGAATCTCGACTTCATCCTGCGGAGCAAGGGCATCCAGACGATCGTGCTCGGCGGGTTCCTCACCAACTGCTGTGTCGAGTCGACCATGCGCACGGGTTACGAGAACGGCTACAAGGTGATCACGCTGAACGACTGCGTCGCGGCGACGTCGATCGAGGAGCAGGACAATGCTCTCGCCTACGACTACCCGATGTTCTCCGAGCCGATGAGCTCCACGGAGTTCCTCGAGCAACTCACCTAAACGGCCTCCGGTGAGTTCGTGGCGGCCGGATCGTCGTAACGGGCGTCCGAACGAAGGAGATCGACATGCCCACCGTCGTGGTCCGTTACCGAACGAAGCCCGATCGCGCCGACGAGAACCAGAAGCTCGTCGAGAAGGTGTTCGCCGCGCTCGACGAGATCGGCGACACCGGGTTCGCTTATGCGAGCCTCCGGCTCGAGGACGGTGTGTCGTTTGTGCACGTGGTGGTCGAGGACAGCGGCCAAGCCAAGGTGTCGTTGTCCGAGGTTCCGGCCTTCCAGGAGTTCCAGGCGGGCATCGCGGACCGGTGCGACGAGCAGCCAGTCGCGATGGGCGCGTCGATCGTGGGCGCTCACCGCTTGTTCAGCCACTGAGGCCGCGATAACCACGTCACGGACAGTGAAGAACCGAAGCGCGCCAGCGCGGCGCGCGTCAACAAATGGGTGATGACGCTGGACATCGGCCGAAGATTGCTTCAAGGTCGGCGAGGGACAGGATGTCCTGCGGGAACTGATCGACGGACGAGGATCAGCACAGCGCGAACGGAGTGACCCCGCGCGGGTACGCGGCTGTCGTCTCGGAGCCGATCATCGACCGCCGCTTCGAGAGAGGAACCCGTGGCAAAGCTCCTGCGTGATCTCACTGTCGACGTACACGGCGGCGTGTTGGTGGCGCCGCCCAAGTCCGGTTCGAAGCTGCCGTCCCGAGCCGATCGTGAGTTGCTCGTCTCGACGGGACGCGGCGTGGTGCGCGTCAATGTCAAGGACGGCTCGACGGAGCCCGTGATCGACGGCCTCAACATGCCGGCCGGGTTGGCCATCGGTCCTGACGGCAAGACGTTGTTCATTGCCGACCTCGACCCGTCCGAGCGGCACTTCGTTCTCTATCAGCAGAGCGTCACCCGCAAGCCGAAGGCCCGAGGCAAAGCGCTACTGCGCGCGGCGGGCGAACCGGGCCAACTCGCGGTGTCGCGCACCACCCTGTTCTTCGCGGACCGGATCGGCGGCAAGCTCGTCGCGGTCGACCTCCGATCCGGCGATTCACAAGTTCTTGCCGAGGGTCTCGCCGGTCCGGTCGGCGTGTTCTTGGCAGCCGACGGCAAGCGGATCTACGTGTCCGAGCGCGATGCAGGCCGCGTCGTCTCTGTCCCGACAGCGGGCGGGCTGCCGACGGTCGAGCTCAACGGGCTGCTCGCGCCTCGATACCTCACCGCTGGTCCGAGAGCCGGAACGGTGCTCGTGACGCAGGAGACCGGCGCGGGGGGTGTGTTGTCGTGGAAGCTCGCTTCGGGCGAGATCGAATCTCTGCTCGACCTCGATGCCGGTGAGCAGCCGGTTGCTGCCTGGCCCATCGGCAAGCGGCTCATCGTGGCCGCGGCCTCGCGCCTGCGGTGGTGGGATCTCGTCGCGGTCGCGACGTTGCCGGTGCAGCTGAAGGTCTCGACGACCAAGCCGTTCATCGGTGAGTACTTGCGGGTCGCGGTCGACATGGGCACGACCGGAATCGGTTTCGACGATCTCGACTTCTCGATTCCCGACGGCGACGCCGGAGGGCTCATCTCCTACGCGCGTGACGACGAGTCGGCGCCGAACGAGGTGATGCTGTTGGTCGGCTGGCAACCCGGCATGCACAAACTCATCGCGACCGACCGATCCACCGCCGCGACCGTCGCCGAGCTCGAATTCGAGATCACCGATCGATGGACCGACTCGGACAAGAGCCCGTCACGCTGGAACGTCGGCGAGATGTCGTACTTCACCACCGGCTACACGTGGGGGGGCGGGCCGGTCGGGGCGCAGAACATCAACGTCCTGCCACCCGGAAGCCTGCGGAACATCTGCATCGTGATGGTCGAGCTGAGCGACGCGATGTACCCGACAGGATCTGCGTTCGACACGGCGCGGGCGAACTGGGCCGACGGGGCGGTCGGCCCCGCGCCGAGTGCGCGCACTTACTACGAGGAGGTCTCACACGGGTCGTTCACGTTGTCGCTCGTCGAGAACCCTCCACCGAGGGTCACCCTCAGCTCAGCATGGACCGACAACTTCGAGCCCATGTCGGCGCCGTGGCCGGCGAACTCGTTCGCGCCGATCGACGGACAGGCCTTTGCCCAAGCGTGTGTATCGGCTGCGGCCGCCCTGACCGACAGCTCGGGCAACGCGCTCATCGACTTCAGTGACGTGCAGTCGCTCATCCTCGTGATCAGGTCGCAGGGCACCGCCGCCACTGACAAGTTCTTCTGGGCCCAGGCCTGGGGAGGCTCCTTCGCGATTCCGGGCGGTACGACGGTGCCGATGGCGGTACTCGGGATGCCCGACGACTGGGCGGCGACGCGCGGGGGCGGCCGCACGATCGACGAGACGTTGTCGCACGAGCTCGGCCACAACCTCGGCTACCCAGACCTGTACACGAACGCCGATCCCAATTACTCGGCGGACGTGATCAGCCGCGACATCACCAACTACGACCTGATGAGCGCTGAAGGAGAGCTGCCTCACATGTCGATCGGGCAGAAGATGGAGTGCGGTTGGGTCGCGGCGACGGAGGTGCGGGCGTTCGACTTCTCGCGATCGACGATCCCACTCGACGAGTCGGTCACGTTGGTGCCGGCCGAAGGTGGGCCGCCGCCGACCGGCAAGTTCAAGGCGATCGAGGTTCGCATAGCGGACGGCAACAACTACTACTTCGAGTACCGTCGGACGCAGAGCGGCGGCGTCGGCGACCAGCAACTCTCAGCGAACACCGACACCGCGGACCGCGCCGTCCTCGGGACCTTCATGGTCACCCAAGGGTTCACGTACCCGATCGAGCAGCCGCAGATCATCCGGCTCGAACCCGACGTCGAGGGTGAGAAGTCGTTCTACGCATCCGGCCAGGACTACAAGGAGACCGACAGCACCAGCGTCATGGCGGTCGCGGACTTCAAGATGAGCGTGCTGTCGACGGGTCCGGACGAAGCGCAGGTGCGAATCCAGTACGGCACCAACGGGAGGCCGGACCTGTACATCCTGCCCTGGCCCGGCGGCGAGAATTGGCAGAGCCCCGACATCGAAGTGCGCAACGCGCGCGCCACCATGGATCCGGCCCACTGGTTCAACACTCCGTGGATCGGGCACGCGAACACAGTCGTCGCTCGGTCTCGGAACCGCGGACCGGTGACGTGCCGGAACGTGAAAGTCGACATCGTCGTGAAGGACTACACGGTCGGTGGTGGTCCCGAGGCGTTCCTCGGTAGTGCCACACACGACGTGCCGCCGGAATCGGTGACGCCGTTCGTCGAGTTCGAAGTGAACTGGATCCCACCCAACGACGGGCATCGCTGCATCATCGCCCGCACACCGCTGTTCCTCGACACGAGTGTGAATCCGACGCTGGTCGAGCTGAGCGACAGCAACAACATGGCGCAGTCCAACTACACGCAGTACATCGCGGCCGCGGCTTCGCCCGCGCGGAGGGGGATTGCGGAAGTGACGCTGAACAACCCGTTCCAGGAGCGGGCGTTGATCTACGTCATGCCGCAGATACGTGGCCCGTTCGCCGAGTACTAC
>DATAES010000252.1:0-7709 GCA_036257895.1 Acidimicrobiales bacterium
CAGCGCGTATTCCCATGTCTACAACACGGCGGTCAAGACGCTTTTCCGGCTCCGCATGCGCGACGTGAACTTCGCGTTCAAGTTGGTGCGTCGCGAGGTGCTGGCCCATCTCGAGCTGCAGAGCGAGGGTTCGTTCATCGATGTCGAACTGCTCGCCAAAGCGCAGCGACTCGGTTACTACATCATCCAATTCGGTGTCGACTACTTCCCGCGTGAGCGCGGCACGTCCACGCTGTCGAATCCTTCGGTGATCGCGGCCATCGTCCGTGAGCTGGCGCAACTGCTGCCGGGCGTCTGGCGCACTGAGCCGCTGCCGGAGCACGCACTCCGCCATCGATGACGCGGCTTCTCATCGTCAACGCCGACGACTTCGGCCTGACGGCGGGTGTGTGCCGAGCGATCGTGCGCGCCCACCACGAGGGCATCGTCACCTCGACGTCCGCACTCGCAGTCGGTCCAGCCTTCGGCGCGTGCGCGCCGCTGCTGGACGACGCACCAGAGCTCGGAGTCGGTGTCCACCTGGCGGTCGTCGGCGAGGATCCGCCGTTGCTGGCCGCGACGGAGGTCCCGAGCCTGGTCGACGATGACGGGCGGCTGCCGCTGTCATGGAGGCGGTTCTTGCCGCGCGCGTTCGTCGGACGGGTGGATGTTGCCGATCTACGGCGCGAGCTGAGCGCGCAAATCGATGCAGTGGGCGCGCGGTTGCCCGGACGGACGCTGACGCACGTGGACACCCATCAGCATCTTCACTTGTGGCCGCCGTTGGGCGCCCTCGTGATCGAGCTGGCTCGCCAGCGCGGGATACCCGCGGTGCGGGTCACTCGATCGGTTGGACGCGGAGGCCGAGCGCTCGTCGTCAACCGACTCGCCCGTCGCTTCAACGCGAGAGCCAGCACCGCCGGACTGCACACGACGGACGCGTTCGCCGGGTTCGACGAAGGCGGCGCGCTCGTCACCGACGCTTTGGTGCGAACCATCGACCGTTTCGGGGCGACGGATGCGCAGAGCGTCGAGATCGGAATCCATCCCGGCGAGCACGACGACGCCGATCTCGCTCGCTACGAATGGGGCTATCGGTGGTCGGACGAGCTCGAGGCACTCGTGTCGCCCGAAGCGCGCGCTGCAGCTAAGCGCAACGGTTTCACGCTCGGCTCATACGCCGCCCTCGGCGCGGTGGCATGAGCGAGCGAAGCGAGCGCGCTGTCGAACTGTTCGCGAGTGCTCCGCGCGGAACACGGTTGCACACCCGGCTGCGTTGGTGGTGGTGCCCGTTCCCCGTCCTCGAATCCTCGGTGCCTTCGGCGGGTGATGTGTTGGAAGTCGGCTGCGGTCACGGACTGCTATCCCTGTACCTCGCGCTCGGCTCGCCGCGACGTCATGTCGTCGGGGTGGACATCGACAGCGCCAAGATCGCGGAGGCCAAGGAAGCGGCCGGACGGTTGCGGCCCGGCGAGGCGAACGTGACGTTCCAAGCAGTCGACGCGGGGTACGTCCCTGACGGCGCGTGGGACGCGGTCGTGGTTGCCGACGTCCTGTATCTGCTGCCGGAGCCAGACCAGCACGCGCTGCTGACCGCGGCAGCCAATGCCTTGCGACCCAACGGAGTGCTCGTGGTGAAGGAGATGGGCCTCACGCCCCGATGGAAGCTCACGTGGAACCGCGCCCAGGAGACGCTCGCGACGCGCGTGTTTCGCGTCACCGATTCGGTGGGGCGCGGGCTCACGTTCGTCGAGCCCGAACGGATGGCGTCCTGGCTGACCGATGTAGGGCTCGAGGTCTCGCACCGTGCCGTCGATCGCGGCTACCCCTGGCCGCACCACCTGATCGAGGCGCGCAGAGCCGCTGGCCCTCAGCTCTGAACGAAGCGCGCGACCGATCCGACCAGCGCATCGACATCGGCCTCGTCGATGTATCCGTGCGGCGACAATCGGACGCCGCCGCCACGAGGTGCGCACGCGAACCCTTCGCGTAGGAGATGGTCGGCGACGTCGATCGAGTCGAAGCCGTCGACTGCGAACGTCACGATGCCGGATCGTCCTGCTTCGGAACGATCGGACAGGAAGCGAACGTGACCAAGCGCGTGCAAGCCGTCCACCAAGCGGTCGCAGAGGTGGTCGACGTGCGTCCAGATCCGATCGACGCCTGCATGCAGCAACACGTCGATCGAAGCACCCAGCGCGAGGATGCCCGCTTCGTTCGGCGATCCGCCCTCGAAGCGCTTCGCTGATTCCGCCCACACGAGATCGAGGTTCGTCCACTCACCGCGATGCGCGACGGATGCCCAGCCGGGTTCGAGAGGACGTAAGCGATCTCGAACGCTCGACGCGACGAAGAAGAGGCCCACACCGCGGGGTGCGCACAGCCACTTGTGCGGACCGGCGACCGCGAAGTCGACGTTCCACGCGGCGAAGTCAGCAGGGATCACGCCCAACCCCTGCATCGCATCCACGCACAACAGCGCTCCGTTGCCATGGCAGACGTCAGCGAGTCGTGCGATGTCGGTCCGCCAGCCGTGGCCGTAGTGCACCCAACTGGTCGCGACGACCTTGGGCGCTGGACCGGCGCCGATCACCGACTCGAACGCGTCGACGCTCACCGCGCCGCTGTCGCCTTCCGGCGTCACGAGGTCGACCTCGACGCCGAGCGCGCGTAGGGCCAACCACGGATAGATGGTCGATGGGAACTCGCAGTCAGGCACGACGACACGATCGCCCGGTTGCCATTGCAGTCCGGACGCGACGAAGCCAAGGCCTTCAGTCGTGTTCTTCACGAAGGCGAGATCGTCGACGGGAACACCGCACAACGCGGCAGAAGACTGGCGCGCTCTGTCCATGCGCGCGTCGAGCTCGTCGTAGTCGAGGCTGCCCTGGTGTTCGTAGCGGCCTGCCCACCAGCGAAGCGCGTCGCCTGCCGCTTTGGTGATCGGTGCGATGCCCGCGTGGTCGAAGTAGCGATAGCGCTCGACGACAGGAAACTGCTCACGGGGGAGTGCGGTCATCGGGTGCGTTGCTCGCCGGTGGCAACCTGTGAGACGAGTTGCAGCACACGATGGCCGAGTTGCTCCGTCAGCGCGATCTGCGTCGTGGTACGCATGATGCCGTTCACGCGAAGGATGGTGTTGATGACGTCTTGCAGGTGCTCGTTGGTGCGCGCCACGACGCGACAGTGGAGGTCGGCCGCTCCCGTCGTCGCATGCGCTTCGAGCACCTCTGGGATGCCGGCGAGGTGCGACGTGACGTCGACGAGGCGACCCTGGGCGATCTCCAACGTGACGAACGCGAGCACGTTGTAGCCGAGAGCCCGGAGGTCGAGATCGGGGCCGAAGCCGGTGATGATCCCTCGCGACCGGAGCTTGTCGAGCCTCGCCTGCGCGGTGCCGCGGGCGACGTTGAGGCGCCTGGCCAACTCCATGACGCCGGCCCGCGGCGTTTCCGCCAACGCCAATATCAGTCGGGCGTCGAGGCTGTCGATGCCAGTGGGCAGCATGTGGCGCATCATACGAACCTCGGCCGCTCCTACTGGACAAAATGCCCAGTCTCGGGTGCAACCGTTGACCGATCGGTTCCTGGCTCGTTGACTCGAAGGAGCAGTTCGCCAACTCAAGGGAGCGTCAGCATGACGGTCACCGACGCAAAGGCACCGCCGCGGCTCGGCGGCATCGACCATCTCGAGTGGTGGGTCGGCAATGCGCGAGCCTTCGCCGGCTTTCTGGCATCGGGATTCGGCTTCACCCCGGTCGCCCACGCCGGACCCGAGACCGGTCGCCGCGACCGCGTCTCGTATCTCCTCCAGCAAGGCGACGTCCGCTTTCTCGTGACGGGGGGGCTCGGGCCGGACAATGTCGTCACCGACCACGTCCGCCGCCACGGTGACGGGATCCGTGACATCGCCTTCGTCGTGTCCGACGTCGATCGCGTCTATGACGCTGCGCTCGCTCGTGGTGCGACCGCGTTTCGCCCGCCCGCCGACGACGTGGACACGACCGGCAACGGAACCATCCGCCATGCCGCGATCGCGACCTACGGCGAGACAGTGCACACGTTTCTCGACCGCTCCCGTTATGAAGGGCCGTTCGCGCCGGCGTTCGAGCCTTCGCCGCTGCGAGAACCACTCGGTCCTCCTGTCGGTATCGAGCGCATCGACCACGTCGTCGCCAACGTCGATCTCGGCACCCTCGACGAGTGGGTCGGGTACTACCAGCAGGTCCTCGGCTTCGATCAACTCGTGCACTTCTCCGACGAAGCCATCTCCACGGAGTACTCCGCGTTGATGTCCACCGTCGTGTGGAACCACGACAAGATCGTGCTGCCGATCAACGAACCCGCGGAGGGTAGGCGCAAGAGCCAGATCGAGGAGTACCTCGAGTACTACGGCTCGCCGGGCGTCCAACACATCGCATTGCGTACGAGTGACATCGTCTCGACCGTGCGCGCGCTGCACGACCGGGGAATTCGGTTCCTCGACGTGCCGTCCACGTATTACGACGAGGCGCGCGTCCGCATGGGCGCGATCGCTGACGAGTTGCCGTGGGAGCGCCTTGCCGAACTCGGGATCCTCGTCGACCGGGATCCGGAGGGCTATCTGCTGCAGATCTTCACCGAGTGCGTGACTGACCGCCCGACCGTCTTCTTCGAGGTCATCCAACGCGAGGGCGCACGCGGGTTCGGTGAAGGCAACTTCAAGGCCTTGTTCGAAGCAATCGAACGCGAACAAGACCGCCGCGGCAACCTCTAGAACGGCCCGGACGGTGTCCGTGAGGCCACTGCTAACCTGAGCAACCCACCCGGGGCGATTAGCTCAGTTGGCTAGAGCACCTGCATGACGCGCAGGGGGTCGGGGGTTCGAATCCCTCATCGCCCACCACGAAGATGCAGGTCAGGGGGTATTGACAAGCTCTGACACCGGGTCATCCACCCCGACGTAGCCAGTTTGAGCGTAGCCTTTTGGCCGATGGCTACGTCGAGGCCTTCGGTGCGCTGGAACGAGGGCGCGCAACGGTGGATGGCATGGGTCCGGTTCCCCGACGGATCGCGTCGCAAGGTCGAGCGCCGAGAGAAGGCCGATGCGCAAGCGGACCTCAACGCGCTGCTCGCGTTGCGGGCACAAGGTGAGGATCCCGGGCCGCGCCGGCAGCGACTGATCACGTTCAACGAGGCGATCGACGCGTGGATGGAAGCGGGGTGCATCACTGCCGTGCCGTCCCGCGGCACGCGCCACGCGCGTCCCAAGTCACCCAAGACGATCTCGAACGCACGGCAGCTCCTCGGAACCAGCGTGCGCCCGGTGATCGGCCCGCTGTGGGTGGAGCGCACGACCACCGCCCGCCTCGAGGAGCTGTTTTTGCGGATGGCGGCGAACGGATACGCGACGAGCACGATCGACCGCACATGGGGCTATCTGAACCAGGCATGTCAGTACGTGCTCCGGCAACGCATGATCAAGACCAACCCTGCGGCTGACGTCCTGCTCCCGGCGGCGCGGCCGTCGAAGCGGCGGAAGAGCTTCACGATCGAGCAGGCGCAAGCGCTGCTCGTCGACGCGATCCCGTCCGACCCGCGGCCGGCGATGTGGTTGACCGGCCTCATGTGCGGACTGCGACCCGGCGAGCTCGCGGGTCTGCGATGGCCGTATGTCGACATTGACAGCGACGAGCCGAGCATCGATGTAGTCGAACGGGCGCTCGAGGTCGATGACAAGTACGTCGGGCAGGCGGCGCCCAAGACGGCGCGTGGCCGGCGGCGCATCGGGCTGCATCCGTTGCTCGTGGCGGCACTGTCGCGTCACCGTGATGAGCTTCGGCTGCTCGGGTTGTACGAGCCCGAAGGCTTCGTGTTCCCGACGCGCAACGGGACGCCGATGACGATGTCCAACATGCGACGGGCCTTCAAGGCGCTGTGCGCGCGTGCCGGTCTGGGCGACGACTGGACGACCTACGAGCTGCGGCACTCGTTCGTGTCGCTGGTCGCGGATCAACTCGACGACCTGGTGAAGGTCGCCGACCTCGCTGGACACGTCGACACGCGAACGACGCAGGGTTACCGGCATCCGGTGCGCCCGTCGTTGCCGCACGCGGTCGAGGCTTGGGATCTGCTGCTCTCCCGCAGCGCGCAGGCGGACTGACGAGTCCATGCCCCGGATCAGCGCGTTCTACGGCCTGGTCATCTTCATGCCCGCGAACGATCACGACCCGCCGCACTTCCACATCCGCTACGCAGAGCACAAGGGCCGCGTCGCCATCGAGACCGGCGCGCTGCTGCCGGGTAGCACGCTGCCGCGACGTGCCGTTCGGCTTGCGGAGTGGCGTCAGCTACTTGTCGATGAACTGCTGGCCGCGTGGGGCTCGATCCGTGAAGGAGACCAGCCCGGTGCGATCGAACCGTTGCCGTGACGAGGTGTGGTCATGCGTGAGGTTGTCGAAGTCAAGGTGATCGAGGCGTTCACGGTCCGCCTCGTCTTCGACGACGGTTCGGCCAGGACGATCGACCTCGAGCAGCTTCTACGTGGTCCGATGTTCGCGCCCCTGAAGGCGGATCCGGCACTGTTCGCGCAGGTGGCTGTCGACCCGGAACTCGGGACGATCGTGTGGCCGAACGGCGCCGACATGGACGCGGACGTGCTTCATGGCGACGAGATGCCTGCGTGGGCGACCCCGGCGCGGTGAGCACGCGGTCCGAGGAGGCTGACACGTCGTGCCCATGATCCCGACGCTCGACGCAGCCGATCGCTTGGGGATCGACGTGGTCGACGTCTACCGGATGATCGACGAGCGCCGGCTGACGCCGGCGTGGCTCGGTGACCGACTTGTCGTTCCGGTGGACCAGATCGAGGCCCTCAGCAACCGCCGCGACTGACCGGAGCCCTTCCCCGTCCGCGTCTCGCGCCTTCCCATCGAGGCGCCATACCTTCCCGTCGTCTGTCCATGGTCCTCCATCGCGGGCCGCTCGGGATGGGAAGGCGAGAAATTCCTTCCCATCGGCAAGAAAGTTGTCGCGTTTGCCCTTCCCAAATGCACGTATACGGGTTGCGTGGCAGTTGAGGCGACGTGTTGCCACCGCAGGGGTGCGCGACTGACGGGTCTGGCTGACCGGTATTCAGCCAGACGATGTGGAAGGGAGCGATGATGGCCGAGCGGTTGACGGTGACGGTGGAGGAGGCGGCGGAGCTGTTGGGCGTGTCGCGGGCGTTGGGCTACGAGCTCGTCGCCCGCGGCGAGATCCCGTCGTTGCGGTTGGGACGACGGCTGGTGGTGCCGCGTCGGGCGCTCGACGCCATGCTCGACGCGCCGAACGACAGCACTCCGCATGAATCCAACAGCAACGAAACCCACCCGATCGATCACGAGGTCAGCCTCAGTGAGGTCCTCGGGCAGACCCTCCAGTATCTCGTCATATCGAGTCATGGATCCGCGCGAGCTTCTGAGAGCGGCTCAGTTGCTGACCTTTGCCGGTTCGAAGGGTCGGATGATTCCGGGCGGGAGCGGGCCGGTCGCGGGTGGCTTGTGACCCCACGTACTCGTGGCGTCGTAGCGCTCGATCGTCCAGGTGTCGTCGTCGACAAGGCGGCCACCGGTGCCGTATTCGATCTCGAACCCGGATGGCGTGCGGACGTAGAACGAGGTCATGTGGTCGTTGGTGTGGCGGCCGAGTGACATTGCGAGGGGGATCTCCCGCTCGTTGACGATGTCGAGCGCAGCGCCGACGTCGTCGATG
>DATAES010000253.1:0-2429 GCA_036257895.1 Acidimicrobiales bacterium
CAGCTCGCGCGGGCGCTGAGCGTCCTCGTCGACCAACCGGACACCCGCAGGTGGTTCGGCGAGAACAGTCGCCGGCTCGCAGAAGCCGAACACGACGTCGACAAGAACTGCCGGCGGATCTTCGCCCTCATGGCAACGATCGCCGCGTCGCGGTCACCGCGAGTCGATCGACTGAAGACCGCCTGAGATGCGCGCGCTCATGCTGGTGTCGGCGAGCGCGGACATGTCGCTCCGCGACGCGGTATCCCAAGGTGTTCGACCTTGCCCGGAGTACCTCCGGCTGGAGGAGATGCACGATGTCGAGCTGCTCGATTGGAGCCGGCTGACACCGCGGCCTCGCCACCGTTCACTCGGCACCTCGCTCACGCACGTCCGAGCCGCGCTCCGCCGGGTCCGCGACTTCGACGTCGTGCTGTCAGACGGCGAGCACGTCGGCATCCCGTTGGCTCTCGCGTTGGCGCAGATGCGCACGGACGTACGCCACGTCGTCATCGGCCATCACCTCGATACGCCGGCAAAGCGTCGCGTGTTCCGGACGTTGCGTCCCGCGCGCGGCATCGACCGCATCCTGGTGCATTCACGGAACCAGTTGCCGTTGCTCCATCACGCCCTCGATGTTCCGGCCTCGAGCCTTCATGTCGTCCCGTATGGTGTCGACACTGCGTTCTGGTCGCCGACCGGAATGACACAGGAAACAGACCTCGTCGTGTCTGCCGGGCGCGAGCACCGCGACTACGAGACGCTCCTTGCCGCGCTACCCGAGACAGCACGACTGGTCATCGCCGACGGCAGTCCGTTCTCTCCGAACGCGAGCCGAAGGAGCCCGACGCAGTGGCCGGCGCACGTCGTCCGTCGCGCGTTCGCACCGAGCGAGTTGCGTGAGCTCTACGACCGAGCGGCCGTCGTCGTCGTCCCCGTGATCGAGACGTCCTTTCCCGCCGGCATCACAACACTGGTCGAAGCCATGTCGATGGGGAAGGCCGTGGTCGTCACCGGAACGAGCGGTCTCGCAGGCGTCGTGCCCGACGACGTTGCGATCATCGTGCCCCCCGGTGATCGCGAAGCGCTCGCGCGCGAGCTGCGCGCGTTGCTGTCGGATTCGGACCGACGGCAGGCCCTCGGCGAACGGGCCCGAAGTTTCGCAGAACGCGTGCATGACCTTGACGCCTACGGGAAACAGTTGGTAGGCCTCATGGCCAACTCCCACCGACGTTCGGCGACCGCAGCGCTCTGATTCGGGCCGCAACTTCCGTATCAGCTCGTTCGGCGCCTTTCTTCGTGCATCCGCCAGTCCTGCGCGCTTGATCGCTCTTCAAGGACCGACGGACGTACGACGAAATAGCCGCGCCCGCATCGCGGTCGCGGACTAGCTCGTCGCCGGCGGTGGGAGATCCACCGTTTCCTGTCTGGGAGGAAGACTTCATGGCTTCGCCGAAGTCCGCGTACTCTTCGCCGCGCTCGTCGTCGCACCACCCACACCGACGTCGCGCGACGCGCACCACATTCGGCCTGTTGCTCGTCGTCGGGTTGCTCGGCGTGCTCGTTGCGTGCAAACCCCTTGCACCCACGCCCGCGCCTCCGATGGGCGGCATGGCGGTGCCCGATCGGTGCCTGCTACGGCAGATCGCCTTTTGTGACACGTTCCAGACCATCGTGGGCGGTGGCCGTGAAGGTGATCTCGACCCGGCGAAGTGGAGCTTCGCCCGGGCCACCCAGGCCAACAACCCGGGCGCAGGCCTCATCAACAACTACCTGCCCTTCAACGCCGAGTTCTGCACGACGCACCAGATCCGTCTCGCACCCAACGACTCGTTCATCTGCGGCGAGCAGTTCGGCGAATCGAACCACTGGATGGAAGGCATGAAAGACGGCGGCAGCTACGTGATGAACTCGCTGCGCGCCCGTCAGCCGTTCGACTTCGCCGGCCGCACCGGCAACGTCGTGTTCGATGTCGACGCCAAGACGGAGGGGTCGCACTCGTTCTGGCCCGAGGTCTGGCTCACCGACGAGCCCGTCCAGGGCCCACACCAAGATTTCCCGGGGACGCACATGTTTCCGCGCAACGGCATCGAGTTCCTGTTCAACGCCGACTGGTGCCCTGGCGCCACCCAGTCGCACAACGCTCTCCGCCAGATCGTGGTCTTCAGGAACTATCAGCCGACGACTTACGACTTCCTGTACTCACCGTGCTTCACCACACAGGACGACATGGCGAACCACTTCGCACTCCAGATCAGCTCGAATCACATCGACGTCTGGGCGTCCGACGCGGGCGGGATGAACTTCCGCAAGGTCGTCGGGAAGGATGTCGCCCCGTTGCCGTTGACCCGTGGCTACCTGTCGTTCGAGCACGCACAGTACGCCGCGGCCAAGTTCAACTCGACCGACACCATGACGTACCACTGGCACGCGCTCGGGTTCGACGGACC
>DATAES010000254.1:0-7101 GCA_036257895.1 Acidimicrobiales bacterium
CATCACCGGCGCGCCCGGTGGCACCTCGCTCACGTCGTCGACG
Organism: Acidimicrobiales bacterium; assembly: GCA_036257895.1. Classification (GTDB taxonomy): domain Bacteria; phylum Actinomycetota; class Acidimicrobiia; order Acidimicrobiales; family JACDCH01; genus DATAES01. The sequence continues at coordinate 44 of DATAES010000254.1, forward strand.
AACACCACGCCGAGGCCCTCGAACCGCTTGACGACCAGCTGATTGTGAACGATCTCGTGGTAGCAGTACACCGGCGGCTCGAACGCCCGCACCATCCACGCCAGCGCCTTGATCGCCATCTCGACGCCCGCGCAGAACCCTCGGGGCGCGGCCAGCAGGACTCGTTCGACGGGCACGGTCACAGGCTACGGCCCGTATCCTTGCGTGGTGTCCGCCCCTCGAATCGTTGCTGTCGCGCCCGGATCGCCGGCTGCACACGCAGGGCTCGAGGTCGGCGACGTCATCGTCGCGATGGACGGACAGGCGCCCAGGGACATCATCCAATACCGCATCCTGGCCGACGCCGCGGACGTGAGCATCGACGTCGAACGCGGGGGTCTCCAACAGGCGATGTCCGTGCCGAAGCGCGACGGCGAGCCACTCGGTATCGAGGTCCACAGTGCGCTTTTCGATCAGGTGCAGACCTGCGACAACCACTGCGAGTTCTGCTTCATCTACCAACTGCCGCCCGGCCTGCGCCACAGCCTGTACGTGAAGGACGACGACTACCGGCTGTCGTTCCTCTACGGGAACTTCACCACGCTGACTCGTTTCACGGAGGCTGACCTCGAACGCATCGTGACCGAACGCCTAAGTCCGTTGAACGTCAGCATCCATGCCACCGACCCCGATGTGCGGGCGGAGATGCTGCGCAACCGTCGCGGCGCCACAAGCCTGCGATGGCTGCGAGCGCTGCTCGATCACGGCATCGAAGTGCACGGCCAGATCGTCGTCTGTCCGGGCATCAACGACGGGCACGTGCTCGACGACACGATGGTCGGCATCCTCGACCGGTACCCCGAACTCTCGACGGTGTGCGTCGTGCCCTTGGGGGTTAGCAAGTACTCGAGCGAGCGTCGCATGCGTGCGCACACCACTGACGAAGCCTCTGCCGTGGTCGAATGCGTCGAGGACTGGCAGGGCGTCTTCCGCTCAGTACTCGGACGCCGTCTCGTGTTCGCGGCGGACGAGTACTACCTGCTCGCCGGCCGGTCGTTCCCCGACTTCGATGCATACGAGGGCTTCCCGATGCACGAGGACGGCATCGGCATGGCGCGGACGTTCGAGGCCGAGTTCGATGGAAGTACGGACGGGACGACCGGTCCGCGTGCCGGATTCTTCGCTTGGCAGGAGGGCCGGCTCGACGGTACCGACTTCGAGCCCTACCGCGGGCCACGCGGCGGTGACGGCGCACGGGTTGCGTTGCGCCCTCGCGAGGGTGCACCAATCGCCATCATCACGAGCGAGTACGGCGCGAAGGTCCTTCAGCCCATCGTCGGCCGACTGGGACGCGACGACGTGCGCGTCGTCACGATCGACAACCAGTACTTCGGAGGCAACATCGGGGTCACCGGATTGCTCGCCGGCCAGGACATCGAGCGGGTGTTGCGCCGCGAACCGTCCGGCCATCGTTACCTGCTGCCCGATGTCTGCCTCTCGGCCGGACGTTTTCTGGACGGCTTGTCGTACACAGACCTTCCACACGCGGTAGAGATCGTCCCAACTGACGGAGCGGCATTGCGCCGCGCGCTCGCCGTCTCGGACGTCGACGTCCTCGCGTGACGATGCCTTCGATCGCCATCGTCGGTCGTCCCAACGTGGGGAAGTCCACGCTGCTGAATCGCATCGTCGGTCGGCGCGAGGCGATCGTCGAGCAGAAGCCGGGCGTCACGCGTGACCGCAAGGAAGTCGAAGCCGAGTGGCAGGGTCGCCACTTCACGGTGGTCGACACCGGGGGATGGCTGCCCGGTGACGGCAACACCTTGGATCGCAAGGTCAGCGAGCAGTCCGAGCGAGCGATGCGCGACGCCGACGTCGTGCTGCTCGTGGTCGACGCCAACGTCGGCGTCGCCGAAGAAGATGCCCGCGTCGCAGACGTCTTGCGCTCGCTGCGATCGCCCGTCCTCGTCGTCGTCAACAAGGTGGACGATGCCAACCGCGAGGCGGTGGCTTGGGAGTTTCTGCAACTGGGTCTGGGCGAGCCTCTGCCGGTCAGCGCGCTCCACGGTCGCCGTGCCGGCGACCTTCTGGACCGAGTGGTGGCGCTGTTGCCCGATCGCGTGCCTGCGGACAACGGCGACGTCGGCGAGCCCGGAGAGACGCGGATCTTCGGTGTCGCCATCGTCGGCCGGCCGAACGTGGGCAAGTCCACGCTGTTCAACCGGCTCATCGGCGACGAGCGCGCGGTCGTGCACGACCTTCCCGGTACGACGCGGGACACGATCGACACCGTGGTCGACACGGATGAAGGTCCGATCAGGTTCATCGACACCGCGGGGATGCGACGTCGATCCCGCGTCGACCAGCCGACCGAGTACTACTCACTCGTGCGCGCGCTCCAAGCCGTAGATCGAGCGGATGTCGCGTTCCTCGTGATCGACGCGACCGAGGGCGTCACCGCGCAGGATCAACGGCTGGCCGAACGGGTAGATGCCGCGGGCTGTCCGATCGTGGTCTTGCTCAACAAGTGGGAGCTGCTCGACGCGGACGAACGTGCCGAACTCACGCGGCAAGTCGGCCGCAAGCTCCACTTCGCCGGCGACGCGATCGTTCTCAAGGTCAGCGCGCTCACGGGTAAGGGCGTGCAGAAGCTGCTGCCTGCGCTGCGTCAGGCGATCGACGCGTACCACAGGCGCGTACCCACGAGGCAGGTCAACGAGGTGATCCGCGCTGCGCAAGCGTCGCAGCCCGCGCCGCATGGCGGTCGGGTTCTCTACGCGACGCAGGGTGCCGCCGACCCGCCGACCTTCACCCTGTTCGCCAACAAGGAACTCCCTCCGACCTACCTGCGTTTCCTCGAACGTCGATTGCGCGAAGCGTTCGACCTCGGCGCGACCCCGATCAAGCTGCGCGTCCGCAAGCGCGACTGACGGCTGGCAGACTCCCCGTTCATGCCGCAGAACGTCCAAGCCTTCGAGTTCTCTGATTCCGCGAAAGCCCTACGCGCCTTCGTCTACGAGTTCTGGTGCGAACACGGACACGGACCGAACCTGCGGGCCGCGCGCGACGGCACGGGCTTCGATCGGCGCACGATCATCCAGGCGTACAAGGAGCTCCAGCTCGGCATCATCTGTGTGGTCGATCAGGACAGCCAGAACTGCAACGTCCTCAAGTTCCAACCGTTCTCCAGCTTTCCGAGCCAGGTCGAGGTGTGGATCGACGACCACTTTCACTCGTTCGCCGGTTGCGCGCTCGAGTCGGTGGCGATTTCCCGGATGCCGCCGTTCGCGGGGAAGGAGCTCGTGCTGAAGAGCTACTGCGCGTGTTGCCTCGGTCCCATCGATCTCACCGCGAAGGACGGCGTCGTGACACCGGCGACGCACTCGACGCTCGTCCATGTGAGCACATCGCCATGGGACTGGAACAACAACGACATCGTCCACCAGTGCGACTCGATGAACTACGTGATCGACGCCGCGCACGCCGAGCGCTACGAGCGCATCGTCAGCCGTCGAGGCGTGCTGCTCACAATCGAGCAGACCGCGATGTTCGTGAAGGCAACCGGTGACGAGCGCATGTGGAATCCCGACTGGGCCCCGGCGACCATCGATCCCAAGGCGGTCATCTTCGGCATGAAGCAACTCGGGGTCGATGTGAGCCCCTGGACGGGGGAGCGCTCGCCGGTACCGGGCTGAACCCAGCTGACAGGCATCGTGCCCTGACCCGTTCGTAACGGATTCGTAGGGTCCACCCACTACGATTCCGGACCAGTCATGCACAGACCTGTCTTGGCTCTGGTCGCCGTGGCCTGCCTTGTCGCAGCTGCGGTGTGGGGCCGCTCCACCCGCTACCTCCGGAAGGTCGAGTTGCGGGTCGACGCCGAATTCGGCTCCGACAACGACGCGACGCGTCTCGCGCGCGCCGCGTTCCGTAAGGAACTGCACACGACGGCGCTGTATCTGATCCTGGCCGTGGCTTCGCTCGCTGCCGCGGCAAGCGAGCAGGACAGCGCGGTGACGCTCTACGCGTTCATCCTCGCTCCCATCGCACTCACCGTGATCTACGGACGGGACTTCATCCGGGAGTCACGGTTGTTCGAGGACCGGGCCATGCTCGAGCGGCGTGCCGAAGAGGTGCTGTCACAGGAGGAACTCGCCCCGAGGCGGTGGGCCGAGCGGCTGGCGCCCGACGACCTGCCCGACTTCGCCGGGTTCGAGGTGGGTCGCGTGTACCAACCCGGCGCGGGCCTCATGGCAGGGGATTTCTACGACGTGTTCCGAGTGGCGCACAGCCGAGTCGCCGCCGTCATCGGCGATGTCACCGGACACGGCATCGAACCCTCTATCACCGCCTTCCAGGCCAAGTACCTGCTCCGGGTCTTCCTGCGCCAGTACCGCGATCCCGCCCAGGCCATCGAGCTCCTGAACACACAGATGGCTGAGCAAGCGCGTCCCGAGGAGTTCATTTCGCTGATGGTGTGCGTGTTCGACACCGATGCGGGCGCGCTGCGGTTCGCGTCCGCCGGTCACCCTGCCGCATGGCTGTGGCACGAACGTGAGGTGCAGCCGCTTCGCGCGACCGGCCCGCTGCTGCTGCTCGATCCCGACGCGAGCTATTTCAGCCGTGAGATCACACTCGATCGGGGGGACCTGCTCCTCACCTACACCGACGGCCTCGCGGAGGCGCGCGACGGCGAGCTCATGTTCGGCGAGGAGCGCATCGCGGGGTTCCTGCGTCGGGATCCGGGTGTCGACCCCGATGTGTTGTGCAAGACGCTCATCGAGGCCGCACGCGACTTCGCATCGTCGCCGATCAACGACGACATCGCAGTCTTGGCCATCCGACGCGCGTGACCGAGCACAGCGACCAGCTGAAGAAGGCAACCGAGCGGGCGCTTGCCGGCAACCTCGACACGGGACGCGACAAGCTCGCAGCGCAGAACAAGCTCTTCGTGCGGGACCGTCTCGCGCTGCTGCTGGATGAAGGCTCGTTCGTCGAGGACTCACTGCTCGCCAACGCGATGGCGCCGACCGGTGACCTCCCAGCGGACGGTGTCGTCACCGGGATGGGACGTGTTGACGGACGGGCGGTGTGCGTCATGGCCAACGATCCGACGGTCAAGGCCGGTTCATGGGGCGCGCGCACCGTCGAGAAGATCGTGCGAGTTACCGAGCACGCGCTGCGCCACAACTTGCCGGTCGTCTGGCTCGTCGACTCGGCCGGCGCGCGCATCACCGACCAGGTCGAGCTCTTTCCCGGACGCAGGGGCGCGGGTCGAATCTTCTACAACCAGGTTCGCTTGTCGGGGCGGGTGCCGCAGGTGTGCTGCCTGTTCGGCCCGTCCGCGGCGGGGGGCGCGTACATCCCGAGCTTCTGCGACATCGTGATCATGGTCGAGGGCAACGCGTCCATGTACCTCGGGTCGCCCCGCATGGCGGAGATGGTGATCGGCGAGATCACGACGCTCGAGGAGATGGGCGGCGCCCGCATGCATGCATCGGTGTCGGGGTGCGGCGACAATCTCGCGGTCGACGACGAAGATGCCATCGATCAGGCGAAGGCATATCTCTCGTACTTCCCACCGTCCTGGCACGAGTCGCCGCCTCACTACGAAGCGGTCGCCCCGGCGTCGGAGCTCACCGCGGACCTCGTGCCTCCGGACGAGCATGTTCCGTTCGACATGCACGATCTGATCGACGGCATCGTCGATGCCGAATCGTTCTTCGAGATCAAGCCGCTGTGGGCGCCCGAGGCCATCATCGGGCTCGGCCGGCTCGACGGCCGACCCGTCGGCATCGTCGCCAACAATCCGGCCCAACTGGGCGGGGTGCTTTTCGTGGATTCGGCCGACAAGTGCGCGCGGTTCATCTGGCTGTGCGACGCATTCAACATCCCTCTGGTGTTCCTCGCCGACGTGCCCGGGTTCATGGTGGGGACCGCCGTGGAGCGCCAAGGGATCATCCGGCACGGCGCCAAGATGATCACGGCCGTGTCGGAAGCGACGGTCCCCAAGGTCTCCGTCATCGTGCGCAAGGCCTACGGCGCCGGTCTGTACGCGATGTCCGGGCCTGCGTTCGACCCCGAGGCAACCCTCGCGCTCCCGACGGCCAAGATCGCGGTGATGGGCCCGGAGGCGGCGGTCAACGCCGTCTTCGCCAACAAGATCGCCGCGATTTCGGATCCCGACGAGCGCGAGGCGTACGTCGCCGAGCAACGCCGCTTGTACGAGGAGGACGTCGATCTGCTGCGGCTGGCCTCCGAGCTCGTGGTCGACGCCGTCGTCGACTATCCGGACCTTCGTGATCAGATCGCGGGTCGCCTGAGCGCAGCGTGGGACAAGGATCGATCCTTCAGCGAACGCCGCCACGGCGTGCCACCGGTGTGATCAGCGATGCCGTTCTGTGACGACTGCGCGAAGTTCTGGTCGCCGAACTCGATGCCGCCGACAGGCGAGTGCCCCACTTGCGGCCGCCAGATCGCCTCGCCGCAAGAGGTCGTCGAGGCGAGCGAGTACCGCGCACCATGGCACTTCAAGCTGATGATCGTGCTCGCGGCTGCGTACCTGCTGTGGCGCCTCGTGCAGATGATCCAATGGGTCGTCTGACGCGCCGTTGCTGCGAGGATCGTTTGGGCGTGTCGTCAGCCGCTCGATGACACGACAACCAGACGACATGCCTTGCGCCGGCAGGAGCCGCTCGACGGCGAACTAGAGTGGCTCGCTCACGGGCTGTGGCGCAGTTTGGTAGCGCACTTGACTGGGGGTCAAGGGGTCGTGGGTTCAAATCCCGCCAGCCCGACCACATCAGTGCAGGTCAGATCCGTCGGCCGCCTTGTCCAGCACCAACAGTGTGTTCACCGTAGGCTTCGAGATCGGTACCAGGTCGAAGTCGCGGCGTGTGCGGCTCCGGTTCATGATGGGCACCGTGGCTCCGGTTGCTGGGTGACAGTTCTCGGACGCGGTTCCGGTACCTGGGTGACAGTGGCTCCGGTACCTGGTTGACACTCACGCGTCGCTGAGGATCCACCAGCGATCGGTTGTTTCCTTCTTCGCTGTGGTTGTTCGCGCCCACGACTGCGGA
>DATAES010000255.1:0-33170 GCA_036257895.1 Acidimicrobiales bacterium
CCAGTAATCGAGCGCACATTCGACTTGCCGGCACACCATTCGCCACGTTCGATCGTCGAGTCGCTCACGTGATCGGGTGTGGATGTACACCGAGTCGAGCAGCGCTCCCCACACGTCGTGCTGGCGTTGGTCATACGCGCCGTTGCCGATGCGAACAGGGCGTGCATCTTCGTACCCGCGTAGGTGGTCGAGGACGTGCTCGTCGAGGTCGCGTTCGCCGTCGATGCCGTACATGATCTGCAAGTCGCCGTCGCGGTCGGCCGTGTCAGCGATGAACCAGAAGAAGTCGTTCGCCTCCCAGTCGAAGCCGAGCGAGTACAACGCCCACAGCGCGAATGTGGAGTCGCGGATCCAGGAGAACCGGTAGTCCCAGTTGCGTTCCCCCTGGGGTGTCTCTGGCAACGATGTGGTCGCCGCTGCGAGCAACGCGCCGGTCGGCGCGAACGTGAGCCCCTTGAGCGTGAGCGCACTCCGCTCGAGATACGTGCGCCACGGATGATCCGGGAAGTCACCTCGCGCCAGCCAGTGCTGCCAGTGGTGCGCCGTCCACACCATCCGCCGGTCGGCCTCCTCATATGTCTGCGGCGGAGGATGGCCAGTCCACGACAGCGCGCAGAACCGTGCGTCGCCCTCCTTCAGCAGCGTGCGAGACGTTGCACGGCAGCCTTCGAAGCCCAGTCGCATGTCGGTCGTGAGGCGGAGCTGAAGGTCGGTCTCCGGAGCGGTGGCGACCGCTTCGTGATAGTTGCCGGTCGGGTACGACCACCGCGCGGCATGCCGGCCGTAGTCGAACATCGGCTCGCAGTCGAGCGCCATCTGCACTTCGCCGTTCACGCAACGGATGAGACGGAGCAGCACATGGTCGGCGTCGTAGTCGGTCGGTGCCCGCCGGTGGGTCTGCGACAGGGTCTGTTCGTGGTGCCACGGTCCGATCACCAAAAGGTCACGGACCACCAGCCACCCTGTCGGCGTGCCCCAACTGGTCTCGAGGACGTTCGTCCCCGGCAGGTAGCGACGAGCGGCCGGAACCGAGGTGTCGGCCGGTCCGAGCCGGAAGCCCCCCGCGCCCCGGTCGAGCAGCGCACCGAACACGCTCGGTGAGTCGGATCGCGGCAGACACATCCACTCGATGTTGCCGCTCGGCGCGACCAGGGCCGTCGACTCGCAGTCGGAGAGAAAGCCGTAGTCCGCGATCGGAGGGAACAGGGAGTGTCTCAGACCTGACGAGCCCGCCACCACGGCACTCATTGTCGCACCGCGGTCGGGAAGGTGCGACGGCCTCACGGTGTTGAGTCCGCGACACCCACTTCGGAGGACCGAGATGCCCGCCGTCACCGTTGAAGATTTCGCGACCGTTCCCTCCCTGCCGGTCCTTGGCGAGGAGGACCGAATCCGACCCGTGCGCAGCATCACGACCGCGCCTTCCGGCCTCGAGGGCGAGGGCTTTCCCGTTCGCCGTGCGTTCGCCGGTGTGAACCTCGCTGACCTCGATCCGTTCATCCACATGGACCAGATGGGTGAGGTCGATTACGGACCCGGCGAACCCCGAGGAACGGCCTGGCATCCGCATCGCGGGTTCGAGACCGTGACGTACATGATCGACGGGGTCTTCGAACACAAGGACTCGACCGGCGGGGGCGGGCTCATCACCAACGGCGACACTCAGTGGATGACGGCAGGAGGCGGCATCTTGCACATCGAGCGTCCGCCGGAAGCACTCGTGGCGTCGGGCGGCCTGTTCCACGGGATCCAGTTGTGGGTCAACTTGCCGTCGAAGGACAAGTTGGTGGCGCCGCGCTATCAGGACATCCGCAGCGACAAGGTGACGCTCGTGGCATCGCGCGACGGCGGCGCGCTCGTCCGGGTCATCGCCGGCGACGTGGCCGGCCAGCCCGGGCCCGGCATCACCCACACGCCGATCGCGTTGGTCCACGCGACGATCGCGCCCGCTGGTCAGCTCGAGTTGCCGTGGCCACGGCCGTTCAACGCGCTCGTCTACGCGCTGAGCGGTCGCGGCTCGATCGCCGACGGCACTCCGTTCGCTGCCGGCCAGCTCGCCGTGCTCGGTGCTGGAGACGCGATTCGCATCGCCGCCGATCAGACCCAGGACAACCACACACCGAACTTCGACGTGCTCGTTCTCGGCGGACAGCCGATCGGCGAGCCCGTCGCCGCGTACGGACCGTTCGTGATGAACACCCGCGAACAGCTCATCGAGGCGTTCGACGACTTCCGCGCCGGTCGCCTCGGCCGTGTTCCCGACGGCGAAGAGGACTGATCGGGGCTCCAGCAGCGTCAGGACCAGAGACAGAACGGATGGCCAGCGGGGTCGAGCATGATCCGCAGCCGGCTCTGGTCCCGGTTCGTGGGTTGCGGTGCTGCTTCGGTCGCGCCGCACTCGATCGCCCACGCCACACCGGCGGGAACGTCCTCCACCCAGATGTCGAGATGGAGTTGCATCCCTTGTGTTCCCGGCGCGCCCGGCCACACGGGACGCACATGGTGCTCCTCGAACTGGATCTCGATCTTGGTACTGCCGTCGGCAGGTCGCAGACGCGACCAGCCGTCACCAGGAGGATGTCCGGGCCGCGGTCCTTCGACCGCTTCGATCCCCCACCCGAGAAGTTGCTCGTAGAAACGCGTCAGCACCGCGACATCGGGCGCATCGAGCACCGGACCAGACATGCGCATCCGCGGCCGGCCCACGGCATCATTCGATCACAACCGCAGCGCGCTACAGCGCAGCCTCGTCGAGGCTCGGGAGTTCGACGCGGACCGTGGTGCCCTGGCCGAGCGCGGTCTCGAGCGTGACGGTGCCTCCGTGGGCGTCGACGATGGCGCGCACGATGGCGAGGCCGAGCCCGGAACCGCCGTGGTGGCGCGACCTCGATGGATCGGCTCGGTAGAAGCGTTCGAACGCTCGAGCCGCCACGTCGGGCGACATGCCAGGGCCATCGTCGTGCACCTCGAGCACAGCGCTGCCGTTGTCGCTGCGCACGCGCGCTTCGATCGGCGCGTCCGACGGCGTGTGGACGAGCGCGTTGCTCACGAGGTTCGCCACCAGTTGCCGCAACCGGTGCTCGTCACCGCTGACCACGACTCCCTCCGACACCGAGGCGGTCACGCGTCGCTCCGGGGACCGCACTCGCGCATCCGCGGCTGCGTCGACTGCCAGCACACCCAGATCGACCGGAGCTCGTTCGAGCGGACGTCCTTGATCGAGCCGGGCCAGCAGGAGAAGGTCGTCGATCAGCGAGCCCATGCGAACGGTCTCCGCCTCGGTGCGCCGCATCGCCTGCTGCAGTTCGCCTCGCTCCTCGAGACCTCCGCGGCGATAGAGCTCTGCGTAGCCGCGAATGGTCGCGACCGGCGTACGCAGCTCGTGGGAGGCATCCGCGATGAACTGCCGCAGCCGCGCCTCTGATGCGGATCGCTCGTCGAACGCCTCCTCGATGCGGGTCAGCATCGTGTTGAGCGCATCGCCGAGTTCACCCGCCTCGGTTCCCTCGTGTCCGCTGGGAACGCGGTGTGAGAGGTCGCCGGCGGCGATGGCGGTCGCAGTCGCAGTCATCTGCTTCACGGGTCGCACGCCGAGGCGGATCACCCACCACGTGACGAGTCCGAGGAGGCCGAGCACGAGTCCGGTGATGATCACCTCGACCCAGATGAGCCGGCTCACCGAAGCGTCGACGTCCGCAAGCGAAAGCGCCGTGACGTAGGTTTCGCCGTCACGGCCACGGCTGGCGAGGACTCGATACCTGGTGTCCGAGGGTGGATCGGTGCCGACCGTGAACGGTTCCGCCGCGGGATTGCCGGCGCTGTCGACGGCTTGATCGACGGGTACGGCAGGAGAGGGCGCGTCGGTGCCGGCGTAGAACGGCGTGGTGTCGAAGACCACGAGGCCGTCCTCCACGTTGCCGACGTAGAGCGACGTGTTCTGGGTCCCGGGACGCTCGTAACCCGGACCTGAGCCCCCGGGCGGTCTGCCGTGGTCGAATCCTCCGCCCTGGACCGAGGGTTGGGCGGCAACCAGTTGCGCGTCGACGCGTTCGATCAGATACGACTCGGAGCTCCTCGTGATGACGACGGCGGCCACCACGAGTACGACACCCACAACCGCCATGCCGACGAGCAGGCGTGCGCGGAGGGACATCGTGCGCGGTCAGCTCGTCCGCAAGGTGTAGCCGACGCCTCGGATCGTGTGGATGAGGCGCGGCTCGACCTGGTCGACCTTGCGGCGGAGGTAGCCGATGTAGGTCTCGACCACTCCCCCGTCGCCACCGAAGTCGTACTGCCAGACGTGGTCGAGGATCTGTGGCTTCGACAGAACGCGGCCTTGATTGATGAGGAGATAGCGCAGCAGGTTGTACTCAGTCGGCGAGAGCTGCACCTCGGTGCCGGCCCGGAGCACGCGGTGCGCGTCGTCGTCCATCTCGAGGTCGGCGCACCGCAACCGCGCGTCGGGTTGGGCGAGGCCGGAGCGACGGAGGACCGCCTGCACGCGGGCGACGAGCTCTTCGAGGCTGAACGGCTTGACCAGGTAGTCGTCGCCCCCGAGCGTGAGTCCGCGGACCTTGTCCTCCGTGCCGTCGCGAGCGGTCAGGAAGACGACCGGCGTGCGGCTGCCCTCGGTGCGCAGCCGCCGACACACCTCGAAGCCGTCGAGGTCGGGGAGCATCACGTCGAGGACGATCACCGCCGGCTGATCGGTTACCGCGGCAGCGAGGGCCTCACGGCCGTTTGCCGCGGTCTGCACGTCGAAGCCGAGGTGGCGCAGGGCCGCCTCGAGCATCGAGCGCAGGTTCTCCTCGTCGTCGACGAGCAACAGTCGTTCTCCGGCCACGACGGCAGCATCGCACCGAAAGCTGAGAACTTGCTGGGAGCCCGCTGTGCAGTAAGGCGGGCCGGCACCTTTCGAGTCGGTGGCTGCTCAGCCGTTGTCGGAGCGGAGTTCGTCTCCAGCGAAGTCGGCGGGCAGCACGACGCCGTCCGACAGCCGGCGTACGCGGTATCTGGGTACCTGGGTGGGGGTCGGCTCGAGCGTCTCGGCTACCTCGAACGGTGACGACGACCAGCCGCCGTCGAAGCGATTCCGGACCTGGACGCGGGTGCCGGGGACAAGTCCATCGTTCAAGAGGGGGCATCCTTCGGGTTCGCAGGGGATCTGTTGCGGTCCGATGACAGGTCGCGACCCTAGCCACCGGTCGGACAGCGTCAAGCGCGGGTTTCCGGCGGAGATCGTCGGTTCGCCGTGGTAGGCGCCGTCACCTGGCCCAGTTCCCGTTCAGCGGCCTTTCCAGACCGGCTCGCGTCGCTCGGCGGCAGCGCGGCCGCCCTCGGCCGCGTCCTCGGTGGCGGCGGCGACCTTGCGCATCGTCTCGCCGAACCGGATCGCCTCGAGCGAGGGCATGCTCCGGCTGCGGACCGCCATCTCCTTGATCGCGCGGGCGGCGAGGGGCGCGCCGGCGAGCAACCGGTTTGCGAGCGAACGAGCCTCGTCCATCAGCGTCTCGTGAGGCACGACCCAGCCGGCGAGACCGATCTCCTTCGCTTTCATCGCGTCGATGCGCTCACCCGTGAGCAAGAGTTCCATGGCGTACTGCCAGTTGATGCGCTGCGGCAGGCGGATGGCGCCGACGATGGTCGGCACACCGATGCGCACCTCGGGATACCCGAACTCCGCTCGCTCGCTGGCGATGACGAAGTCGCACCACGTGACCATCGTGAGCCCGTAGCCGAGGCAGTAGCCGTTGACCGCAGCGATCACCGGCTTGAAGATCTCCCAGCCGCTCTCGAACGAGTTCTGCGTCGGCTTCTCCCAGAAGGTGCCGGGGAACTCGCCCGCCGAGTTGCCGCCACCGCGGAGATCGGCGCCGACGCAGAACGCCTTGCCTTCGCCGGTGACGATCGCTGCCCATGCGTCCTCCTCGTCGCGGAACCGTGCGAACGCGTCGTTCAGACCGTTCCGCAACTCGAGATTGATCGCGTTGAGCGCCTCGGGGCGGTTGTACGTGATGGTCGCGACATGCCCGTCGAGCTCGTACCGCACGGTCTCAGCCATGCGGCATTGTCGCGGGTGAGCACGACAAGCGCGTGTTTGCAAGGATGCTTCCTCCATGGCCCACGAGATGCTCGTGCAGTTGCCACCACAGCCGGCCGATGTCCCTTGGCCCACGCCTGATCCGGACGGCTGGCCGCACGGTGGGTCGTCGCCCGAGTTGGACAAGCTCGTCGACGACCTGGTCTCGGACGAGGACCGCTACGGCACGACCTACGCCGTACTCGTGATCCACGAGGGACGCCTGCTCCTCGAACGCTACGGCGGCGCACTCCCCCACTTCGATCGTGCACCGGAACCGGTCACGCCGACGACGCCGTTGCTGTCGTGGTCGATGGCGAAGTCCGTGTTGCACGCCGGCATCGGCCTCCTCGTGGCCGACGAGATGCTCGACGTCGACGCGCCCGCACCTGTGCCGGCGTGGCACGCGGAAGCAGACGATCCCCGCGCCGGCATCACGCTCGAGCATCTGCTGACGATGCGCGACGGGCTCGACTTCGCGGAGGATTATGTCGAGGCCGGAGTGTCAGACGTGATCGAGATGCTGTTCGGCGCAGGCCAGGACGACGTTGCGGCGTATGCCGAGGGGCGTCCGCTGGCACATGAGCCGGGAACACGTTTCAACTACTCGTCGGGAACGTCGAACATCGTCTCCGCCATCGCCGGACGCTGTACGGGAAGCGGCGCCACGTTCGTCGACTTGCTTCGGCGACGACTGTTCGAGCCGATCGGGATGGCGTCGACGGATCCACGGCTCGATGAAGCGGGGACCTTCATCGGCTCGTCGTACGTGTATGCGACCGCGCGTGATTTCGCCCGCTTCGGATTGCTCTACCTCCGTGACGGGACGTGGAACGACCGCAGGCTTCTCCCGGAGGGATGGGTCGACCACGGCCGGAGGCTGCGATCGGTCGACGAGGAAGGCAACGGGTATGGCGCGCACTGGTGGGTGGTGGATGACGATCAAGGCTCGTTCCGGGCCAGTGGCTACGAAGGGCAGGCCATCTTGATCTGTCCCGGGCTCGACCTCATCGCCGTTCGGCTCGGGCGATCGCCGGCCGAGCAGTCCCCCGCCTTGAAAGAATGGCGCGCCGCGCTCGTCGATTGGGCAAGATGATTCGATGGCTGCACAGACCGGCGCACAGCCGCGCCTCCAGACCCGCGTCGACTCGGAGGCCGGACTCCGAGAGATCTACCGATTGCCGAAGCAACGCTCGCTCGACAAGGAAGTCGACCACCTCGACTCGCACTGCCGCGACTTCATCGCGCACGCGCCGTTCGTCGTGCTCGCCTCATCGGCGGCCGACGGACGGGTCGACGTGTCGCCGAAGGGCGGCCCCCCGGGGTTCGTCGTCGTGCTCGACGACCACCGGCTCGCCATCCCCGACATGTCCGGCAACAACCGCCTCGACTCCATGCGCAACATCGTCTCGGACGGTGTGGTCGCGCTGCTCTTCATGGTGCCTGGCACCGACGAGACGATGCGTGTCAACGGACGCGCCATGATCAGCGTCGATCCCGACGTGCTCGACCGGTGCCCGATCGATGGCATGCAGGCCAACGTCGCCATCGTGGTGGAAGTCGACACGGCGTTCATCCACTGCGCCAAGGCATTGCGCCGCAGCGGCCTCTGGCACCCGGAACGGTGGCCCGACACCTCGGACATGGCGACGCCTGCGTGCATGCTCAACGACCACATCGGCCTCGGTGACGCCGAGATGTCCGCGCGAGTTCTCGAACAGAGTTACGCGCAGACCACGTGGGCAATGGGCGGCGAGAGCCGTCCGGACTGATGGGAAAGGATCGCTTCGACCCGGGCAAGGTCGGCATCTGGACGGGCGTCCTCGATGCGGTTCCCTCGGCTGAGGCGCAGCGCATCGCCGGGCGCATCGAGGAGCTCGGCTTCTCGACGCTGTGGATCCCGGAGACGATCGGGCGCGACCCGTTGATCACCGCGACGCTTCTGCTGTCGGCGACCTCGACGCTCAAGGTCGCGACCGGCATCGCCAACATCTATGCCCGTGACCCGATGACGATGGCCAACTCGCAACGCTCACTCGAGGAAGCGTTTCCCGGTCGGTTCTTGCTCGGCCTCGGCGTGAGTCATCACCACCTGGTCGACCGTGTACGCCATCACGACTATTCGAAGCCGTACTCGCGCATGGTGAGCTACCTCGACGAGATGGACAACTCGTTGTTCATGGCGGTCGGGCCGAGCGAGAGGCCCGCCACTGTCCTTGCCGCGCTCGGACCGAAGATGCTGAAGCTCTCAGCCGATCGAGCCGACGGCGCGCACCCCTATTTCGTCCCGGTCGAGCACACCGCGCAGGCGCGGACGATCGTGGGCCCCGGCGCGATCCTCGCTCCCGAGCAGATGGTCGTCCTCGAGACCGACCGCACCCGAGCGCTCGAAGTCGCCCGCAAAGGCATGGCCGTGTATCTCCGCGCCCCCAACTACGTGAACAACCTCCAGCGCTTCGGATTCACCGAGGACGACGTGGCCGAAGGCGGAAGCGAACGTCTCGTCGACGCGATCGTCGCGTGTGGTGACGTGAACGCGGCCGCGGACCGGGTCCGCGCCCACTTCGAAGCCGGTGCATCACACGTATGCGTGCAAGTGCTCCAGGACCAGTTCACCGAGGTACCCGAAGCTGCGTGGCGAGATCTCGCCGACGCGCTCCGAGACATCTGACCAACGCTTCTCAGGGCCGGCTGATCTCGTCCTCGCTCACCAGTTCGTACTCAGGATTGAGGATGGCGAGCCGGCCGAAGTGGCTTCCGGCCATGCCGTGGGCGACGAGGCGCGTGCCGGTCGAGATGCCCGGCACCTCGCGCCGGCCGAGGAACACGATCGAGATCGAGCCGGTTCCGTCGCTGACGACACACTCGAGCGTCGGCACGCCGCCCTTCGGCTGGATGCGCGTCGAGCTGACCGTCCCGTAGATGCGCACGCGATCGCGCCAACGGATCGTGCCGATGGAGTCGCAACCCTCGCGCGGCGCGAACGACTCGGAGGTCTGCGACTCGTCCGGTTCGGGATGGGTCCACGACGACGACGGGTCGGGCGCGGCGCTCCCGGCTGTCGCCGGTGCGGGCGGTGCTTGCAGTCGGGGCTTCGACCCCAAGTGATACGGGACCCTGGTGACGTTGGCGTGCGGTAGGCGCGATACCTGCTCGGCGATGCTCTCCGCTGTGCGGTCGTGGAGGATGCGATGCCACCAACCCGGATACCGACGGTCGGGGAGGAGCACGGAGACCTCGGTGCGTCCGTCGGCGAGCGCCTCGGCGGTCAGTGCGATGGCGGCGCGGTCGAGCAGTCTGTCCGAGCACTGCCGGAGCTCGAGCGGGATACGGGTCAGCCCGAGCCGGCGCCACTGGTCAGCGAGCTCCTCCGCCCGGAGCGGATCGAGCACGAAGTGGACGGCACGGAGCTCGTCGGGCATCAATGTGCGGGCGTACTGGATGGCGCGCGCCGCCGAGAGGTCGAGCTGGTCGATGAGGACCAACACCACGTGGCGATCGAGAATGCGTGCGGTCGCGGCGAGCGGCACATCCTCTTCGAGCTCGACCGCCTCCGTCTGGTACTGCCTCTCCAGACGGAGGAGCGAGAGGACGATGATCGGGACCGCGGCGATGACAACCCACGCGCCGTGCGAGAACTTCGTGACGGCGAAGATCACGTCGACGATGCCTGAGAGCACTGCGCCGAATCCGTTCACGAGCAGGCCGCGTTGCCATCCGGGCTCCTTCAATCGGAGGTGACGGCGGGCCATGCTCGATTGGGAGAGCGTGAACGACGTGAACACGCCGATGGCGTACATGGGGATCAGCCGGTCGACTTGCGCGTTCGTCACGATCAGCAACGCGATCGACGCGACGGACAAGATGAGGATGCCGTTGCTGAACACGAGCCGGTGGCCGCGCTTGGTGAGCTGCCTCGGCAGGAAGCTGTCTGCCGCCGTGAATGACGCGAGGCGTGGGAAGTCGGCGAAGCTCGTGTTGGCCGCCAGCACCAGCACCAGCGTCGTCGCGGCCTGGAGCACGTAGAACAGCACATGGCCGAGCGGCGTCTCCCCGAAGACGAGTTTGCCGATTTGGGAGATGACGGTGGGCGTTCCGTCCTCGAACGGAGCGACGTGCA
This sequence comes from Acidimicrobiales bacterium, assembly GCA_036257895.1. Classification (GTDB taxonomy): domain Bacteria; phylum Actinomycetota; class Acidimicrobiia; order Acidimicrobiales; family JACDCH01; genus DATAES01. The sequence continues at coordinate 10,200 of DATAES010000255.1, forward strand.
TGTGCGCGGCGAGGACAGACAGGCCGAGGAACATCACGGCGAGGATCGAGCCCATCAAGACGAGCGTCTGGCGGGCGTTGCGCCACTCCGGCGGACGGAAGGCCGGGACTCCGTCCGAGATGGCCTCGACGCCGGTTACCGCTGCACCGCCGCTGGCGAAGGCGTGCAGCACGACGAACAAGCCGGCGCCGTACAAGATGCCGGTGCCGGCCGAGCCCTGGTCGATGAGTCCCTCCTGGCTCAGGGATTCGATCGGCAGTTCGCCCAGGAACATCTTCACGAGGCCCGTGCCGATGAGCAGGAACATGACGGCGATGAAGCAGTAGGTCGGGACAGCGAAGATGCGGCCGGACTCGCGGATCCCCCGCAGGTTCATGAACGCGATGAACATCACGAAGCTGATCGCGATGGGCAGCGTCCACGGCGCCAGCACGTGGAACGCCGATGCGAGTGCCGCCGTACCGGCGGCCACCGAGACAGCAACAGTCAGGACGTAGTCGATCAGCAGGCAGGTACCGGCCACGAGCGCCGGGATCTGTCCGAAGTTGTCCTTCGTGACCAGATAGGCGCTGCCCGCGGACGGATACGCCTTGATCGTCTCGCGGTACGACAGGATCAGGAACGCGAGAACCACCAACATCGCGCCAGTGAGCGGTACGACCATCGCGAATGCGGCGACACCGACTGCCGGCAGCAGGACGCGCAGGATCTCCTCTGTCGCGTAGGCCGACGACGACAGGTTGTCGGATGCGAACACCGCGAGCGCGGTCGGCTTGCCCAGTCGCTCGTGTATGAGCTGTTCGGTGTCCAACGGCCGTCCGAGCAACCGGTTCTTGACCCGGTACAGCCAGGGGTGCGTCGGAAGACTGACCGGCAGCGTCGCCGGTATCGGTTCGGCCGGGGTCAGGGCGGGATGGCCGGGCGTCTTCGCGGAGCTGTCGACGCGGTCTTCGACGCTCTCGACGGTCACGTCACCGAGGTGCCGGCTGCCAGGGCGGCTCCTGCTTGGTCAGCGAGACCGACCGCGCTCACCAGCGAGTCGCGGTCGACGGGACGCGCATCCTGCGGCACGAGATAGAACCGGCCGAGCTGGCGGCCGTGTCCCCACACAGGCAGCTCGACTCCCCACGGCGGAAGTCCCCACCGCTTGGTGTCCCACTCGTTGGCGCCCCACCACACGGTGCCCGATCGGTCCACGTGCGGAACGACCCGCTCGTCGTGGTATTCGAGCTCGAGCCGGCAATCCGCGAGCTCGAGCTGCTGTGCCAGTTGGATGGCCACGTTCATCACGACGAAGTCGGCGGTCTCGTCGAGCACGACCTGGCCGGCGATGTCATGGAGTCGCTGCAGCTCCTGCGTTCGCAAAACAGCCTTGGCCTGATAGCCCCGGCCGCGCGCCGCGAGCTCGCCGACCGCCAGGCCGACCAGGAGCAGGAACAGCTCCGTCTCCAGGTCGTTCGACGAGCTGATCCGCAGCGACACGAACGGGTGCGTGTAGAAGAGGTCGAACGACGCGGCAGCGGAGAGCGCGGCGGCCGCGGCCGCCGGTCTGCGGCCCGAGATGGCGACGGCGACAATGCTCACCACCAGGATCAGGGCGATGTTGGCGTTGTCGAGTCGATGACGCAGCGGCAGAAAGGCCACCGCGACGGCGAGCGGAACAAGTGCTCCGGCTGCAACCCACGCGATGCTGTTCTGCCAACGGTGCACGAGCACTGTTCTACCGCTCCCGGACCGGCTACGTGACGGCTGTTGACGACCTGGGGCTCGTCGCTCGTCCGTCAGTCGGGGTGGTGGTCGGCCGCGTGGGGATGGGTGTGGATGGTGTCGCCGTGCCGATGGCTGTGCTCGTGGATGAGGTTGACGCCGAGGAGCAGGTCGCGGTCGGACAGCACGTCGCTCGGCGAACCGGTGGCGACGATCCGATGGTTTTCGGCGAACACGGCGCAGCGATCGGCGAGCAGATCGAGGGACTCGAGATCGTGCGTCGCGAGCACGATTGTCTTGCCCGCCGCGTTCAGTTCGACGACGAGCTCGATCAACCACTGTTGCGTGCGCGGATCGAGTGCAGCCGTCGGCTCGTCGAAGAGCAGCACCTCAGGGTTCATCACGAGGACGCTGGCGATGGCGACGCGCTTCTTCTCGCCCCCGGAGAGCTGGTACGGGGCGCGATCGGCCAACCCTGCGATGTCCAGCATCGTGAGCGTGTCGTTCACCCGAGCCGTGACCGCGCTCGTGTCCATGCCCAAGCTCAGCAACCCGAAGGCGATCTCCTCGCGCACGGTCGGCGAGAACACCTGCGCATCGCTGTTCTGGAAGATGAATCCGATGCGAGATCGAAAGCCTCGGTTGAACTGCTCGTCCTCGAGATTGTCTTCAGTCACCTCTTGGTCGAAGGCGCGGTACGAGCCACGATCGCCGAAGAGCAGCCCGTCGAGAACCTTGAGCAGCGTGGACTTGCCGCATCCGTTGGCTCCGAGCAACGCGACCCGCTCGCCGCGGTGCACTTCGAGCGACACATCGCACAGCGCGGGGAACCGGTCGAGATATGTGTAGTCGAGTCCTTCGACCGCGAGCAGCGGTTCAGAACCCACGATCGACACCGAGCAGCACGACGACCGCGACCGCGACGGTGGCGATCCACACGACGTCCAGCGCCCGAACCTGGAAGTCCGACAACGTGCGTGCGTCGCCCGTGTAGCCGCGCGACACCATCGCCATGTGCACCTCTTCGGAGAGCGCGTGGGTCCTGCCGAACAAGGCGCCGGCACTGGCAGCGACGAAGGCTCGGCCAGATGTCACGTCGCGCTCGTCGCTCACCGTCCGAGCGCGACGAGCCGTGTACATGTCCACGACCGAGCCGAGCAGCTGGAACAGATAGCGGTAGGCCATGCCGAGGACGAGGATGAACATCCGGGGCACGAACAACGCGCGCAATGCCGCGAGCAGCCGCGTCCACGACGTCGTCAACGTGAGGAGCACCACCAACGAGATCGACGTTGCGACCCGGGCGACGATGAGCGCTGCGCTCGTGAGGCCTTGCGACGTGAGCCCCACCTCGTGGCCGAACCAGGTTCCGAGCGGTACGACGATGTCGCCATCGGTGATGAGGTTCAGCGTGGCGGGGAGCACGATGATGCCGGTGAAGATCGGCACGAAGAGCCAGACCCGCTTGACGAAGAAACCGAGCGACAACCTGGACAACGACGCGAGAACGAGCGTGACGGCATAGGCCGCGATCAGCACGGGCCAGCTGCGCACGAGCGACACCGCAAGGAGCGTGCCGATCAACGTAAGAACCTTGACCCGCGGATCCAGCCGCTGCAGCAAGCCGGGTTGTGCTGCGGTGTCGTCGGCGAACATGGCCTGTCGCATGACGGACGCCGCCCCGTTCATCGTCTTCGACACGTAGCTGCCCTTGCGGCGGCGGCCGATGCAGCCGCACGGGCAGAGACCGACCTCGGGTTCGAGCAACCAGGTGGGAGTCACCGAGTCCGTCGCGCTCATACCCGCGCCGCTTCCCCTCGGTTGCGGCGGACGGCCTGCGTCACCTTGAACGAGACGATCACGACCAGCGCGATGACCAACATGCCGAACAGCGCGGAGACGACGTACCCCACATTGGGGTGCCTGTCTCCGGTGAAGTCGTATCCGTCGAACAGCGCGTTGTGCCAGAAGCCGGCGTATCGCTGCAGTCCGTGCGGTACGGCACCGAGGTGGTACTTGGCCAGGTCGAGATCCTCGGGCGCGTCCTCACCGAACGCACCGCCGGGGGCGAGCAGTCCCAACGGCGTGAGGACCACCATCGTGGCGAGACCGATCCACGCCCACCGCCAACCGAGCCGTCGAGGTGACACGAGCTCGGTGTCGTCCTCGCGGACGTTCTCGTGGTTGATCCGGAGTACGGGGACATTCGCCTTCTGCAGGTACGCGATGACGCCGACAGTCAGGATCGCCTCCACGACGCCCGCCACGAACACGTGCGTGAGGACCATCGCCGGGATCGTCTGCGACAGGTGGAACGGCGCGTACAAGGGCACACCGTTCGCGTCCTTGAACAAGTCGGGCTGCACACCGAACTCGATGGCAGCGAGCAAGGCCGCGGCGTTCAATCCAACATAAGCCCCGACACCGGCGGCCAGTGCGCGCCGACGTGCCGTCAACAGCGCGTTGTGGGCGAGCGCGCGGTACACCGCGTAGCCCACCATCGGCATGACCAACGCCATGTTGAAGCAGTTGACGGGATAGGCGAGCACGCCGCCATCACCGAAGAACAAGGCCTGGATCAGCAACGCGATGCTGACAGCGATCACCGCCGCCCACGGGCCCAGCAGCACGGCGACGAGGACGGCACCCACGGCGTGGGCCGTCGTGCCGTCGGGGACGGGCACGTTGAACATCATCACCAGGAAGGAGTACGCCGATCCGAGCGCCAGGAGCGGCACGTAGCGGTTCTTCACGATCTTCCGCACACGTTGGCCCGCGGTGTACCACGCCGGCACCATTGCCGCGCCGAACACCGCACACGTCTGGGGACTCACGTACCCGTCAGGGATGTGCACCGACGTGACCTCCGCAAATGGTGCCGAGCCACAATTGCGATCGAGTCGCAACGAGCCGGACCCTAAGCTTGTTGCGATCCAAGTGCAACAGCACTGGCTGGCATACAGTGCGTCCGTGCGCGACGAGGTCGAGGACACACTGGCCGAGATCCGCGCGCAAGGAGGGAGGGTCACTCCTGCCCGGCGCGCCGTGCTCGAAGCGATCTTGAACGCGGGCGAGCATCACTTCACCGCAGCCGAGATCTTCGATGCGGTCGAGTCCACCGATCGCCGACCGGACCGCGCGACCGTGTATCGCACCCTGGACCTCCTCACCGAGCTCGGTGTTGTTACGCCGCTGCAGCTCGATTCGGATGCCGTCGTGTACCACCGCACGGACCATCGCCACGGGCATCTCGTCTGCGACCGGTGTGGCGGCATCGTGGAGTTGCCGCGGACCGCTGTGTCGGCGCTGGCCCGCAAGGTGCTCCACGACCGTGGATTCTTCGTCGACACCGACCGAGTCACGATCACGGGTCTGTGCGAGCGATGCGCTTCTGGTACCGACCGCCATCCGCGTCGTCCGAGCGCTCCGTAGACGTGCTGTCAGCGGGCGCGGTGCTCGCTCGGACAGGAGGCTTTCGTCATGTCACTCGCTCGTCTACTGCCTGCTTGGTTGCACGCCGTCGCTGATTACGCCGTCGGTCTCGCGCTCGTCGTTGTCGCACTGGCGAGCGGCGCATCCGCGGGCGCAGTGGGCACGGGTGTCGTCGTTGGTGTCACCGTTCTCGTCGTCAGCATGCTCACCAGATACCCGCTCGGCATCGCGAAGGTGCTGCCGTTCACGATCCACTCCGCAGGCGACTACCTCGCGGCCGGGCTGCTGCTCGTCGCTCCGTGGGCGCTCAACTTCGCCGACGGCGACCCCGGGATCAGCGCGTTTTACGTATTCGCCGGTGTAGCCGTACTCGCGGTGAGCCTCATCACGAACTACCAGTACAGCCCGAAGCGGGATTGGGCACTGGGCTCGTCAACGGCGCCGAGCCCCGCCTGAGCCGCTCGGATTCCGGGAACCTGGAGCGAGTGCCCGGCCCCAGCGGGCCGGGCACTCTTCGCGTGCAAGGCACGTCCTTGCCATCCTTGACTGTCCCGAAGACCTCGGCAACGCTGTGCCCCGGTGCCATTCCTTTAGGTGTGACTCAGCAACGCAGCGCGTGCGCCGCCCCTGTGCTCGGCCTCATCCGGTCCGAGTGCAGGAGGTTCCTGGTGCCCAATCGCAAGCGCGCTCGTTTCGTCGCGCTCCACGTCTTGCTCGCCCGCCGTCGCCCTGACATCGACCCGTCGGCCATCGCCGACGGTCGCGTGCTGGTCGACGGCAGGGTGCTCACCAATCCACGAGCGCAGGTGCGGTTCGACGCATCGCTGCGAGTCGTGCCAGCACGTCGGCTGCGCGGCGAGGTCAAGCTCGCGCACGCCTTGGACACGTTGTCGATCGACGTGGGCCAGCGCGTCGCGGTGGACATCGGCGCCAACGTCGGCGGCTTCACGACCGTGTTGGTCGACCGCGGTGCTCGTCGGGTGTACGCGCTGGAAGCGGGCGTCGGTCTGCTGCTGGGTCACCTGCGCAACCACCCGCGGGTCGTGAACCTCGAAGGGAACAACCTCGGTCAGATCGACACCACGTTGGTGCCTGAGTCCGTCGAGGTGATCACCATGGACTTGAGCTATCTGGCCGTCGGCGGCGCAGTGCCTCAGCTCGAAAGTCTCGACATCGGCTCGGGTGCCGACCTCGTCGCGCTCGTGAAGCCGACGTTCGAACTGCGACGCGGAACGATGGCGTCCACCACCGGCGACCTCGATCAAGCGGTCGAGCAAGCGACCACTGCAGCGACACGCTCGGGATGGCTGGTCGTCGATGCCATCGAGTCGGTTCGTCCCGGTCGCAGAGGTGCGAGAGAGGCATTCATGCACGCCCGCCGTCGATGACCCGTCACGATTCAGCTAGGCAACCGGGCTCCCGAGCACGAGGCTCAGCTGATCGGCCAGTGTGAGGGCGACGAGTCGAGCCTCGATCGAAACTCCGTGACCCGGTGTCGGAATCAGGACGAACCTTGCGACCGTCTCGTCGTGCACGACAACCGGCAGGTCGACGCCTGTGCGGGGTAGTTCATAGCCCTGCTTCGTGTACTGGACCATGTTCGTCCCGGTGATCAGTCCGGTTGGTTCGAGGCGGGCGTAGCTGCCGGTGAAAGGAGGTCGTTCATACGTGCACTGGCGCAGCCCGAGTGTCGCTGTGAGTTCCGCGCTCACCGCGGCGATCAGGTCGTCCACCGCGGCGCCGTCGGCCGCCAACCGGGCGACCCGATGGACCCGGTCGATCTCCTGACGCCTACCGCTGACAGCAGACCGGATGCGATCCGCCCGCACGACGATCTCCCCCATCGCCAATCCGACCGCGAGCAGGAGGAACGTCGTTTCGACGTCGGCTGCGCTGTTGACCTTCAGCGAGTTGTACGGCTGCGTGTAGAAGAAGTCGAAAGCCACGGCCGCCGTCAACGCTGACACCGCACCGGCGAGCCGGCCCCCGATGACTGCGCCCAACAGCACGAAGAACACGAGGATCAGCACGGCGTTCACCTGCGCAAAGTGATCCCGGACGGCCACGAGTCCGGCGCCTGCGCAGATCGCGCCCATCGAACCGACGAAGATCCCGATCCCCGTTCGTGGGTCGTGCTTCATGGTTCGGTTGTAGACCCGCTCGGATGAGTGCGGACGCTTCTTTGCTCATTCTTTGCGCGGCGTCGCCCTTCTTAACGGGTTCTTCGCGCCCCTCCTGGTTCGGCCGGCCGGCTACGGCCGGAAGCGGTAACCCATCCCCGGTTCGGTGATGAAGTACCGGGGCTGCGAGGGCGTGGGCTCGAGCTTGCGCCGGAGCGCCGCCAAGTAGACCCGCAGGTACTCGGTCTCGGTCTCGTATTGCGGCCCCCACACCTCCTTGAGGAGGTGCCGCTGTGAGACGAGCTTGCCCTGGTTTCGGACGAGGACCTCGAGCACGTTCCATTCGGTCGGTGTGAGGCGGACGAGCTTGTCGCCCACCGCGACCTCCTTGGCCGCGAGATCGATGCGGAAGTCGGCCGTTTCGACGATCGGTTCCTCGCTCGCCGCATTCGGACGCCGGCGCAGCGCAGCGCGGATGCGCGCGAGGAGCTCGTCCATGCTGAACGGCTTGGTGACGTAATCGTCTGCGCCACCGTCGAGCGCCGCGACCTTGGCCTCGTCGCGATCTCGGGCGGAGAGCACGATCACGGGTACCGCCGTCCAAGCTCGCAACCCGTTCAACACCTCGAGTCCATCCATGTCCGGCAATCCGAGGTCGAGCACGATGACATCGGGTGCGGTGGTGGCCGCCTTCGCCAATCCTGCAGCACCCGATGGAGCAGCATCGACGTCGTAGCCCATGGCACGCAGGCTGACGCCCATCGCCCGCACGAAGGGCGCTTCGTCGTCGATGAGCAGCAGGCGCGTCATGACCGGTCGATCGGAATGGTGATGACCATCGTGCAGCCGCCGCCCGGTGTGTCCTCGATGACGAGTTCGCCGCCGACCGCGTTCACGAAACCCTTCGCGACGGCCAGCCCGAGACCTACTCCGGCGCCGTTGGGATTGTCGCCGAGACGTTGGAAGGGTTGGAACACGCGCTCGCGGTCAGCAACCGGGATGCCCGGTCCGGCGTCGATCACGCGTAGATGCAGCGTGCCGCTCACCTCCGCAGCTTCCACACGCACGGGAACGTCCTTCGGTGAGAAGAAGAGCGCATTGTCGATCAGATTGGCGACGGCCCGTTCCAGCAATGCCGGGTCGACGCTGACCCGCGGCAACGTCTCGGGAACATCCACCTCGATGCGGTCCGGAGGCGCGTGCAACCCCACGATCGCACCGGCGACGATCTCCTCGATCCCGATCGCCTGCGTCGTGATCGTGACGCTGCCCGTTTGCAGCCGGCTCATGTCGAGAAGATTGCCGACGAGCGTGTTCAACCGCTCGGCTTCCTCGTCGATCGTCTGCAGCAGTTCCTTGGTTGCCGCCGGATCCCAGTCGATCTCGTCGCTCAGCAAGCTCGTGGCCGACGCGCGTATCGAGGCGAGCGGTGTCCTGAGGTCGTGGCTGACTGCGGCGAGCAATGCCGTGCGCAGCTCGTTCGCCTTCGCCATCGCGGTCGCGGCGGCCGCCTCCGCCTCCAACCGCCGTCCTTGCAGCGCGAGCGCGAGCTGCGTGGCAAACCCGCTGAGAACCTCCCGGTCCCGCGGCCGCATCTCACTGCCGGACCACGCGAGGACCGATCCTTGGGCAAAGGCCAGCGACTCCTCGGCGGCGTCCGGATCCGGAGGTGGATTCGGGCCGGCGACGGCTTCCACTCGCCAGCCGTCGCCCTCGGACACGAACACGGCGACTCCATCGAGCTGGAAGCTCGCGGCGAGCTCCTCCACGAGCTTCGGAAGCGGCTCCGGATCCTGCAGGACGGTCCCAGCCATCGCCGCCAACGCGCGCGCCTCGGCGCGGGCCCGGACCGCGTCCTCGCGCCGGCGGGTGGCGAGATCGACGAGCGTGCTGATGACGCCTGCGACGACGAGGAACGTCACGAGCGCCAGCAAATCGTGCGAGTTCGAGATCGTGAACGTGTGGATAGGAGGCGCGAAGTACCAGTTCAACAACAGGAAGGCGCCTATCGACGCCACGGTTCCAGGAATGGCGCCTCCGATCGTCGAGATCGCCACGACGAACAGGAGATAGAGGAGGAGCGCGTTCTGAACACCTATCGAGTCCCGAACACTCGTGAGCAACAGGGTGAGGACGGGCAGACCCACGGCAGTGAGGACGAACGCCGTGCCCCGACGACTCCGTGACAGCGGTGCGAGCCGCAGCTTCGGTGGACTCAGGAGCGAACGGCTCTCGTCCTCGCCGGCCGCCGTTGAGATGACATGGACGTCGATCGCGCCACCAGCGGCGCGGATCACGGTGTTGATGATCGAACCCTTGAAGAGCTCGGTCCACCGGCTGCGACGGCTCGCGCCGAGCACGATCTGTGTGGCGTTCTCCACGCGTGCCGCTTGAACGAGAGTCTTGGCCACATCCGCGCCAGTCGCCTCGACGTAGCGGCCGCCGACTTCCTCGAGGAGCTCACGGTGCTCCGTCAGACGGAAGCTCGACGGCCCGGCGAGACCGTCGTCGGCCACGACGTGGACGCCGACCAGCTCACCGCGGGTTCGCATGGCCATGCGCGCCGCTCGCCGGACGAGATCGTCACCACCGGGTGCGCCCGTCAACGCGACGAGGACGCGTTCTTTCGTCTCCCACGAGCCCTCGATGCCATGACGCACGCGGTAGTCATGCAGTTCCTCGTCGACACGATCCGCCATCCACAACAGCGCCAGCTCCCGAAGGGCTGCGAGGTTACCGATGCGGAAGTAATTGCCGAGGGCAGCGTCGACCCTGTCGGCGCCGTAGATGTTGCCGTGCGCCATCCGCCGGCGAAGCGCCTCCGGCGCCATGTCGACCAGCTCGATTTGATCTGCGGCTCGGACGATCGCATCAGGGACCGTCTCTCGCTGCTTGATCCCGGTGATGCGCTCGACGACGTCGTTCAGGGATTCGAGGTGCTGGATGTTCACCGTGCTGATGACGCTGATGCCCGCGTCGAGCAACTCGTTGATGTCCTGCCAGCGCTTCTCGTTCCGACAACCGGGGATGTTCGTGTGGGCCAACTCGTCGATGAGTGCCACCGACGGCTTTCGAGCCAGGACGGCGTCGAGGTCCATCTCCTCGAATTCTTGATCGCGGTACGTGAACCTCGTCCGCGGCACGCACTCCAGATCGCGGATCTGCGCCGCGGTGTTGGGTCGGTTGTGGGTCTCGACGAACCCGACGACCACGTCGGTGCCGCGCTCGTGCCGGCGCCAGCCCTCGTTCAGCATCGCGTACGTCTTGCCGACGCCGGGAGCGGCACCGAGGTAGACGCGTAGCTGGCCGCGGCCCACTGTGTTCGCCTAGGTCTGTTGGTCGAGGTCGAGGTTGAGCTCGAGCACGTTGACCACATTCTCACCCAGGAACCCCCATGGGCGATCCGCGGTGTGCGTCGAGATCAACGCGTTCACGGTGTCGACTGGCAGTCCGCGTGCGTCGGCGACGCGTTGGGCTTGTTGTTCGGCGTTGGCCACCGAGATGTGTGGGTCGAGGCCCGACGCCGAGGCCGTCACCGCATCGACCGGAACCTCCGCTCCGGCAGGCAAGCCGTTGAAGGAGCGGTAGGCCGCGACTCGGTCGGCCACGGACTGGAGAAGTGTCGGGTTCGAGGGTCCGAGGTTGGAGCCGCCGCTCTTCAGCGCGTCGTAGCCGGAGCCGGCGGCCGACGGCCGGGGTTGGAAGTAGTTCGGGTCGGGGTTGCCGTCCGCGTCCAGGAAGGCCTGCCCGATGAGCGACGAGCCCACGACCTGGCCGTCCTCGCTCTTCACGAACGAGCCGTTCGCGTTGTCCTTGAACGCGACCTGGCCGACACCGAAGACCGCCAGCGGGTACAACACGCCGGTCAACACGATCAGCGCGACGGTCATCAGCAATCCGGTGACGAGTTGGCGGCGCATCTAGCTCACTCCCATCGCGGTGAGGATGATGTCGATGAGCTTGATGCCGATGAAGGGCGCCACGAGGCCTCCCACGCCGTAGATCAGAAGGTTCCGTCTCAGCACGGCTGCAGCCCCGAGCGCGCGGTACTTCACGCCCTTCAACGCGAGCGGGATGAGCATCACGATGATGAGGGCGTTGAAGATGACCGCGGACAGAATCGCAGAGTGCGGGTTGCTGAGCTTCATGATGTTGACGGTCTCGAGCTCGGGAAACACGCCTTGGAACATCGCCGGGATGATGGCGAAGTACTTGGCGACGTCGTTCGCGATCGAGAAAGTCGTCAGCGAGCCGCGCGTGATCAGTAGTTGCTTGCCGATCTCGACGATCTCCATCAGTTTCGTCGGGTTCGAGTCGAGGTCGACCATGTTCCCGGCTTCCTTCGCCGCCTGCGTGCCCGTGTTCATCGCGACACCGACGTCGGCCTGCGCGAGTGCCGGAGCGTCGTTCGTGCCGTCGCCCGTCATCGCCACCAAGGAGCCGCCCGCCTGCTCCTTCTTGATGTAGGCCATCTTGTCTTCGGGCGTCGCTTCGGCGAGGAAGTCGTCGACACCCGCTTCTTCGGCGATGGCCTTGGCCGTCAGCGGGTTGTCACCCGTGATCATGATGGTGCGGATGCCCATCGCGCGCATCTCGGCGAACCGGTCGGAGATCCCCTCCTTGACCGTGTCCTTGAGATGAATGACGCCGAGGATGCGCTGTCCCTCCGCGACGACGAGCGGCGTACCGCCGTTCACCGCGATCCCGTCGACGATCGCGGTCAGCTCGTGCGGGATGGCACCGTCTTGGTCCTCCACCCACTTTCGTACGGAGTCAGCCGCGCCTTTGCGGATCGAGCGCCCGTCCCATTCGATGCCGGACATGCGCGTCTGCGCAGTGAAAGGGACCAACTCGGCGCCGGACAGATCGCGAGGGGTGAGGCCGTAGTCGTCCTCGGCGAGCTGCACGATCGATCGGCCCTCTGGCGTCTCGTCGGCGAGGCTGGAGAGCAGGACGACTTCCGCCAACTCCTTCTCCTGGACTCCGCCAACGGATATGAACTCGGACGCCATGCGGTTGCCGTACGTGATCGTGCCGGTCTTGTCGAGCAGGAGCGTGTTGCAGTCGCCGGCCGCTTCGACCGCCCGACCGGACATGGCGAGCACGTTTCGTTGCACGAGACGGTCCATGCCGGCAATGCCGATCGCGGAGAGCAGCGCGCCGATGGTCGTGGGGATCAGACACACGAGCAGCGCGACGAGCACGATGATCGACTGCTCCGCACCTGAGTAGATGGCGAAGGGCTGCAGCGTCACGGTCGCGAGCAGGAAGATGATCGTGAGACCGGCCAGCAGGATGTTCAGCGCGATCTCGTTCGGTGTCTTCTGCCGCTCGGCGCCTTCGACGAGGGAGATCATCCGGTCGATGAAGCTCTCGCCGGGCTTGGTCGTGATCTTGACGACGATGAGATCTGACAGGACGCGCGTGCCGCCGGTGACGGCACTGCGATCGCCGCCGGACTCGCGAATGACCGGCGCCGACTCGCCGGTGATGGCGGATTCATCCACCGAAGCGATGCCTTCGACGACGTCGCCGTCACCGGGTATGACTTCGCCCGGGCCGACCACGCACAGGTCACCGATCTGCAGATCGGTCGACGGAACCTGCTTCGTCGACCCGTCGGCCTGGCGAACGCTGGCCATCGTCTCGGAACGGGTGCGACGCAACGTGTCCGCCTGCGCCTTGCCACGGCCTTCGGCCACGGCTTCCGCGAAGTTTGCGAACAGCACGGTGAACCACAGCCACACGGAAATGAGTGCGGCGAAGCCATCGATGTCGCGGATGGCGAGGAGCGTCGTCACGACGCTGCCGATCTCGACGATGAACATCACCGGGTTGCGGGCTTGCTGCCGTGGGTTGAGCTTGATGAACGACTCGACGACGGCTCGCTTCATGATCGCCGGCTCGAACATCGACGTGGCACCGCGCTTCGAATGATGCGGGTCGACCTGCGGCTCCCGAGGTTCGAGGGTCTTGAGACCGCTGTCGGCAGGAATGGTCATGTGCGATGCACTCCTAGAACTTTCCGGTCAGGTGCTCGACCACAGGCCCAAGCGAGACGACGGGGAAGTACGTGAGACCGACGACGATGATCACGACGCCGAACAGCAGCGCAGTGAACAAGGGTGTCCCCGTCGGGAAGGTGCCGGCCGACGCGGGCACACGTTGCTTGCGGCCGAGCGATCCAGCGATCGCCAGCACCGGAATCATGAGGAAGAACCGGCCCACGAGCATGCAGAAGGCGCCGGCGATGTTGTACCACTGCGTGTCGCCGGTCAGGCCGCCGAAGGCGGAGCCGTTGTTGTTGGCCTGCGACGTGAACGCGTACGTGATCTCCGTCAGTCCGTGCGGCCCCGAGTTTCCGAGCGAACTCAGCGCGAAGCCCGCCACTGCGGAGATACCCGCGAAGGTAAGGATCACGAGCGGGACGAAGAGGATGTAGAGGACGACGAGCTTCATCTCCGGCGCCTGGATCTTCTTGCCGAGGTATTCGGGGGTCCGTCCGACCATCAAGCCGGCGATGAACACCGCGAGCAGCGCGAAGACCAGCATCCCGTAGAGACCGGAGCCTGTGCCGCCCGGGCTCACTTCGCCGTACATCATGTTGACGAGGGGCACCGCACCACCGAGCGGCAGCAAGCTGTCGTGCTGGCAGTCGATCGCGCCGGTCGACGTTCCTGTGGTCGACGAGGCGAACAAGCCGCAAGCGGCGGGACCGAATCGGGCCTCCTTTCCCTCCATGTTCCCGCCGGGTTGGTCGACAGCGGCCGTCTGGCTCGCACCGGCAGCCGTGAATTTGGGATTCCCGCGCGTCTCGATCGGCATGACGATCAGGGTCATGCCGGCCCAGAGGATGAACATCGTGGCGAAGACGACCCACCCCTGCTTCTGGTCCTTTGCCATCTTGCCGAACGTGTAGGTGAGTCCGAACGGAATGGCGAGCAACGCCCAGATCTCGAACACGTTCGTGATCCCGTTCGGGTTCTCGTACGGATGCGCCGAGTTGGCGTTGAACGGACCACCGCCGTTCTCGCCGATCTCCTTGATGGCCTCCTGGCTGGCAATCGGACCACCCGGAATCGTCTGCTCCTGACCGGTCACCGTCGCGACGGTCTTGTTGGCGTGGAAGTTCTGGATCGCGCCTTGGCTCACCAGGAACACCGCGAAGACGAATGCGAAGGGCAGCAGGATCCGGGTCGTCGTGCGCACCAGATCGACCCAGAAGTTGCCGAGCGTGTGCGTCCGCCGGCGTACGAGGCCGCGGATCAACGCGACCGCGATCGCGGCGCCACACGCTGCCGAGACGAAGTTGTGAAAGGCCAGCCCTGCCATCTGGCTGAGCTGCGTCATCGTCGTCTCGCCCGAGTAGTTCTGCCAGTTCGTGTTCGTGAGGAAGCTGACCGAGGTGTTGAACGCGAGGTCCGGACGAACGAACCCGAGGTTGTCCGGGTTCAACGGAAGATGACCCTGAATGCGTAGCTGAAGGTACAACACGATCAGCGAGGCGAGGCTGAAACCGAGCAGGGACAGTGCGTACGTTGTCCAGCGCTGTTCGCTCTCGGGATCGACGCCGCACACCCGGTAGACGAACCGTTCGACCGGCAGAAAGAAGCGGTCCCCGGGAGCCTTCTTCTCCTCGCCGTACACCTTGGCCATGTAGCGCCCCAGGAGCGGCGTGCTGATGGCCAAGAGCACGATGACGAACGCGAACTGCAGCCACCCCGCCGTCGTCATCAGAGCTTCTCTGGCGCGATGAGTGCGTAGATGAGATACGCGGTGACCAGGATCGACAGCACGAGGGCGCCACCGTTGTCGTAGCTCACGCCGCAGCCTCCTCGACCTCGTCGGCCTCGTCGGCGAACTCGACGGTGCCGATGACGACGCTCTCGTCCGTGCCGATGATCCGGTCGCAGAGACGGACGAGTGCCACGGCCAAGCCGAAGAAGACGATCATCATCCCGATGAACAGCAAGTCAGCCATGCGGGGGTTGTAACGCCGTGCGACCAGGCCGGACAGGGGCCTTAACGCGTTCTCTACGCGGGCGGGGTGTTTCTTCGCGGCCTGCTAACGGATCCCGCGCGCCGTTCCGGAAGGGCTTCCTGCGATGCCGCGCGGAGGTTGCACTTCGTATGGTCGTTCCGTGCTGCCGGTCACCTGGACATCGATCAGGCTCTTCGTCCACGTCACCGCCGCGACCATCTGGGTCGGCGGGCAGTTGACGCTGGCGGGACTCGTCCCTGGTCTGCGGCGGTTGTCGCCAGACGCCCCTCGCGCCGTCGCGCGACGGTTCAATCGGATCGCGTGGCCGGCGTTCGCCGTTCTCGTGGCCACCGGCATCTGGAACATCGTCGAGGTCTCGCCGGTGTGGAACAGCGAGTACGGGCGGACGTTGAGCGTGAAACTCGTCGTGGTCGCGGTGTCGGGAACCGCGGCCTTCGTGCACGCTCGAGCTCGCTCGCGCCGCGGACTCGCCGTGTTCGGTGCGTTGTCGGGCCTCGCCGCGCTCACCGCGTTGTTCCTCGGTGTCCAACTCGGGTGAAGTCGATGCCGAAATGTGCGAGATTCCTGTTGCAGCACAAACTACAGGTGTGTAACTTGTGGCCCACGCTCATTGGATGAGCGCTCGGAGCTGAAGCTCCCTTCTCCGCCACGGCGATCCGAAGGTTCCGATGCTCGCTTCCGATACTTGTGCTGCCGTCGACACGAATGTGCGCTCACTCGTCGAGTTGCGGCACTCGGTGTGCGCGATCGCATCGTCGTTCGATGCCGCGGCATTGGACGGCGACGGCGCGGCCGCCGCGCTGCAGGAGTGGGCGAAGATCTCGCATGCCGCAGATGCAGCCATGGCAATGGCAGCAGCGCGGCTCGCTACCTGTGACCTGCCACGTCAGTTCGGTGCGCGCGACGCGTCCGACCTCGTGGCCAAGGCGACGGGCGTGACGGCAGCGAAGGCCAAGGAGGTGATCGACCGTGGCGGCGGACTGGCGGCTCAGGAGCTGACGCGCATCGCCGCGACCAGCGGCCGGCTGTCGCCGGCGCAGGCGACGGCGATCACGGACGCGCTGCTCGTGAACGCCGAGGCGGAGGATGTCTTGTTGCAGGAGGCGGCGCGGTCGTCGGTGGGCGAACTGCGCTTGCGCTGCCTCGAGAAGAAAGCCGAGAAGCAGGACCTGGAAGCGATCGAGAAGCAGATCCATGCCCGACGCTGCCTGCGGCGCTGGCGGGATGCCGAGGGTGCCGAGCATCTCCATGCCACCGGCACGAAGCGGCAGATGGCCCTGGTTGATCAAGCGCTCAAGCCGCTGGTCGACGAACAGTTCAGGAGCGCCCGGCGCGACGGTCTCCGTGAACCGCTCGAGGCGTACGCACTGGACGCGCTCGTTGCCATGGCCACGATGTCGATCGACGGCGTGGAAGACGAGGATGCGTCGGGTCGACGCGGCCGCGATCCCGTCAGAAGTCTCGCCGTGCTCCGGGTCGACCTGCCGGCGCTGGCGCGCGGCCGAGTCGACGTCGGCGAGACGTGCGAGATCGCTGGGCTCGGTCCGATCTCGGTCTCAGTGGCGCGCGAGATGTTGAGCGAGTCGATCGTCAAGCTGGTGCTCACGAGGGGCGTCGAGGTGCGCAACGTGACACACCTCGGGCGCGGCCCGAACATCGCACAGAAGATCGCCCTGCTCTGGGAGCAACCCGTTTGCACTCGTCAAGGATGCGGACGTCGGGCCCGGCTCGAATACGACCACATCGACGGGTTCGAGTATCGGTCGACACGGCACACACGCGTCGACGAGCTCGAGCCACTGTGCGACCCGGACCACGACCTGAAGACGTACAAGGGCTGGGCGCTCGTCGACGGCACGGGCCTGCGTCCGATGGTGCCGCCCGACGACCCGAGGCATCCGCACCGTCGGGCGACCAGAGGTCCATGAACACGTCGGAGTCGAGTCCACCGATTCGCGGTCTCGTCCACCCGCGTGAACCGTGCACGCGACAGTTCAAAACCCGGCGCGTTCATCAAACACCCGAAGGTTTCCGGACCGGGCGTTGTCAGCCAGCGCGCCACGAACGTTGGTTGCGTCGCGCTAGGAAGCAGGCGTGCGCATTCTGGTGACCAACGACGATGGCATTGACGCGGTCGGGCTGCACGTGCTCGCCCGAGGACTCCAGGAGGTAGGCCAGGTTGTGGTCGCGGCACCTGACCGCGAGTACTCAGGTGCGGGCGCGGCGTTGGGCACGCTGCATCTGATCCGGCCCGAGGTTCGACGTGTCGACATCGACGGCGTACCCGAGGCGTGGTCGGTGACCGGTCCGCCTGGGCTGTGCGTGATGTTCGGTCGGCTCGGCGTGTTCGGCGGTCAGTTCGATCTGGTCGTGTCGGGGATCAATCCCGGCGCGAACGCGGGCCGGGCGATCTATCACTCCGGCACGGTCGGTGCGGCGCTCACCGCCCGAAACGGCGGGGTGTCGGGGCTTGCGGTGAGTCAAGCGGTCGCGGATTTCGGGGTCGAGGGTCAGGGTTGGGACGACATGCTCGCCGACCAGCACTGGAGCACCGCCGCCGAGGTCGGCGTGCGAGTGGCGCGGGCGATGCTCGACGATCGTCGATCCGACCCGATCGTCCTCAATGTCAACGTCCCCAACTGTGAGATCGGCGAGCTCGCCGGGTGGCGACGAACCGAAGTCGCACTGCTGCCGCCCCGGGCGCTCGCCAGCGCTGAGCTCGTCCCGAAGACCGGGCATGACGGCGCCTTCGACGTACGAATGGCCTGGGGCGATCCCGTCGACCTCCCCGGCGACACCGACAGCGGAGCAGTCGAGGCCGGCTACGTCGCCGTGACCGCTCTGTGTCGCATCATCGACGACCCCGACGTGGATCTGACCAAGATTGGCGGCGCACTCGACGCGCTGTGAGGCGTTCGCGCCCGTGACGGAGCACCGCCCGTAATCCGTCACGCACGAAGGCGGGTATGTGGTCGGGCTCGGCGTACGGCTCGCACACCTCCACATTTGAAGTCCATGCTGGCTCAACGCTCGACGGCGCGGATGTGTGAGATCAGCCGCTACCGAGAGCGAATCGTGTCCGACACGAGCTGCACGGCTCCGAGTTGCATCGCGAGCCCGAGATTGTCGGGGACCACCTGGATCGCTGTGATGCGATCATCCTTGACAGAGAGGACGTCGATCACGCGCACCTCGATCTCCCGTCCGGTCGGAGCGACCACGCCCAGCGGCGTCTCGAGCGGTCCGACGTGACGGCCACGCTGCAAGAAAACGATGACGATCCGTTCGGGCGTCTCGACTTCATCAACCAGCTCCAGCTGTAGACCCGCAAAGGCGCGCTGAATGCCTCGCGCTCGCTCCACGAGGTCGGCCAAGGAGACATCGATGCCGTTGACGGAGACCGGATCGGCATAAGCGCCTGCAAACGCGCGGTGGGCCTCGGCGGCGGTACCCAGCGGCTCTGTCCAGAGGCGCACCAGTCGCTCCGACATGCTCACCCGGCAGAGGATAGATCCGAAGCATGGAGCCAACCGCGACAGAGCCGCATCCCGATCGCCGAGTGGACCATCGCTTTGGCAATCAGGCGCGGCTCTGTCGACAGTACGATCCGGTTTCTGTCCGGTGGACTCACCTCCCCTCGACACTGGGCGACTGTGTTCTGTGGTGCGGCCAAGGTCGCGCTCGCGGGGCACCGCCGCCAGGGCCAAAGGTCACCTGACGCGGTAGTGCCGATGGTCGAGTCGGTGAGACGTGAACGCGAGTCAGGCCCGGATGGCTGCCGCGCACATTGAGCGAGTGCGCGGTGATGGTGGGGCTCATCACGTCAGACCGTCCCTGATGACGCCGGCGATGACTCGGAGCATCAGGACAGCGGCGCAGGCGAGGCCGATGTAGCCGAGCACTTCGTTGAGGCTCACGGTGTCGCTCAAGCTCGGCCCGACTTGGACGTCGATGAGCAGGGTCTTCCTCGACGGGCGCTGACAGCGATCCCGACCGGACTCACAATGGGACCAAGGTCCCCTCGAGCGCGGACCCTGGACCCTGGTCGACACTCGGCCCGATCAAGAGCATTACTGCATGACCGTCGCCGACCAGCCACAGCCTGACACTGTTGTCCGAACCGACGACCTCCTTCGAACCGACGACGACGGACCGTCACCGAACGTCGTCTTCGCATTCCTGCTCGTGTTGTTCGGATTGTTCGGCGTGGTCGCGTTGATTGCGGCGCTCTATGTCCGCAACGACGACAGCAACCGCACAACCTCCGCTGCGCAACCCGTAACGGTGACGTTGTCAGAGTTCGCCATCACTCCCGGCACGGTCAACGCCGTCAATGGCGCGGGGCTCGATGTCACGAATCACGGCAACGTGCAACACAACCTCGCGGTCGAGGGCACCACCGTCGCGACGCCGATGCTCGACGCCGGCGCCAGCGCGCATCTCGACCTTTCGACGCTGCAACCCGGCGACTACACGATCGTGTGCCAGGTGCCCGGCCACGCACAAGCAGGTATGACCGCAACCTTGCATCTCACCGCCGGACAAGGCGAAACCGCGGTCGCCGTCGGGGACAGCTCGATGCCGGGCATGGACATGAGCTCGTCGTCCATGACGTCGGAGCAGATGGACCAAGCGATGAAGGACTCCATCTCGGCCTTCCCAGCATCAACCAACGGGCTCGGCGCGCAAGCATTGCAACCCACGATGCTGCCCGACGGCACCAAGCAGTTCGACCTCACCACCACGGTCACGGACTGGGAGGTGTCTCCCGGGAAGACGGTGAAGGCCATGACCTACAACGGCACGGTCCCCGGCCCGACCATCAAGGTCAACGACGGCGACAAGGTCGCAGTCGTATTGCACAACCAAATGCCGGAGTCCACGTCAATCCACTTCCACGGACTCGACACACCCAACGCCATGGACGGCACCACCGACATCACCCAGGATCCGGTGAAGACCGGTGAGACGTTCACCTACTCGTTCGTCGCCCACGGACCAGCGGTGGGGATGTACCACTCCCATCACGACGCGGTGAAGCAAGTCCCCGATGGACTCGCCGGCGCGTTCCTGATCGGCGACGAACCCGTTCCGACCGGCGTCACGGTGTCCCAGGAGCAGGTGATGATCCTCGACGACTCGGGCACCGTCGGCTACGCCCTCAACGGCAAGTCGTTCCCCGCCACCGCGCCCATCGTCGCCAACCAAGGCGACTGGGTCGAAGTGCACTACATGAACGAGGGCACCCAGATCCACCCGATGCACCTGCACGGCATGGCCCAGATGGTCATCGCCAAGGACGGCTACCCGCTGACCAATCCGAGCCTTGAAGACACAGTGACGGTCGCGCCCGGCGAGCGGTACACCGTGCTGGTGCACGCCACCAACCCGGGCACGTGGGTGTGGCACTGCCACATCCTCCCCCACGCCGAGAACGATCAAGGCATGTTCGGCATGGTCACCGCCCTCGTCGTGAAGTAGAGCGGCGCATGAGCAGCCGCTGGGCAGCCGCTGCGCAGCCGCTGGAAAGTTCGGCGTGCACATCCCGGCCATCTTCAACCGTTGATTGCCTGCGTGGTCGGCTCTGCGCTGGGCCGGCGTCCGGTGGCGACCCGGCTGAGTTGCACAATCGTGGACTGCGACAGGACATGAACTGCCTTCGCTGTCGGCGATCGACCGATCGCATGACGAGGAATGCGAACCCGCAACGCTCGAGGCACGGTCTCGAACAGGAGCGGCGGATCGAGGGTCAAGGCTTCGCCGTCCAAGCCGATCTCGATGGGCGCGTCCGAGTCGAGACGGAACTGTGTCGCAGTCCACTCGAGCCATCCAGGAAGTCGCCGCGGTCGTCCGGCGGCCTCCAGAGCGATGAAGCGACTGAGGTCCCGAGCGCTCGAGATTCGGGCGGCAACGATCCCCAAAACGCCGCCGTCGATACGTTCTCGCGTCCCGCGTCCTGTCAATCGGTCGAGGTCATAGGGGTTGTTGGAGACCATCACGACCTGTGCGGTCGGGTACGCAGTGCCGTCAGGCCCTCTGAAGCGCAGGTCCATCGGCACCGCGTTCGGGCCGAGTAGTTGCGGCAGAACGTCCAGCGCTGTCTCGCGTTTCGCGTGCCTGTAGCCAGCGGACTGCACGATCTTGGCGTAGAGACCGACCGACGCATTGTTCACGAACACGCGACCGTTGACGACGGCTAGATCGACGCGATGTTCGACCCCGTCGTGGTAGGAATCCAGCGCGCCCACGACATCGGTGCGATCCAATCCGAGATCGAGCGCGAAGTGGTTCCTCGTTCCCGCCGGGACCACGACATGGGGGACATCATGGCGGATCGCGACTGACGCGACCTGGGCCTGCGATCCATCACCTCCGGCCATCCCGATGACGTCGGCTCCTCGCGAGATTGCCGTCTCGGCCAGCGCTACCAGGTCGTCACCGGGTGTCAGCAGGATGGGGTCGATGCCACGTTCGTGACATCGTTCGACCAGCTGGACTGTCTCTGCTTTTCCGTCGCCCGACCTCGGGTTGATGATGAGGACCGGTTGGCGCGCCGGCGGAGCCGGCGTGCGCGACAACGCCGTGCGGCGCAGCGACCGCGCAGATCGATGGAGCGCGACCCGAGCCGAGCCGATGGACAACGCGACGAGGGCGAAAATCGAGATCACCCTCGTGGTGCTCATGCTGGCGACGATGAATCCGACGACCAGTAGGAGCGCGCCAAGCGGTACGGCGCACATCGCGAGTATGCGGGTGAGGCCGCTGCGGGCCACGACATACCAACCTGCGACGACGATCATCAGCAGGCCGATCACCGTTGTGACGACACCCTGCCAACTCGACAAGGCACCGACGACGACGAGCACGATCGCGCTGGCGAGCGCCGCGATGGCAAGGACCGCGGCTGCCCGTTCGACGTAACTCGGTCGGGCCGCCATGTGGTCGATCACGAGGTTCCGGGCCGGTCGCCGTCGTCATCTGCGGCGTGCGTCGCTCGCCAGTCTGCGCCCGTCTCTCGCTGGAATGTCCGAACGGCGTCGCCGAGCGTCGGGAAGAAGTGGTCAGGATTGATCGTCCGCGTCAACTCGTATCGTTCGATCTTGCGGCGCACAGGATCCTTCATCTCGGCGAAGACCAGACTGACGCCGCGCGCATTCAAGTCCTCGTCCAAGTCCTCGAGCATGTCCGCTGCGGTCGTGTCGACATCGGTCATCGGCTCGGACGCCACGATGATCCACGACGGATGTGGTTCGGTCGCGACGAGCGCGCGGATCTGCTCACGAAAGGTTCTCGCGTTTGCGAAGAACAGCGGCGCGTCGAATCGAAAGATGACGCACCCAGGCAACTCTTCCGCGTCGGGATAGCTGAGGACGTCGTGATATCCGGGAAGCCCAGCGACGCGTCCGAGGACGGTCTGATACGGCCACCACGCACGGCGAAACACGTTGCCGATCGAAAGCGCGACGGCGATCGCGATGCCTGGAAGTACGCCGAGCAGCACAACGCCGAGAAACGCCGCCATGCTCAAGAAGAATTCCGCCCGGCGGACCTGATACAGACGTCGCGTGCCAGCAACATCCGCGAGCGAGAGCGACGCCGCGATGACGACTGCGGCAAGCGTCGGCTGTGGAAGATCGCGAAGCAGGCCAGGGACGGCTACCACAATGATGGTGATCGCCAACGCGCCGACGACCCCGGTCACCTGAGTCT
>DATAES010000256.1:0-23517 GCA_036257895.1 Acidimicrobiales bacterium
GACCGGCTGATCCCGGCCCGCTTCAACACCGACGGAGACACGCCTGCCTCGCGCCACGTGGCGTAGGAGATCCCCTTGCGCTCGCCGTAAGTCTTCGCAGCCGTGACAAAGTCCGCCTCGACTCCAGCAAGGTCGACCGTCTTGTCCATTCCCTCGAGCTCTTCTTGCAGATCTCGACGTTCCTGGCGGAGGTGCAGCGCGTGCAGCTTGTCAGCCGAGGGCAGCTCGGCATCGATTGTTTGCAGACGCTTCCTTATCGAATCGGGCGTGCGCTTACGACCTCGCTTGGGCCGGTTCGCTTCGAGCGCTTCGAGATAGGCGCGCACCGCTCGCCCCTGGGTGCGGCCCTCCGCCAACGCTGCTTTGTGCTCATCCGTCATCGATCGTTGACTCTGCTTTGCAGCCACGGCGGGGATCGTAGTTCTCCATTTTCGCTATTCCACGGCGACTCATTTGACGTCGATCGTCAGACACCGATCCTGGGACCAAGACCCTTTCGCTACCGTGGATGGTTTGGAACGCTCGAACGCTCGCGTCGACGACTGGTGGGAACTCGCCGATCCCGGCTCGGCCGGCCGATCGATGCACGACCTCATTCGGGAGCTCTATCCGATCTGCCGGAGCATCACCGGTGACGGCGTTCGCGAGACGCTGGCGATCGTCGGCCGAGAGATCCCGTTGGACGTCACCGAAGTGCCCTCCGGCACGGAAGTCCTCGACTGGAGAGTGCCGCGTGAGTGGAACATCCGCGATGCCTGGATCAAGGACCGCGCCGGCAACCGGGTCGTCGACTTCCGAGAGTGCAATCTCCACGTCGTCAGCTACAGCGTTCCGATCCACGCAACGATGAGCCGCGCCGACCTCGAGCCTCACCTGCACTCGATACCGGAACAGCCGGACTGGGTGCCGTATCGCACCTCGTATTACAACGAGTCCTGGGGTTTCTGCGTCAGCGAGAACCAACGCAAGTCGCTGCTCGACGACGAGTACGAGGTGTGCATCGACTCCGATCTGCGCGACGGACACCTCACGTACGGCGAGTGCGTCCTGCCAGGAACGTCCGGACGCGAGGTGTTGATCTCGAGCCACGTCTGTCATCCGTCGCTCTGCAACGACAATCTCGCAGGCATCGCGATCGCCGCTCATCTCGCGCGTCAGCTGCAAGACGTCGACCTTCGTTATACGTATCGATTCGTGTTCGCTCCCGGGACGATCGGTGCGATCACCTGGTTGGCGCGCAACCCGGAGGCGGCGGCGCGCATCGACCATGGACTCGTGCTCACGTGTGTCGGCGATCCCGGAGGGTTCACGTACAAGCGGAGCCGCCGCGGCGCGGCACCCATCGATCGCGCCGCCGCGTACGTGCTCGAGCGTCTCGGCCCCGGTAACACCCTCGTGGACTTCCACCCGTACGGGTACGACGAGCGGCAGTACTGCTCGCCCGGCTTCAACCTCGGTGTCGGATGCCTGATGCGCTCGCACCACGGACAGTTCCCCGAATACCACACCTCGGCTGACGACCTCGATTTCGTGCGTCCCGACGCGTTGGCGGGGACGCTCGATGCGTGCTTGCGCATCATGGACGTGCTCGAGCACGACGTCCGCTTTCGCAATCTGAGTCCGTACGGCGAGCCGATGCTGGGCAGGCGGGGTTTGTATCGCAGCATCGGTGGCGAAGCCGGCGCCAAGACGAACGAGCTCGCGTTGCTGTGGGTGTTGAACCAGTCCGACGGTGAGCACTCGCTGCTCGACATCGCCGAGCGCTCCGGGCTGGAGTTCTCCATCATCCGCGGGGCCGCCGCGGCGCTGGTCGAACACGACCTGCTCGAGCCTGTCTTGTGAAGTTCACGGAGACGACGGTCGCGGGCGTCGTCGTCGTCGAGCCCGAACGCAGGGAGGACGATCGGGGCTTCTTTGCGCGCACGTTCTGCGTCGACGAATTCGTTGCGCACGGCCTCGATCCTGCAGTCGTGCAGTGCAACATCTCGTTCAACGTGCTTGCGGGGACAGTGCGCGGCATGCACTATCAAGCGCCCCCGGTCTCCGAGACCAAGCTGGTGCGCTGCACACGTGGGGCGATTCTCGACGTCGTCGTCGATCTCCGCCCGGAGTCGCCGACCTATCGCCAGCACGTCGCCGTCGAGTTGACCGCCGCCAATCGGCTCGCGCTCTACATCTCGAAAGGTTTGCTCGCCCACGGCTTCCAGACGCTCGATGACGACACCGAGGTCACGTATCAGATGGGTGAGCGGTACACGCCCGGTGCCGACCGCGGTTTTCGTCACGACGATCCCGCGTTCGGCATTGAGTGGCCGCTCCCGGTGTCCGCCATCTCCGAGAAGGACATGAATTGGCCTCTGCTGGGATGACCGCAGCGGACGTGGTCGTCGTCGGCGGTGGCATCGTCGGCCTTGCGACCGCATACCGGCTCGGACAAGCGCGCCCGGACGCGCGCATCACCGTGTTGGAGAAGGAGGCGACGGTGGGTCGCCACCAGAGCTCGCACAACTCGGGCGTGCTACACGCGGGGTTGTACTACGCACCCGGGTCGAAGAAGGCGGAGCTGTGTCGTCGGGGCAAGGCTGCTGTCGAGGCGTTCGCGGACGGACATGGCATTCCGATCGTCCGCAACGGCAAGTTGGTCGTGGCGGTGGACGAGCGCGAGCTGCCGGCACTGGCGGCGCTCACCGAACGGGCGGAGGCGAACGGCGTGCCCGAGTTGCGAACGCTCGACCGAGACGAGTTACGCGAGGTCGAGCCGCACGTGGCTGGCGTCCGAGCGCTTCACTCACCCTCGACCGGCGTCATCGACTTCGGGCTCGTGTGTGACGCCTTGGCTTCCGAGCTCGACGTCCGCACGGAAACGAGTGTGGTGGACCTCGTCGAGGCGAACGGGGGCGTCCGGCTGACCACCACGCGCGGCGAGATCGAGGCGCGGGCGGTCGTGGTGTGCGCAGGTCTGTGGTCGTCGCAACTGGCCAAACGGGCCAGCCTCGTGACCGACGTGCAGATCGTGCCGTTCCGAGGCACTTGGCTCGCGCTCCGTCCTTCGGGTGCTTCCCTGGTGAACGGCAACATCTATCCGGTTCCCGATCCGGAGCTGCCGTTCCTGGGTGTGCACTTCACACGTCGCGTCGACGGCAGCGTGTGGTCCGGCCCGAACGCGGTCCTGTCCTTGGCAGAGCGCTCGGTCGTGCGCGACGCGCTGCGGTTCCGTGGTCTGTGGCGCCTCGGCGCGCGTGAGGCACGCGTCGCTGTCCGCGAGTTCCGGTTGTCGCACTGGCACCGTGCCGCGTTGCGCGAGCTGAATCGGTACGTGCCCGAGCTTCAGCACGACGACATCGAATGGTCCAACCGGCCGTCCGGTGTTCGCGCGCAAGCGGTGCGACGCGATGGCTCGCTCGTCGACGACTTCGTGATCGAAGGCAAGGGCAGGATCGTCTGGGTGCTGAACGCACCGTCGCCCGCGGCCACAGCGTCGCTCGCGATCGGCGAGGTGCTCGCCGGAGAGGCCATGACTCGCTTGTAGCGTGACGGCTGTGGGCGCAACGGACGGAGAAGACCACATCCATCGCGCGCTCGGATTGACCGACGACGAGCGCGATCACATCGAACAGATCCTGGGTCGGTCGCCGAATCATCTCGAGCTCGCGATGTACGCCGTGATGTGGTCCGAGCACTGCTCGTACAAGTCGTCCCGTCTCCACCTGCGGAGGCTGCCGACGGAAGCCCAGTGGGTACTGGTCGGCCCGGGCGAAGGAGCGGGCGTCGTCGACGTCGGCGACGGCATCGCGGTCGCCATCCGCATCGAGAGCCACAACCACCCTTCGGCCGTCGAGCCGTACCAGGGAGCAGCGACAGGCGTCGGCGGCATCCTGCGCGACATCTTCTCGATGGGCGCTCGTCCGATAGCGGTGATGGACCCGCTCCGCTTCGGCCCGATCGACGATGCGCGCAGCCGCTGGATCGCGGAAGGCGTCGTGTCGGGGATCTCCGGTTACGGCAACTCGGTCGGCGTCCCGACGGTCGGCGGCGAAGTGGTGTTCGACGAGACGTACGCCGAGAACCCACTCGTGAACGTCCTGTGTCTCGGAGTCCTCCCGGTCGAGCGTCTCGTGTTGGCGCGGGCATCCGGGGTCGGCAACCTCGCGGTGCTGCTCGGATCGTCGACAGGCCGGGACGGCATCGGTGGTGTGAGCGTGCTCGCATCCGCCGGCTTCGGTGACGACGAGGCGGATGCAGCCAAACGTCCGAGCGTGCAGGTCGGCGACCCCTTCGAGGAGAAGCGGCTCATCGAGGCGTGCTTGGCGCTGCTCGACGCGGGCCTGGCTGTGGGTGTGCAGGACCTCGGCGGCGCCGGCCTCACGTGCGCCACGAGCGAGACCGCGGCCAAAGGCGGAGCGGGCATGGACGTCTACGTGTCCGAGGTGCCGCGGCGCGAGCCGGGCATGGAGCCGTTCGAGGTGATGACGAGCGAGTCGCAGGAGCGGATGCTCGCCATCGTCCGTCCCGAGGATCTCGATGAGGTCCTCGCGATCTGCGAACGCTGGGAGGTCCGCGCCTCGGTCGTCGGCACCGTTACCGGGTCGGGGCGGCTGCGCATCCTGAGCGCGTTCGACGGCGAGGTCCTCGCCGACGTCCCCGCCAAGTCATTGGAGGAGGACGCTCCTCTCTACGACCGCCCCCGGCACGCGCCCGAGACGTCCCCTTCTGAACTCGGGGTCGCCGTGGCCCCTCTGGGGGCCACGGCGCACCAACATTCGTCGTCGGGGGAGCGGCTGCTGGGGATGTTGGCGGACACGTCGTGGGTGTGGTCGCAGTACGACCACCAGTTGTTCCTGAACACGGTGGTCGGGCCTGGTGGGGACGCGACCGTCCTGCGGTTGAAGCATCCGACGACCGGGATCGACACAGGCCGGGCGCTGGCGCTCACCACCGACGGGAACCACCGGTGGTGCGCAGCCGATCCTCGCACTGGGACAGCCTGGGTGGTCGCCGAGTCGATGCTCAACCTCGCGTGCGTCGGTGCACGTCCCCTTGCGGTCGTCAACTGCCTCAACTTCGGCAATCCTGAGCATCCCGAAGTGATGTGGCAGCTGTCAGAAGCCATCGACGGCATGGGAGACGCCTGCCGCGCCCTCGGCGTTCCGGTCGTCGGCGGCAACGTCAGCCTCTACAACGAGTCACGCGGGCGGGACATCGATCCGACGCCGGTGGTGGGCATGCTTGGGATCATCGACCGACTCGGCGACACACGGCCGCCGACTGTCTCGCTCGTCGACGCCAACCGCATCGTGGTCCTCGGCCCGCCGGCCGGGTCCGCGCTCGACTACGACGTCCACCGCAACGTCTGTGCGCTCGTCGCCTCGCTGGTGAACGATCGGTTGGTCGAGGGTGTGCACGACGTGTCCGACGGCGGGGTGGCGCTCGCGCTCGCGGAAATGGCCGTTCGCTCCGGCGTCGGCTTTCGGGTCGACGCGATCGATGTGTTCGTCGAGTCGCCATCGCGGGTCGTGGTGTCAGTGCCGGCCGCCAACCTCCGAGATGTGCACCGTCGCCACGTCGACGCGGGCGTCGACGGCCTCCTGTTGGGAGACGCAGGAGGCGATCGGCTCGTCATCGAGGGTCAGCTCGACGTCTCGGTCGCCGACGCGGTCACCGCGTGGCGTGATCGCATCCCCGATGCGCTCGGCACAGGGACGACGCAAGGTTGATCTACGAAGCGGTCATGCCGCCGTCGATGACGAACTCGGACCCGGTGCTGTACGCACTCTCGTCGGACGCGAGGTAGAGCGCGAGCCGCGCCACTTCGATGGCGTCGGCCTTGCGGTTCACCGGAACGCGTTGCATGACCGCGTCCATGATCCCCCACTTCTCGAACTCGTCGAGCATGGGGGTTTCGATGATGCCGGGATGGATCGAGTTGACTCGCACGCCGAAGGGTGCGACCTCGAGCGCGACCGACTTCGTCATGCCGCGCACCGCCCACTTGCTGGCGCCATAGGCGATCATCCCAGGTGATCCCATGAGTCCCGCCACCGATGAGATGTTGATGATGGAGCCCGTCTGCCGCTCGACCATGTGCGGCACGACAGCCTTCATCCCGAGGAACACGCCGATCTGGTTGACGTCGATGACGCGCCGGTAGTCCTCCTCGGTGGTCATCACCAGCGGCGAGATCGCCACGATGCCGGCGTTGTTCACGAGCACGTCGAGCTGCCCGTGTTCCGTCAGCACCGCGCCGACGACGCTCGCCCAGTCCGCCTCGAGAGTCACGTCGTGATGGTGATACGTCGCGCGATCGCCGATGGTCGCGGCGGTCTGCTTTCCGTCGTCGTCGAGCACGTCGCAGATGACCACCGAGGCGCCTTCGCTCGCGAAGAGCTCCGCTTCCTGCGCGCCCTGCCCTCGCGCTCCTCCGGTGATCAGCGCCACCTTGCCGTCGAGTCGTCCCATGGGCCGGACCCTACAAGAAGGGTGTCGGACCCTCCGGGTGCTCGTGGGTCACCTTGAACAGCACGCGGTCGAGGACGAAGAACTTCGCCAGCCACAACACGCCGAACCCGAGCACGTTGCCGACGTTGGCGAGGATCGGACTGTCCGGATAGCGATCCTCCAAGAACACGACGAACACGGTCGACAGCAGCAGACCGAGGAAGGTCATGACCCAGAACGGGATGATCTCCGCGTAGATGCTGCTCTTCCCTCGCTTCTGCCAGACCCACGCCCGGCTCAAGTAGTACGTCGGCACGGTGCTGATGGCGACGGCCGTGACGTTCGCCCAACCCCAAGACCACTCGAGGACATAGGCGAACAGGAAGATGAGGCTCTGACCCATGATCACGCCGACGACGGAGGTCATCGCGTACTTCCAGAACTTCTGGATCATCGGCCGCTCGTACAGCTCCTGCAGCCACTCGGGGCCCGGGATGCGTCGAGCCGACTGAGACGTCGGTGTGCTGGGCACTCTCGCAGGCTAACGGCCGCTCCGTGCCGCGGCCGCGGAACACACCCACCGGGGGCGTCCATCCGTATCATGAGGTGGTGACCTCATCCGAGCGGCGGGCGCGGCGCGCCCTGGGCGACGACGCACTCAAGGAAGCGTGTGGGGTCTTCGGCGTCTACGCACCGGGACAGCCGGTGGCTCACCTGACGTATCTCGGCATGTTCGCCCTGCAACACCGCGGCCAGGAGGCGGCGGGCATGGCGGTGAGCGACGGTTCCGAGATCATGGTCGTCAAGGAGCAGGGACTTGTCGCCACGGTGTTCGACGACCGCACGCTGGCGCCGATGGTCGGGCACCTCGCCATCGGTCACACTCGCTACTCCACGACTGGTGCGAGCGAGTGGCGCAACGCGCAGCCCGTGTACCGCAGCGTCGGCGACACGGCCGTCGACACGAACCAGTTCGTCCTCGGCCACAACGGCAACCTCGTCAACACCGAGGTGCTCGCCGAGGAAGCCGGCATGTTGCCGGGCACCGCGACGAGTGACAGTGATCTCGTCGCCGAGTTGCTCGCGCAGTCGATCGCGAAGCGACGTGATCAGCGCAGCGACGACCGCGCGCTCGAACGCGCGCTCGTCGAGGTGCTCCCGCTGCTGAAGGGCGCGTTCTCCTTCGTTCTCGCCGACGAGGGCCACGTGATCGGCGTCCGCGATCCGCAGGGGTTCCGTCCGCTGTGCCTCGGCAAGCTGGACAACGGGTGGGTGCTGGCGTCCGAGACGCCCGCGCTCGACATCGTGGGAGCACATTTCGTGCGTGAGCTCGATCCGGGCGAGATGG
Organism: Acidimicrobiales bacterium; assembly: GCA_036257895.1. Lineage (GTDB taxonomy): Bacteria > Actinomycetota > Acidimicrobiia > Acidimicrobiales > JACDCH01 > DATAES01. Next base: position 7,784 of record DATAES010000256.1, read on the forward strand.
TGGTGATCGACGCGACCGGTTGCCGTTCGTTGCGCCCGTTCGCCGAGTCCGACCTGGCGCCGGCGCTGTGCCTTTTCGAGTTCGTGTACTTCGCCCGACCCGACAGCTTTCTCTACGGGCACAACGTCCACCAGGCGCGGGTACGGATGGGCGAGCAGCTCGCGCTCCAGGCGCCGGTCGAAGGCGACATGGTCATGGGCGTTCCGGAGTCGGGCGTCCCCGCAGCCGAAGGCTTCGCGCGTGTGAGTGGCATCCCCTACGGCCAGGGACTCGTCAAGAACCGCTACATCGGACGCAGCTTCATCGCGCCCAGCCAGGCGATGCGCGAGTCGGCGGTGCGCATGAAGCTCAACCCGCTCCGCGAGAACGTCGCCGGCAAGCGTCTGATCGTCATCGACGACTCGATCGTGCGCGGTACCACGCAACGGCAACTCGTGAAGATGTTGCGCGAAGCCGGTGCGGCCGAAGTGCACCTTCTCATCACGTCGCCGCCGGTGAAATGGCCGTGCTTCTATGGCATCGACACCGGCAACCGCGGCGAGTTGCTGGCCGCGCAGCTGACCGTCGACGAGATCCGCGAGTACTTCGGGGCCGACAGCCTCGCCTACCTCACCCTCGATCGACTGCAGGAAGCTACGGGCGCGGTCGGGGCAGGGTTCTGCAACGCGTGCTTCACGGGCGACTACCCGGTCGAAGTGCCGGTGACGCTGCGCAAGGACGTGCTCGAACGCAACACCATGCCGCCCGGCGAGCTCGAGCGGATCACGCACGAGCCGCAGTTGCCCACTGGTTGACGATGCCCGAGACCTACAAGGGAGCCGGGGTCGACATCACTGCCGGCGAGGAGGCGGTCGAAGCCATCAAGTCGATGGTCCGCTCGACCTACCGACCCGAGGTCATCGGTGACATCGGCGGCTTCGGTGGACTGTTCGCCTTCCCGCAGCACCGCTTCACCAATCCCGTGCTCGTGTCTTCGACTGACGGCGTTGGTACCAAGGCGCTCATCGCGCAGACGGTCGGACGCTTCGAGACCATCGGTATCGACCTGGTCGCGATGTGCGTGGACGACCTCGTGTGTCAGGGCGCCGAGCCGCTGTTCTTCCTCGACTACATCGCGGTCGGCAAGCTCGATCCGGGACACATCAAGCAGCTCGTCCGGGGTGTCGTGCAGGGATGCCAGGAGGCGGGCTGCGCGCTCATCGGCGGCGAGATGGCGGAGCATCCCGGTGCGATGGAACCGGGCGAGTTCGACCTCGTGGGCTTCGCGGTCGGTGTGGCCGAGCGCGACCGTCTCATCACCGGCCAGCGCGTGCAGCCAGGCGACGCGCTCATCGGCCTCCCGTCGCCGGGGCTGCGATCCAACGGCTATTCGCTGGCTCGGCGCGTCCTGCTCGACCGAGCAGCACGACCGCTGGACGGTCCCGCGTTCGAGGGCGCCCATCACGACCTCGCCGAGGAGCTGTTGCGGCCGTCGGTCATCTATGCGCCTGCGGTGCTGGCGGTCGAGCGCGTCGTCGACGTGCACGCGGTCGCCCACATCACCGGAGGCGGACTGCCTGGCAACCTGTCACGAGCGCTTCCGGACGATGCCGATGCGGTGGTGGATCGCTCGTCGTGGGAACCACCCAGGATCTTCGACGAGATCCAGGCACTCGGCGACATAGACAACGACGAGATGGAGCGGGTGTTCAACCTCGGCGTCGGCATGGTCGTCGTGGTTGCGCCCGACGACGCGTACCGCGCCATCGACGTGCTCCGCGGCCAAGGTCACGCGGCGCGACAGATCGGCGCCGTCGCGCCGGGTACCGGCCAGGTGCGGCTGTTGCCTGCCGCCGGGTCGTAGCGAGGACCATGGCGCGCCGAGAGCTCATCGAACACCTTCTCGCGCACAGCGTGAAGCGCGGCGACTTCGTTCTTCGCTCGGGGAAGAAGAGCGACTGGTTCATCGACGCGAAGCAGACGACCTGCTCTCCGGACGGCATGCTGCTCGTGGCCGACGCCTTCCTCGATGTGATGCCGGACGACATCGACGCCGTCGGCGGGCTGACGATGGGAGCTGACGCCATTGCCTTCTCGGTCGCCGCCGTCGCGGCTACGCGAGGTCGCATGCTGCGCAGCTTCAGTGTGCGGAAGGAAGACAAGGATCACGGCGCCGGTGGGCGCATCGCGGGCGCGCTGCACTCCGGTGATCGGGTCGCGCTGACCGACGACGCCATCACACGCGGGGTCGCGTTCCTCGAGGCCGCCGCTGCCGTGCGGGCAGCAGGCGCGCAACCGGTGATCGCCATCCCCGTCGTCGACCGCGGCGGCACCGCGGCCGCGATGTGTGACGGCGACGGCATCGCCTTCATCCCACTCGTGACCGCGCCCGACCTGGGTTTCGGCTACGAAGGCTGAGATGCGGCGGCCAGTCTCGCTTCGGCGAGGCGGTCGGCGGCCTCGGCCGGCGTCACCGCGTGCTCGTCGGCCAAGGCAAAGATCTTGCTCACGGTTTCACGGATGCCGGCGATCTGGGTCCACGCGCGGTCGTGGTCGTAGCCGCCGCTCGCGAGTTCTTGTGCGATGTTGATGACGCCTCCCGCGTTGACGACATAGTCGGGCGCATACAGAACATCGCGCGCCGCGAGACGTTCTCCGTCCGACGGCGTCGCGAGTTGGTTGTTGGCGCAGCCGCACACCGCTGCGCACCGCAGCTCCGGAATCGTCCGCTCGTTCAACACTGCGCCGAGCGCGCAGGGGCTGTACACGTCGCAAGCAAGTAGGTGAACGGTCGACGCGTCGACCACGTCGGCGTCGACCTCCTCGGCGACCGCCTTCGCGAGATCAGGACGGGCATCGGCAACCGTGAGTCGGGCGCCGGCCTTGGCGAGGTAGACGGCCAGCGCGTGCCCCACCTTGCCGACGCCGCTGATCGCAACGTGCCGTCCCGCGAGCGACTCGTTGCCCCACACGCGCGTCGCGACGGCATGCAACGCGTTGAGCACTCCCCATGCCGTGGCCGGAGACGGATCTCCGGAGCCGCCGAGCTGTTCGCTCACGCCTGTCACATGGGGCGTGATCGTCCGGATCAGATCCATGTCGACCTGTGTGGTGCCGACGTCCTCTGCGGTCAGATACCGGCCACCGAGACGGTCGACGAACCGGGCGTAGGCGCGGATCAGGGCGTCTGTCCGGATGGTCGCGGGATCGCCGATGATGACTGCCTTGCCGCCGCCCAAGGTGTTTCCGCACGCCGCGTGCTTATATGTCATACCGCGGGCGAGGCGGAGTACGTCGGTGAGTGCTTCCTCCTCGGTCGTGTATGGGCGGAATCGGGTCCCGCCCAGACCGGGGCCCAGGACGGTGGAGTGAATGGCGACGATGGCACGCAGACCGGTCTCCGGGTCGGCGGTCAACGCCACCTGTTCCGCGCCGTGTGCGGCGACGAGTTCGAGCACTCGTTCCAGCGTTGCACGAACGCGGGAACTTCAGCCCTGTCTAGTCAGTGACAACCTCGACAAATGGCCCCACCGGGCTATGGCCCGCAGGTTCTCCCGTTCGTATCTTCTAGGTAGGAAACGGACATGACGGCTCAACGGTCGCGGTCCCCTCAAGAAAAGGATCACCAGATGGCGCAGACAGACGAGTTCGACGCTCCCGAGGCGTTGCTCACACCCTCGGAGGTTGCAGAGCTCTTCCGCGTCAACCCCAAGACGGTCACACGCTGGGCGCGAGCAGGCAAGCTCACTGCCATCCGCACACTCGGAGGGCACCGGCGCTTCCGGGTTTCCGAGATCCGTCGCTGTCTCGAGGAGGCGTCGAGAGAGGAGATCTGACCCCGCTTCGGGGATCCTGACTCGGTTCCTACCAGTCGTCCGGGCGTGGCGGGCATGTCCGGGCGATTCTGCGCGTTTTGGCGCAGTGGACTAGTTCGTCATCACGGCCACGTGCGGCACGACTTGGCGCCCACGACGGCTGGGGCCGGCTAGGGCGTGACCACGACGAAGAGCATCGATGCCTCGCAGGCGATCCGGCCGTTGACCCGCGCCGTGCCGGAGCTGCGCCCCGCAGTGGCGCTCAGGCGGTCCATCCGCGTTTCGAGCGCGAGCGTGTCGCCGGGTCCGACCTGCGCGCGGAAGCGGGCCTTGTCGATGCCCCCGAACAGCGCCAGCTTGCCGGCGTAGCGGGCATCGGCGAGCACGGCGATGCCGCCGAGTTGCGCCAGTGCCTCGACCATCAGCACCCCCGGCAGGATCGGGCGGCCGGGGAAGTGCCCGGCGAAGAACGCCTCGTCGCCGGTCAGATGCCAACGGCCGCGCGCCGACTCGCCCGGGACCACCTCGTCGACATCGTCCACGAACAGGAACGGGGGCCGGTGCGGGAGCACGTCCTCGGGGCGCATGCCGTCAAGCTACGAGACCCCTCGAACCGGCCTCGCACCGCTGTCCGCCGACGAGTGCTGACCTTGTCCGCCGGTTCGCCCCGCACACCTTCAGCGCGTGAAAGTGGACCGTGCCCGACGACGACACTGCGGTTCATTTTCCCGGAGCGAAGCGTCCAGCGCGGCAGCGCTGGGTCACCGATCACGGTCTGCGCCTCTCGGTGTGGGAATGGGGAGACGAGGCAGCGCCGCCGTTGCTGCTGGCACACGGCGGGTTCGACTTCGCCGGGACCTACGACGGGTTCGCCCCGCTCCTCGCCGATGCCGGATGGCGGGTCGTGTGCTGGGATCAGCGGGGCCACGGCGACTCCGACCACTCCGTGCTCTACAGCTGGGAGGCCGACGTGCGCGACGCGCTCGCGGTCCTGGACAGCACCACTCGGCGTCCGGTTCCCTTCGTCGGACACTCGAAGGGCGGCAGTGTCGTGATGCAGCTCGCCGACGCGCTGCCGAACCGTTGCACCCATCTCGTCAACCTCGACGGTCTTCCCTCCCGGCGGAACTGGCCGGACGTGCCGGACCACGAGCGCCGTCGCCTCATGGCTGGCGAGCTGCGCGCCTGGCTCGATCACCGTGCCGAGTCCTCGGTGAAGGAGCGCACCCCAGGCACGATCGACGAGCTCGCGCAGCGGCGCCAGCGCATGAACCCGCGCTTGACCATGGAGTGGCTCCGCTACCTCGTTCCGATCGGCGCGCATCGTGTCGACGGCGCCAACGATCTGTGGCGGTGGAAGCTCGATCCGATCCTCCGATTCGGTGGGTTCGGGCCGTGGCGGCCGGAGTGGTCGATGCTTCGTATGCCCGGACTCGCCATGCCCGTCCTCGGCGTCCTCGGGCTGGAGAACGAGACGATGGCCTGGGGCACGCAGATCGACGACGTCGAGCCGTTCCTTCCTCCCGGTGCGCACTTCGAGGCGTTGGAGGACGTCGGCCACTTCGTGCACATCGAGCAGCCCGACAAGGTCGCCGGTCTGGTGCTCGACTTCCTCGGCGGCCCGCCTGCAACTGGCGCTGGTTGGGGCATGGTGGGTCCAGGAACTTCTGCGCCTGGCGAGGCGCCGCGAGAGGACAGCAGGGACGACAGCAAGGCGTCGTCCGTTCCGACGCGTGTGCTGTCGCGCGGCCGCTCGCGACTCGTCCTGCACCAACTCCGGGCGGGCGACGGGCGCCCGCTGTTGCTTCTGCACGGTCTCGGCGAACGCGCCCCGGCCGAGATCCCGAGCTATCTCGATGCGTGGGACGGACCCATCGCCGCGCTCGACTTCACGGGCCACGGCTCCTCGACGATTCCGCATGGCGGCGGCTACACGGCGGAGGTGCTCTTGGCGGATGCCGACGCGGCGCTGCGCGTACTGGGACAGACGACGGTTCTCGGCCGCGGGCTCGGTGCATACGTCGCGCTGCTGCTCGCCGGCGCGAGGCCGGACCTGGCGTTCGGAACGATCCTCTTCGACGGCGCCGGCATCCACGGTGGTGGCAATGGGCCGGGCTCGCCACTCGTCAGCGCGGTCGACGCGGAAGCGCTCGCACCTCCCGATCCGTTCGCGCTCGTCGAGTTGGCGCGCGACCTCCGTCCGCCCGACTACGCGACGAGCTTTGCTCGTCTTGCAACGCAGGCCTCGCTGCTCGAACAGCCCATCGCGGTTTCCGCAGTGAACCGACCGGAGTGGCTCGAGGCCGTTGTCCGCGAACCCGGCGTGGTCGCGCTACCGCTGGCCGCAGCACTCGCGATGTATCGACAGCTCGACACGTCGGCCGTCTCCTGATTCAGCCAATTCCTGGGTGCTGAGCGCGGGCGCGGCCGAACGGTGAGGAAGGACCGGCTGCGGCGGGACGAGCTACCTGTCCCGCCAGGCCACGTACTCGGCGAGCTCGATGAGCGCGGCGCTCGCGTCGATCGTGATCGGTGTCTGTTCGATGGCCGAGATCGCGTACATGGTCAGCCGGTCGATCGAGGATTCGATCTCCGACACGGCGCCGGTCTCGACGAGCACCGCCTGGACGGCGGCCACATCGATCGGTGACAGGTCCGGCTGGCCGATGAGCCCCAGCACGGCACGCTGCTCGCGGTCGGCGCGGGCCGTCGCGACCGCGAGCAGGGGCGTCGGCTTGCCCTCACGGAGGTCGTCGCCGACCGGCTTGCCCGTCACGGACTCCTCACCGAATGCGCCCAACATGTCGTCGCGGAGCTGGAACGCCTCGCCGAGCGGATCGCCATAGGCCGACAGCGCTGCGTGCAACTCGTCGTAGCGGCCCGCGAGGGCAGCACCGACGTGGAGCGGTCGTTCGATCGTGTATTTCCCTGACTTGTAGCGAGCGATGCGCCGAGCGCGTGGCAGATCCGTGTCGCCCCGAGCCGTGCCCAGCACGTCGAGGTACTGGCCCACGTTCAACTCGACCCGCAGCTCGTTCCAGATGGCGGCTACCCGGTCGGGCGCACCCGCCACGAAGTGATCCGCGTACACGTGTGCGAGGTCGCCGACCAGGATCGCCACGCCCTCGCCGAAGCGTCGTGGCTCGCCTCGCCAGCCCTCGACCATGTGACGATCGCCGAAGTCGAGGTGCACGGTGCGCGCTCCCCGCCGGGTGGCCGAGCCGTCCATGACGTCGTCGTGGACCAGAGCGAACGCCTGCAACAACTCGAAGGCGGCTCCGATGTCGATCAGGGCTGCGTTGTCCTCGTCGCCACCAGCCCCTACGTAGCCCCAGTAACAGAACGCCGGCCGCAGTCGCTTGCCGCTGCCGACGACGAACCGGCGCAGGACCAGCAGAGGCTCGACGAGGTCGCGGTCGAGCGCGCCCCAGCGTTCGATCTCGGTGTCGAGCAACTCGGCCAGGCGATGCTCGACCCGCTCCGCGACCAGCACGATGCTGGTCGGGACCGGCACTGTCCGTGTCGGGACGCTCATTTGCACGAGATGGTAGGAGGTTTGACGGCGGACCGGGGCGGTCGAAGCAAGCTGTCCCATTCGGGCGGATACGTTGTCTGACCCGTGGTGCTGCAGGCTGTGATCTTCGACTGGGGCGGGACCCTGACGACCAGGGATCTCGGCCGCGCCGACCTTCTCGATCTCTGGCGCCTCGCCGCGCACCGTCTCGATCCCGCCCGGGAGGACGACCTCGTCGCCGCCCTCGCCGCCGTGGACGAGCGGTTCTGGCAGCGCACGACCACGACATTCGAGAGCTGGCGGCTGGCCGAGATCCTCGAGGCGGCGTCCATCGAACTGGGGCTCGACGTCACCGACGCCGTGATCGAAGAGGCCGCGACCCACCACCTGGACGGGTGGACGACCCACATTCGCCACGAAGCCGATGCCGGTCGCGTCCTCCGAGCGCTGCGAGCTCGGGGCCTGCGCATCGGGCTGCTGTCGAACACCAGCTGGCCCCGGGCGTTCCACGAGCACTTCCTGGAACGCGACGGTCTGGTCGAGCTCATCGATGTCCGCCTGTACACGAGCGAGCTCGGCTACGTGAAGCCCCACCCGTCGGTGTTCGTCGATGCCCTCGCGTCGGTCGAGGTTGGTGATCCGCGGCGTGCGGTGTTCGTCGGCGATCGGCCCTATGACGACATCCACGGCGCCCGGCAGGCGGGGCTGCGAACCGTGCTCAGAGCAAGTCCGGACGTGCCGCCCTACGAGGTGGAGCCGGACGCAGTGATCGACCAGCTGTCCGAACTGGTGGACCTCGTCGATCGCTGGAACACTGCGACCACTGAATTCCAGGCAATCGGCGACCGATGATGAACGGTCGCGTGTCTGCGCGCTGCCCCGAATGAGAGCCTCCACCGCCCCCCACACGCCGTCATCCCGATTCCGGGCCACGCTCGCCCGCGTGACCGTGATGGCGCTGCTCGCGGGCACGTGCGCGGTGGTCCTCTCGTCGACTCCTGCGCACGCGGCGTTTGCAGCCGCCGCCGCTCCCGTGCAGGAGGTGCCGGCCCCGCCGGATACGGCGCCTCCGGACACCACGCCCCCCGCTCCGCCGGACACGACGCCTCCGGACACCACGCCCGCGCCGCCAGACACGGCGCCGGCCTCCCCGCCCGACGCGCCACCGCCCGACGCGCCGCCCCCGTCGCTGCCGCCTGACCTGCCCGTGGTCGAGCCTCCGATCGATCCCAATCTGCCGCCTCCGCCTCCTGCGCCTCCGCTCCCGGATCCCTCTCCGCAGGTCGCCGCCGTGCTGGCGCAGTTGCACATGGACGAGCTGCACGCATCGTTGGCCGCCGCGCAAGCGAACTTCGCCCAGGTCGCGGGGATCGAGGCGAAGGTTCAAGCGTTCGTCGATACGGCGACGGTCGACCGCGACGCGAAACGAAAGGCACAAACCGATGCGGCCGCCGCCGCGTACGTGCAAGGCGGCGTCGACCAGGTCGGTGATACGGCGCAAATCTCGGGTGCCGACGCTTCGGTGTCCGCCGAGTCGGTGCGGATCCTGGCGGGCAGCGCGATCGACCACACCCACGACGAGTTCCTCGCATCCGAGACCTGGATGCAGATCACGAGAGCCGTGCTTCGACCAGTACAGCTGCGATCGGCACAAGCGCGCGCCGCGCTCGACGCTGCCCAGCACGACATGGACGAAGCGAACGCGGCGATCCTCCAGGTCGCCGGTGGTGTCGTGCCGGTCGCCGACCTGTCGCCGACGGTCCTCGGTGCGCCGACGTTGACCGCGGACGAAATCGCCGGCTGGTATCAGACGAAGGGGATCGTCGGATGGGCGGGCGGCGTCGACGTGCGCACGATGGCCGGTTTCTACCTCAGCGAAGGCCTGGCCGAAGGCGTGCGCGGCGACATCGCGTTCGCGCAAGCGATGGTCGAGACCGGCGCCTTCACCTCGCCACTCACGCGGCACAACAACTTCGCCGGCATCGGCGCGTGCGATTCATGTGCGACCGGCTACGACTTCGAGTCACCGCAACTCGGCGTGCGTGCTCAGATGCAGCTGCTGCACGCATACGCAGACAGGTCATTGAGCATCGTCGGTCTCGCCAATCCCGCGGTCGGGGCTGACCCGGATCATCTCTCCGTGCGCGGCTGTTGTCCGACGTGGAACAAGTTGACCGGCACCTGGGCCACGGATCCGAACTACGGGCCCAAGATCATGACGGTCTACGTGTCGATGCTTCAGTACGCAGCAGCGCAGCGCACTGCGGCGCTCGCCGCGCCGGCACCCCCGCCCGCGGCGGCGCCGGTGCCTGGTTCACCCTGAGCCGGCATCGTCCGCCACGTCGAGGATGATGCGGTCGACTTCGATTCGGGCCGATTCGATGCGGGCGCGGCAGTTCTCGATGAGCGCGGCTGCACGGGCGACTCGTTCGGCGAGTCTGTCCACGTCGATGTCCTCGTGCTCGAGCTCGTCGAGGATCGCCTGCAACTCGGTGACGGCGTCCGTGTAGGAAATCCGCTCCGCTTCACTCATGCAGGGTGCTCCGGACCTCGCCGTCGGCGAGGGTTGTGACCAGTTCCGAACCGACGTTGACCGCTGCGGTCGACCGCACCAGTCGGCCTTGGCCGTCATGTGTGATGCTCCATCCGCGCGCCAGCGTCCTCGCGGGATCGAAGGACCGAACTCGTGACTCGGATGCGTCGATGGTCCGGCTGGCTCGGTCGAGCGCTCGACCCGGACACGAGACGAGACGTCGCTCGCAGTCGTCGAGCACCGTTTCGCGTGTGCGCAGGTGGTGCGATGCGGCACGAGCGATGGCATCCCACGTCGAAGCCAGGCGATCGCAAGAGCGCGTGACCTGCTCCACGAGTGCCATCGCGCATGCTGTCGGAGTGCGGAAGTTCCTGTGAGCGACCGCATCGGCGACGGTGGTGTCGATCTCGTGGCCGATGCCGGTCCAGACGACGACAGGTGCCGTCGCAATGGCCCGGGCGACGGCTTCGCGATCGAAGACGGCCAGATCGGTTCGGGCGCCACCACCTCGTACGACGCACACCACGTCGAACGGCGGATCCCCGACCCATGCGGCGTCCATCGCATCGAGGATCGACCGCTCTGCTGCGGCACCTTGCACTCGGGTGTCGAGCACCGTGATGTTCCAACCGTGTCCGCTTGCCTCCAAGGTGCGAAGGAAGTCGTGGGCCGCGGCGCTGCCGTCGCTCGTCACGAGGCCCACTCGGGTGGGCACTGGCGGCAGGATCAGACCTGCCTGCCGGCGCAGGAGTCCTTCCGCTTGCAGGGTGCGCAGCAACACCTCGCGCGCTTCGGCCAGCCGGCCAAGCGTGTAGGCGGTGTCGATCGACAACATGCGCAGCGATACGCGACCGCGTTCCGCGTACCACGACACGCGAACGCGGATGCGCACCTCGGTTCCGTCGGTCATGCGCACGGCACCGCCGGCGCGACGCAACACCGCGTTGACGACCTGCTTGTCCGACGCCCACAGCGTCACGCCGAGCGCGCAGTCGTCTCCCACGAGGTCGAAGTACACGTGACCCGACGGAGGCCGGTTGAGATTTGCGATCTCGCCGCGAACCCAGACCTCCTCGGGGAACGCCCTGCTCAGCGCCGCTCCGATACCGGCGTTCAACTCGGCCACCGACATCGTCGGTTCCTGGATGAACAGCGGCTCCTGCATCGCGGGCGAGGCTACGGCAGAGTGGGTTGATGCACACCCGGATCGGACCCGGCGTGATCCAGATCGACACGTTGCTCGGAGGCTGGCACAACGTGACCGCCGGCTATCTGATCGAAGGCACCGAACCGGTGCTGGTCGAGACCGGCAGCCAATCCTCCGTCGACGCGCTCCTGGCCGCGCTGGCAGAACTGAACGTGGCGCCGGACTCTCTCGCCAGCGTCGCCGTCACGCACATCCACCTCGATCACGCCGGCGGTGTCGGTGACGTGGTGCGAGCGTTCCCCAACGCCACCGTGTACGTGCACGAGAAGGGTGCTCGACATCTCGTCGATCCGTCGCGGCTCGTACGGAGCGCGGCCAGGGTCTACGGCGACCTGCTCGACTCGCTGTACGGCCGGCTCGAGCCCACGCCCGCAGAGCGTGTGCACGTCCTCGAAGACGGCGAGATCATCAGTATCGACAGCAACCGCACGCTCACCTCGATCGACTCTCCGGGCCATGCGAAGCACCATCTCGCACTCCACGATTCGGAGAGCGGACTGCTCTTCGCCGGCGACGCAGTCGGCGTGCGGTTGCCCGATGCGGGCATCCTCCGCCCCGCGACGCCACCGCCGGATTTCGATCTCGACCAGGCGTTGACCTCGCTACGACGATTCGCCGACCGGCGTCCGACCGGCGTGGCGCTCGCGCACTTCGGTCTCGTGCCGGATCCCATGGAGACGCTCGAGGAGGCGCAGGGGATCCTGCGCGCCTGGGCAGAGGTGGCCGAGCAGGCGTGGCGCGAGGGTCGCGACATCGCGGCAGCACTGGACGAGCATTTCGGTCAGGAGTTGAAGGGCGTCGATCCGGTGCATCGCGAGAAGCTCGAGACCTTGAATGGCATCCACTCCAACGCTGCCGGCTTTCGCCGGTGGCTCGAGACCCGCGGCAACGGTCACGCGCACGGGCACGAGCACGGCCACCCACACTGAATGAAACTCGTCTTCGACCGGATCGAAACCCGATGCCTTCGGGGCAGGGTGACCGTCGACGTGCAGAACACCGACGGGCACGGCACGGATGGCCTCGAGACGAACTGGACGCTGGTCAACGACGCCGGGCAGCCGGCCACCGTCGAGGCGGTCGCCGTCGTGTGGCGGATCGCCGACGCGCCGGAACCTGTGCGCATGTTCCGTCACGGCTACCAGTCGTGGTCGCCGAGCGGGTGGGCCTCGTTCGACGTCGACGAAGACCCGTCGCGAGCTCCGGGCGCGATCCCCTTGGTCATCGACATGCATCACGCCGATCCGGCCACTGCCGAACGGGATGAGCTGCGCAGTGAACTCGTCACCGCGCTCGACGACGGATCGGGCGACCCACCGTTGGTGCTCGGGTTCCTTGGTGGCGCGGAGCACGACGGCACCTTCCGGTTTCGGCGGCGAGACCGTGGCTTGGAGCTGTGGGCCGAGGCTTTCCTCGGCGGGATCGTGGTGGACCCCGGCGCGGACCGGTCTCTGCACTCGATCGGGTCCTTCGGATCGCTCGAGCGATGGGCGACGAGAGTCGGATCGTCGAGTGGGGCGCGTGTAGCCGCGCCGTACCAGGTCGGTTGGTGCTCCTGGTACCACTACTTCGAGGCGGTGACCGAGCGCGATGTGGTGGCCAACCTCGGGTCAGCGGAGGCGTGGCCGTTCGAGATCTTCCAGATCGACGACGGCTTCCAACCTGAGATCGGCGACTGGCTCGGGACCAATGACAAGTTCGAATCCACGCTCGACGATCTCGCGGCCCGTATCAGCGCGGCCGGCCTCGTCCCCGGTCTGTGGATCGCTCCTTTCCTCGCGGGACCGAGCGCCGACGTGTCGCGCCGCCATCCGAGTTGGTTCGCGCGTCACGCGTCCTCGCGTCCCCTCGTCGGGATGGTGAACGAGCACTGGGGCGGACCGGTGCACGTGCTCGACACCACGCAGGCTGAGGTCCTCGCGCATCTCGAGAACGTAGGCCGAACGCTCGCGGCAGCGGGGTTCCGCTACCTCAAGCTCGACTTCACGTACGCACCGGGTCTGCAGGGACGGTATGTCGACACCTCTCTCACGCCCGCTCAGCGTGTGCGTGCCGGGTTCGACGCGATCCGTCGGGGCGCGGGCGACGACGTCTTCATCCTCGGGTGTGGTGCGCCGCTCGGAGCGTGCATCGGTGTCGTCGACGGCATGCGCATCGGACCCGATGTCGCGCCATGGTGGCTGCCGTCACCAGAGAGGTGGTCGCCGCCTGGGTACGGCGAGGCATCCCCGGCGACCGCCTACGCGCTGGCGGCGACGAAGGCGCGTCAGTTCATGCACCGCCACCTGTGGCTGAACGACCCCGACTGCGTGATGCTGCGAACGCAGCAGACGTCCTTGTCCGCGGACGAGGTCCGGCGTTGGGCCATGGCGGTCGGAGAGAGTGGCGGGATGGTGCTGGTGTCCGACGATCTCGCCCTCCTCGGAGCCCAAGAGCGCGCGTTGCTCGACGAGGTCATCGCCCTCGGCCGCGCCAATGACGCCGCCTCCCCGGTCAGGTGATCGATTCGACGTCCGAGCGCAGCAGAGTGCGGTAGTGCTCCGCGTACAGCCCGTCGGCCTCGAGCAGCTCACGGTGCAGGCCACGTTCGACGATGCGACCTTCGTCGACCACGAGGATCTGGTCAGCATTCGTGATCGTCGACAATCGGTGGGCGATGACCACCGCCGTCCGTCCGGCGAGCGCGGTGGCGAGCGCGCTCTGCACCGCCGCCTCGCTCTCGGAATCGAGGTGGCTGGTGGCTTCGTCGAGGACGACAACCGCAGGATCCTTGAGGAGCACGCGGGCGATCGCCACCCGTTGCTTCTCGCCGCCCGACAATCGATAGCCGCGTTCACCCACAACCGTGTCGTAGCCATCGGGGAGCCCGACGATGACGTCGTGGATCTGCGCCGCACGACACGCAGCGTGGATCGACTCGATCGATGCGTCGGGTCGCGCGTAGCGCAGGTTGGCGAGCACCGTGTCGTGGAACAGGTGCGGGTCCTGCGCGACGACGCCGATGGCGGCACGCAACGATGCCTGCGTGACGTCGCGCACGTCGTGGCCGTCCACGCGCACCGTGCCGGTCGTCACGTCGTAGAGCCTCGGGATCAGGTTGCTGATCGTCGTCTTGCCACCACCCGACGGCCCGACGAGCGCGACGAGCTGACCCGGGTCGATGCTCGCTGTGACCCCGCGCAGTACGAACGCTCCAGGCGTGTCGGGCAACGGCTTGCCACTTGTCGGATCCGACTCGAGCGAGGCAATGGACACGTCGGAGGCAGCCGGATAGCGGAACCAGACGTCGTCGAGCTCGATCTGGCCGCGCGGTCGTCCGAGATCGGTCGCCCCGGGCGCGTCCACGATCGCGTTCGGCGTGTCGAGCACCTCGAACACGCGCTCGAACGACACGAACGCGCTCATGATGTCGACGCGCGCGTTGGTGAGTGCAGTGAGCGGCCCATAGACGCGTGCCACGTAGGTCCCCAGCGCGACCATCGTGCCGAGGGTGATGGCACCGGAGATCACCAGGTGCCCACCCACCAGGTACACCGCCGCGGTCGCGATCGCGCCGACCAACGTCAGTGCGATGAAGAACACACGCCCGTACATCGCGCTGCGAACGCCGATGTCGCGGACCCGACCGGCGCGACGAGAGAAGTCGTCCGCCTCGTCGTCGTGCCGGCCGAACAACTTGACCAGCAGCGCGCCCGCCACGTTGAACCGCTCGGTCATCGTCGTGTTCATCTCGCTGTTGAGGTCCATCCCCTCACGGGTGATGGCCTGCAACTGCCGGCCGATGCGCTTGGCGGGAAGGATGAACAGCGGCAGCAGGATCAGCGTGAGAATCGTCAGCCGCCATTCGAGAAAGGCCATCGCGCCGAGCGTGAACGCGAGCGTCACGATGTTCGAGACGACCGACCCGAGCGTGCCCGTGAGCGCCCGTTGAGCGCCGATCACGTCGTTGTTCATGCGGCTGATGAGGGCACCGGTCTGCGTGCGAGTGAAGAAGGCGATCGGCATGCGCTGCGTGTGGTCGAACAGCGAGCGTCGCAGTTCGAAGATGAGACCCTCGCCGATCTTCGCCGACCACCATCGCTCGCCGAGCGAGAGCAACGCGTCGCCGACGGCGATCGCCACCATCAGGAGCGCGAGCGAGGTGACCATGCCGTTGTCCTGCTGGGGGATCGCGGTGTCGATGATGCGCTTGATGAATAACGGCGGCAGGATGCCGACCAGCGCCCCGAGGACGATCGTCACGAGGAACGCCAGCAGCATCCCGCGGTAGGGGCGAGCGAAGCTCCACACGCGCCGGACGAGACGACGATCCAGGTGCGCGCCTCGGACTGACGCGGGATCCGTGCCGAGCATGTTGTGCGGGCCCATGTGACGCATTGGAGGGAATGGTAAGCGGATTCTGCGTAAATCCCGCAGGGCTAACGTTGCACCCGGAGGGTTGCCTGAGCGGACGAAAGGGGCGGCCTCGAAAGCCGTTGTGGCCTCCGGGTCACCGTGGGTTCGAATCCCACACCCTCCGCCGCGTGATCACGGTGCGGTACGTGTCACGCGTTGACGGCGCGGAACAGGGTCCAGAGTCCCGAGATTCCTCTGAGCGAGCGCTCGCCGATGACCTCGAATCGATGTTCGGTGCCCGCAGCGGCCAATGGGACGGACCCGGTGACGACGACTTCGCCGGGTTCGGCG
>DATAES010000257.1:0-11974 GCA_036257895.1 Acidimicrobiales bacterium
GAAATCGGCACCGGAGTCGCCCCGGAATCGTCGGGTGCGGGTGGGCGCGGCGAAACTCACGTCGTTCCATCGGGCGGTGGCGCCAAAACCTGAGTCTTTGACGCAACACCGGTCCGCCCGGTCCACAAACTTCCGCCGCACTCGACCACTAAACGTTTCGAGAGTACCGCGCTAAGTGGCGAGAGCCGGTCGGGACCCCCGCCCCGTTGCTGGGTCGGGCTAGCCCGAGATGACGTCGACCACGCGTCGTCCCCGGCGCTGGCCGAATTTCACCGCCCCCGGGGCGGTGGCGAAGAGGGTATCGTCGCTGCCCCGTCCGACGTTCTCGCCGGGATGGAAGCGGGTGCCCCGTTGGCGCACGATGATTGCGCCCGACTGGACGATCGTGCCGTCGTAGACCTTGATGCCGAGGCGTTGCGCCTGGGAGTCGCGGCCGTTGCGGGTGGAGCCGCCACCCTTCGTCTTCGACATCCCGGTCTCCTACTTCTCGGCGGCAGCACCGGCGGTGATGCCGGTGATCTCGATCGTGTCGTACTTCTGGCGGTGGCCCCAGCGCTTTCGCGACCGGGTCTTGTGCTTGTAGGTGAACCCGGTGACCTTCGGGCCCTTGGCCTCGCCCACCACTCGTGCGGACACCGAGGCCCCGGAGAGCTCGCCGGGCGTGGAGAGCACGGAGTCGCCGTCGACCACGAGGACGGGGGTCAGCGTGACATCGTCACCCACCGCGACACCGAGGCGCTCGACATCGACGCGCTCGCCTTCGGCCACGCGGGTCTGCTTCCCGCCCGTCTTGATGACCGCATACATAAGGGTTCAATCCTAGTCGTCGGCGAGGAGGTCGACGTCGAACTGGACGCCGCGGCCCTCGCAGTGGGGGCAGAGGTGCGAGAACGACTCGAGCAGGCCCTCGCCGATGCGCTTGCGGGTCATCTCGACCAAACCGAGCTCGGAGATGTCGAACACCTGCGTTCGGGTCTTGTCACGAGCGAGGGCATCGCGGAAGACCTTGATGACCTCCTCCCGGTTCTCGCGGATCTCCATGTCGATGAAGTCGACGACGATGATGCCGCCGATGTCGCGCAGCCGGAGCTGTCGGGCGACCTCGACCGCAGCCTCGAGGTTGTTGCGGAACACCGTCTCTTCGAGGCTCGACGTGCCGACGTTCTTGCCGGTGTTCACGTCGATCACGGTGAGCGCCTCGGTGTGCTCGATGATCAGCGAGCCGCCCGACGGCAGCCACACCTTGCGGTCCAGTCCCTTGTGCAGCTGCTCGTGCACGTGGAACCGCTCGAACGCCGGCAGCGGCTCGCTCGAGGGGTCGTAGTACTCGACCCGGTCCGCGAGGGCAGGTGAGATCGATGTGACGTAGTCGCGGACCTCCTCGTAGAGCTGCTGGTCGTCGATGACCACGCCGCGGTACTCACGGTTGAACTCCTCACGGATCACCCGCACTGCCATGTCGGGCTCGCGATACAGCAACGCCGGCGCCTGTGACCGCTTCGCCATCGTGTCGATCTGCTCCCATTGCCGTAGGAGGCGCAGCACGTCGCGCTCGATCTCCTCGGACGTGACCCGCTCGGCCGCGGTGCGCACGATCACGCCGTGCTCCTTCGGTTTCACCTTGTCGAGGATCGTCCGCAACCGCTTGCGCTCGTCGTCGGGCAGACGTTTCGAGATGCCGTAGGTCGAAGAGTTCGGAATGAGCACGACGAACCGGCCCGGCAGCGACACCTCTTGAGTGAGGCGCGCGCCCTTGGCGCCGATGGGGTTCTTCGTGACTTGGCAGAGGATCGTCTGCTTCGCGCGCAGCAGTTGCTCGATGCGCGGTTGCGAAGTTCTCTCCTCGACGTCCTCCGGGTCGTACTGCACGTCGCCGCGATAGAGCACCGCGTTCTTCGGCGTGCCGATGTCGACGAATGCGGCCTCCATGCCGGGAAGGACGTTCTGCACCTTGCCGAGGTAGATGTTGCCGTGGATCTGGAAGACGTCGTCCGCAGGGCGAGAGACGTAGTGCTCGATCAGTGCCCGCCCTTCGAGCACCGCGATCTGCGCCACCCGGCCGCTCTCGGGATTCTCGGCGACGCTGTGCTGCACGTGTACGCACATGAGGTAGCGACCGACGGGGCGACCCTTGCGCTCACGGCCGCGACGGGTCTCGAGGATCTCGTCGTCGAGCTCGATGGGCACTTCATCGGTGAGCACCGGACGCACCGGGGTGGTCGTGCGGGGGCTACTTCCGGAGCCTCGGCCGCGCCCACCGCGGCGGCGCCGGCGCTTCGCGCCCGTGCCGGGGTCACCAGTGCCGGAGGTGCTGGAGTTGCCGGTGCCGTCGCCGGCGGCAGGCTTGTCAGGGGCCGCCGGGGCGGGCCGGGAGTCGCCGATCTGCGGCTTGCGCACCAAGGCGCGCTCGGCCGCTTCGACCGACGGACGGCCCTCGCTCGGTCGCTCGGGGAGCTCGGGTCGGTCGTCGTCGGCGCCATCGAGTGCGCCATCGGGCGCGGCAGCGCCGGAGGCGTCGGTGGAGTTGGTGCGCGGACGGCTGCGGTTGCGGCCGCCGCGCGAGCCGCGCCGGCGGCGCGGCCTCGTTGGGCCGGACGCAGAGGTGTCCTGTGTGGCGCCGGCTGTGTCAGCCGGCTCGCTGGTCGGGTGGTCTTCCCGCGGAGGTTCGCCCTGCGCGGGCGCGCCCTCTGCCAGGGGTTCGGACATGGATGAGGTCCCTTCTCATGACGCACGCGCCTCGGCGTGCGGCGCCGACGTCGCGTCGAGCGGGAGCGGGAGCGGCTCCTCGCGCGCGCCGTCGATCGACAGCCATTGATGAATTCGTGTGACGCGACCTTCCCCGAGATCGTTGTCGCCGCCTGACAGCGCGGCAACGAGCTCGGATGGTCGCAGACTCCGGGGTTGCGTGGCCAAGTCGGCCACCACCTCGGCGTCGCCGGAGATGTCGAGGGCCACGATGGCAGGCCGCACGTCGTCGGTGACGTGCTGCCCCTTGCGTTCGCGGGTGACGATGATCGAATCCGCCCCGAGGACGTCGTCGACCCGCTCGGCCAGTTGGTTACAGCCGTGGCCCTGGATCCCGATTCGCCAGGTGCAACAGACAACCGACTGCTGCAATGACGGTGTACCGGGCGCGATCTCGGCCGCCGCCTGCACATCCAAACCGATGGGCAGGCCCGGATCGAGCCGGGTGATGAACGCACCGACGTCGAGCGGATCGCCGAGTGACTCGGTGACCTCGACGTCGAGGTACTCGCCGAGCGATTCGTGGCCGGTCGGCAGCGCCAACCCGAAGCTCAGCTTGGGATGAGGGGAGAACCCCTCGCTGTACGCCACCGGGATGGTGGCTCGTCGCAACGCCCGCTCCCAGAGGCGTGCGACGTCACGATGGCTGGTGAAGCGGATCTTCCCCAGCTTCGAGAACCTGATGCGGTACCGGTGCCGGCTGGTCGCCACGACGGACGTCATCGCTTGCTGCGGTCGCTCATCGGACGAAGACCAGCTGGCCGGTGCCTTGGGAACCGCCGGCGGGCGGCGTGGCCGAGGCAACGATGTGCTCGATGCCGTAGCCGGTGCATGCTCCGCAGTCGTAGCACGCCGTCCACCGACAATCGGGGAGGCCGACCTCGGCGAGGGCGTCGCGCCAGTCTTGCCACAGGAAGTCCTTGTGCAGACCGGCGGAGATGTGGTCCCACGGGAGGACCTCGTCCTCGGTGCGATGGCGGTGCACATACCAGTCGATCGAGAGCCCGTGCTCGGCCATCGCCTCGTCCCAACGGCGGATGTCGAAGTGCTCGGACCACTCCTGGAACACCCCGCCCCGCCGCCACACCGTCTCGATCACGGGACCGAGGCGACGATCGCCGCGCGAGGCGAGCCCTTCGATCAGCGTCGCCTTCGGGTCGTGCCACTTCAGCTGGACACCGCGATCGCGGTGCAACGCGTCGCGCAGCAAACCGACCTTGCGGCTGAGCTCGGCGACAGTGTTCTGGCCGAACCACTGGAAAGGTGTGAACGGCTTCGGCACGAACCCGCCGACGGACACCGTGACCGACGCGCTCGTGTGGTAGCGGCGGCCGATCTCGACGCACTTGCGGGCCAGCTCCGCGATGCCGAGGGTGTCCTCGTCGGTCTCGGTCGGCAGACCAGTGAGGAAGTACAGCTTCATCCGTCGCCAACCCTGCGAATACGCCGACTCGACCGCGCCGAAGAGGTCCTCTTCGGAGATCAGCTTGTTGATGACCTGACGCATGCGCCACGTACCCGCCTCCGGCGCGAACGTCAGGCCGGTGCGCCGCGCCCGCTGAATCTGCGCGGCGATGCCGACGGTGAACGCGTCGACCCGCAGACTCGGCAGGCTGACGCTCACGTTGCCGCAACCGCTGGTCGTGTCGTTGACCGTGTCGCGGACGACGTCCTCGATTCCGGAGAAGTCCGCGGTCGACAGCGAAGTGAGCGCGACCTCGTCATAACCGGTGCGGCGCAGGCCGGATGTGATCATGTGCCGCACCTGGTCGGCCGGCCGCTCCCGTACGGGGCGGGTGATCATCCCCGCCTGACAGAACCGGCAGCCGCGCGTGCAACCACGGAACACCTCGACGTTGAGCCGATCGTGGACGACCTCGGTGACCGGCACGAGTTGTTCCTTCGGATACGGCCACTCCGCGAGATCGGCAATCGTCCGCTTCTCGACCCGCTCCGGCACGCGCGCAAGGCGCGGCGTCACCGCGGCGATGCGCCCGTCGTCGAGATACGAGACGTCATAGAGCGACGGGACGTAGACACCGGGAACCTGCGCGAGGTCGAGCAGCACGCTGTCTCGAGTGCGGCGTCCGGCGCGCTTCCACACGCCCACGACCTCGGTGATCTCCGAGACCACCTCCTCGCCGTCGCCGAGCACGACGAAGTCCAAGAAGTCGGCGAGCGGCTCGGGGTTGTACGTGCAGTGACCGCCGGCGCCGACGAGCGGGTGCTCCGGGCGGCGCTCTGCTGACCGGACCGGCACGCCCGCGAGGTCGATGCAGTTCAGGACATTCGTGTAGACGAGTTCGGCCGACAGGTTGAACGCGAGGATGTCGAAATCCGAAGCCGGCCGATGGCCGTCGACCGAGAACAGCGGCAAACCGTGCTCCCGCAGCAGGGCCTCGAGATCGGTCCAGGGCGCGTAGGCACGCTCGGCCACCGCGTCGGGCCGCTCGTTCAGGATCTCGTAGAGGATCTGCAGGCCCTGATTGGGCAGCCCGATCTCGTACGTGTCGGGGTACGTGAGCAACCACGACACCTGGTCGGGATGGTGTTCTGGGGCTTGTGCGCCCTGCTCGCACCCGATGTACCGAGCAGGCTTGGCCACCCGCGGCAAAAGCGCCTCGAGCTCGGGCCAGATCGACGACATGACGTCGTAAAGACTACTTGCACGGTTTTGGAACGCTCAGATGACGGCGAGCGCCGGCGTCGGTCCCGCCAGGGACCAGCCGGGACTCGGCGGAGACAGCGAGCGCAGCGAGCGCTCGGAGCCGAGCGAAGACACAGCGAGCGCTCGCAGCCGAGCTAAGAAAACCGCCGCATGTGGACGTTGAGGACGAGGCCGATCACGGCGAACTCGGCGATGGTGGACGAGCCCCCGTACGAGACGAACGGGAGCGGGATCCCCGTGACCGGCATGATGCCCATAGTCATCCCGACATTCTCGAAGATCTGGGCCATCAACATGGCCAGCACGCCGACGCACACGAGCATGCCGAACTCGTCGCGGGCGAGCTGCGCAGTCCTCCAGATGCGCCAGATGATGATGCAGAACAGCGCGAGCAGCGTGCCGGCGCCTGCGAAGCCGAGTTGTTCACCGACCGCGGTGAAGATGAAGTCGGTGTGCTGTTCGGGAACGTTGCCCAACCGAGTTTGGCTGCCCTTGAAGAGTCCTTCGCCGAGCGGGCCGCCGGCGCCGATCGCCGTCTTCGACTGGTCGACGTTGTACTTCGCTTGCGCGAGCGCAGGGTCGTTCTTCTCGGACACGTTCTCGGCCAGGAACGAGGTGAGTCGCGCGGTCTGGTACTCCTTCAACACGTTGGAGTGCAGCGCCAACCCGGCACCGAGGAGCATGACCAGTACGAGCACGGCGAGATGGCGGCCCTTGGCGCCCGCGACCAGCAGGATGCCGGCGGTGATCGCCGTCATCACCAGCGCTGTTCCGAGATCGGGCTGCAACATGATCAAACCGAGAGGCAGGCCGGCAAGGACGAGCAGCACGCACAGCCGGCGGAGGTCGATCTCACCGCGGAACTGCGACGCGACCGCGGCCAGCGCAATGATCAGCGCAACCTTCGCGATCTCCGACGGCTGGAGCTGGAAGCTGCCGATCTGGAACCACGACTGCGCGCCCTTGCTCGTCGATCCGAACGGCGACACCACGAGCGCGAGCAGCCCGCACGCGCCGAAGTAGAGGAACAACGACCAGTCGCGGAAGACGCGGTAGTCCACCAGCGTCGTGATGGCCAGCACGACGAGGCCGATGGCGACGTAGAGGGCCTGCTTCTCGAAGAACGTCAACGAATACGGCGGCGTCGGACCGCGGGTCGCGCTGTAGACCATCAACGCGCCGAGACACGCGATCGCGACGACGCAACCGAGCAACACCACGTCGAGGTGTCGCCACGCCGCGGTCGGGTTGCGGCGCAGCGTGCTGGCCGGGCTCTTCGGCACGACCACCTTGGGGACGGCGGAGACAGCCATCAGTCGGGAGCCCCGTTCGCATTGTCGATCAGCCCGGGCGCGGGTGATGACAGCACACCGCCCGGCCCGACCGTCGGGGCCTGTGCCGGATCCGCCAGCGACTGCAGCACGCGGCGGATCACCGGCGCCGCAGCCGTCGCGCCGAAGCCCGACTGCTCGAGCACGGCCGATCCGGCGTACCGGGGAGCCTCGGCGGGCGCCATGCCGACGAACAACGAGGTGTCGGTCTTGCCGGTGACCTGCGCGGTGCCGGTCTTCCCCGCGACGGACCACGTCGGGAAGTCTCGGAATGCCCCGTACGCCGTGCCTTCCGACGAGTTGACCGCGCCCGTGAAACCTTGCATCAGCGGACCGCGCACTTCGGGGGGAAGCTGCACCTGGTGCAACACCCTCGGCTCGAACAAGCCGACCACGACGCCCGCCGGTGTCTGGATCTTGAGCGCGATGTTGGGCGAGTAGAGCGTGCCCCCGTTGGCGACCGTCGCGTATGCGTTCGCCAGCTGCAGTGGTGTCACCGCGACGACGTTCTGCCCGATGGCGAGCTGGATGTTGTTGCCGGTGTACCAGTCCCCGTTCGGATAGTCCGTCGGGTATTTCTCGTGGATCGCTTTCAGCGTGTCGGGCGTGTACACGAAGCCGGGTTGCTCGCCGGGCAACGGGATCCCGGTCAGGGCATCGAAGCCGAGGTCCTGCGCGGTCGCCTGGATGGGGTCACCGAAGGTGGACCGTTGCGTCCAGAACTGGGAGCCCAGCGAATAGAAGTAGAAGTCGCTCGAGACGGTCAACGCTCGCGGCAGGTTGACCCGGCCGTGACCCGCTCCTCCCGAGTTCTTGAACGAGCACTGCTGGCCGGTGCACCCAGGCACGTGGAAGGTGCCGGTGTCGTTCATCGTCGTCGCCGGCGTGATCGCGCCCGTGCGCAAGCCGGCCAGCGCCGTCACGAGTTTGAAGGTCGAGCCCGGTGCGTACTCGCCCTGCAGTGCGCGGTTGTTCAGTGGGAAAAGGCTGCTCGGGTCGTTGAGCTGCGTCCATCGGTCGCTGGGGATGGGTTTGGTGAACTCGGCGGGGTCGTAGTCCGGGTACGAGGCCATCGCGATGACCTGACCGTTGTTCGGGTCGAGGATGACCGACGCACCCGCCGGCGCTGCGTTGTAGCTGCCGTCCTTGTTGCGACGGTTGTGCGCGTTGACGAGCTCGTCGTGCAACGACTGTTCGGTGATCGCCTGCACGTTGGCATCGATCGTCAGGTACACGTCGTCGCCGGGTACTGGTGGAACGTGCGCGAGCTCTCGGACGGTGTTGCCCTTGGCGTCGACTTCGAGGGTCTGGCGGCCCGGCGTTCCTCGCAGGTAGTCCTCATAGGTCTTCTCGACGCCCGTCTTGCCGACCTCGTCGCCCAGTGAGTACGTCTTCGGGCTCGACGTGTGGACGTTGAGCTCTTCCTGCGTGATCGCGCCGACGTAGCCGAGCACGTGCGACGCCGTTCGACCGAGCGGGTAGGCCCTGATCGTCGTCTGCTTCACCGAAACCACATCGCCGAACATGTCGTGGTGCTCGGCGAGATAGAGCTCGAGCGGCTTCGGCACATCGTCCGCGATCGGGATCGGCAGGTAGGGGCTGAACCGGGGGTCGGTCAGTCGGTGCTCGAGGAACGCGCGGTCGATCGGTTCGCTCGGCATGTACCGCGTGATCTCGGTCGCGAGCCGGTCGAGCAGCCCGTTGTAGGCGTTGACGTCGCCCGTCTTGATGTCTCCGAGCTTCTTCGCATCGACGGTGACCACCACCGAGATGCGGTTGTCGACGAGCACCACGCCGTTGCGGTCGAGGACCCGGCCCCGGGGTGCCTCTTCGAGAATCGTTCGGGTCTGCAGTGCGACGGCCGCGGACTTGAACTCCTTCGTCGCCATCACCTGCAGGTACCAGAGCCGTGCGAACAGGGCCGCGAACAACGACACGATGGCGATCCCGAGGATCGCGAGCCGAAGTCTCGGGTTGTTGTTCACGTTGAGGCTTTCATGAGATCACCAGCTTGCCGGACCCGGTCGGCGCCGGAAGGGCCCACCGCACGACCCGGAGCATGGGCAGCACGAGCACCGCGTTGACGATGGCGACGGCGCCCGCGACCACGGCCAAGTGCGAGTCGAGGAAACCCTCGAGCCCGACGATCTTGGCCAGGAGACCAAGGATGACGACCCCGAGCACACTTCCACCGATCGCGGTGAGCACCGGGATCCACCATGCCGCGCGGAGCACCGTCGATTGTGTCATCCCGACGATGTAGCCGGTGAGTGTGTAGCCGAGAGCGAAGAAGCCGACGGGCGTCCCGTGCACGACGAGGTCGAGCACGAGACCCGACGCGAACCCTGCGACCGCGCCCTCGTCGCGTCCGTGCGCGATGCCGACCGCGATCGGCACGAGCATGACGATGTCCGCACACGTGCCGCGCACGTTGAGATCGGCGACGAGCGTCGTCTGCAACGTCACGAGCACGAAGATCACGAACGCGAGGCGAACCGCTCTCATGGCGCCGGCTGCCAGACGAGAACCTTGACGAACGTGAGGTTGCCCAGATCGGCCAGCGGTTCGACGGTGAGGACCTGACGAAGCTGGTCGCTCGACATCGTCGCGGCGGTGACGTTGCCGATCGGGATGTTGGGTGGATAGTTGGCGCGGTCCTCACCGCTCGTCGTGACGAGCTCGTTCGGCGGCACCGCGACCTTCGGTCCGATGCCTTCGTCGATCATCAGCGGCTGATCGTCACCGGTGCCGTGCAGGAGACCGGCCTCCTGCGACGTCAGCAACCGCACGCCGACCACGACGTCGGGATCGGTGAGCAGCTTGACGACCGAACGGGACTTCTGCACCTCCGTGATGCGGCCGACCAGTCCTGCGCCGTTCACGACCGGCATGTCGACGGCGATGCCGTCGTTCGATCCCTTGTCGAGCTCGAGCGTGTGCTCGAAGTTCGTGAGCGGACCCGCCACCACTCGGGCGTCGACGCCGGCAAGGGCCGTCCACTGCGAGATCTTGTCGAGCTCCGAGATCATCAGCAGCTGCTGCTGGGCGTCCTGCTGCTGGGCCTGCTGGCCGCGCAACGTGTCGAGCTCGGCACGCAGCCGCTCGTTCTCCTTGCGGACGTCGTCGTAGTGCCACAGCCCGTTCCACGAGTCGCCCATCGGACCGAAGACCCGCTCCGCTCCGGACCGGACCGGGCTGAACACGGCTGACGCGCCGTCGCGTACTCCCTCGATCGCGCCTGAGCCACGGAAGTCGAGCGTGAGGACGGTCACCGACGTGAGGATGAGCAGGATCAGCGTGAAGCGGGATCGTCCAGTGCGCCGAGAGAGGGCCACAGCTCTCGCGGTTGGTTAGCGTTCGCCGTTGGCCGAGAACAGCACGCCCTTCAGCGCGTCGAACTCCTCGAGGGACTGACCCGAGCCGATGGCAACCGCATGCAGCGGATCGGGGGCGATGACCATCGGCATCCCGGTCTCGTGCTGCAGACGTGCGTCGAGACCATGGAGCAGCGCGCCGCCCCCCGTGAGGACGATGCCGGTTTCCATGATGTCGGCTGCCAGCTCGGGTGGGGTCTTGTCGAGCGTCACCTTCACCGCGTCCACGATGGCAGACACGGGCTCTGCGATGGCGTCGCGGATCTCCTCCGTCGACACGACGATCGTCTTCGGCAGTCCAGTCACGAGGTCGCGTCCACGGATCTCGGCATGGACTTCTTCGACCAACGGCCACGCAGAGCCCAGCGCGATCTTCACCTCTTCCGCGGTGCGGTCACCGAGGGCGAGGCTGTACTCCTTCTTGATGAAGTTGACGATGGCGTCGTCGAGCTCGTCACCGCCGACGCGCACGGACTGGCTGGCCACGATGCCGCCGAGCGAGATCACCGCGACCTCGGTCGTGCCGCCGCCGACGTCGACGATCATGTTGCCCGTCGGCTCCTGCACCGGAAGTCCGGCGCCGATCGCAGCGGCCATCGGCTCTTCGATGATGTAGGCCGGCTTGCGGGCGCCTGCGAACTCCGCTGCTTCCTGAACGGCGCGCTGTTCGACTCCGGTGATGCCCGACGGTACGCAGATGACCATCCGCGGATGTAGCGACAGGCGTCGCGGATGCACCTTCGTGATGAAGTACTTGAGCATCTTCTCGCAGATCTCGAAGTCTGCGATGACGCCGTCCTTGAGCGGACGGATGGCCTGGATGTGCGCGGGGGTACGCCCGATCATCCTCTTGGCTTCGGTGCCGACGGCGAGCAGTCGCCCATCGCGCGCGTTGACGGCGACCACCGACGGCTCATCGAGCACGATGCCGCGGCCGCGCATGTAGACGACGGTGTTGGCCGTTCCGAGGTCGACGGCCATGTCTCGACCCATGAACGAAGAAAACACATTGTCGGACATGCGGATCCCTGCGGCTACCAGCGGACGAGGAAGCGTTCGGTCGTAGGCGCCGAGACCCGTTGGTCCGAGCGATCGCGATGGTTCCGGCCCCTACCTGGCGGACAGGTTAGACGGTGTAACTCATTCGCAACAGTCACATGCCGTCAGAGATCGGGAAACCAGAGCGCGATCTCACGCTCGGCGGACTCATGGCCGTCGCTCGCGTGCACGAGGTTCTCGGTGGTCGTGGTGGCGAAGTCTCCGCGAATGGTGCCGGCGAGGGCATCGTCCACCCTCGTAGCGCCGACCAGGCCGCGGACGAGCGAGAACGTGTTGTCCGCCGGACCCTCCACCACCGTTGCAAAGACCGGTGAGCGTGTGATGAATGTCACCAGGTCGTCGTAGAACGGCTTCCCGGCGTGCTCGGCGTAGTGCCGTTCGGCGAGTTCCATGCCCACCCGGCGCATCTCGGCGGCCACGACTCGGAGACCCTTGCGCTCGATGCGCCCGACGATCTCGCCGATCAACCCGCGCTCCACCGCATCGGGCTTGGCCATGACGAACGTCCGATTCATGGGTGCCGAGACTAAAGGCAGATGCGAGCGAGGGAGCGCCAGCGAACGAGCGGCAGCAACGGCCTGCGTGGCCGGGGAACGCAGTCACAGCAGATGCGAGCGAGGGAGCGCCAGCGAACGAGCGGCAGCAACGGCCTGCGTGGCCGGGGAACGCAGTCACAGCTGATGCGAGCGAGGGAGCGCCAGCGAACGAGCGGCCGCAACGGCCTGCGTGGCCGGGGAACGCAGTCGCAGCCTGCGTGGCCGGGGAACGCAGTCGCAGCCTGCGTGGCCGGGGAACGC
>DATAES010000258.1:0-19109 GCA_036257895.1 Acidimicrobiales bacterium
GCAAGGCGGAGCTCGTCGTGATGCCACACGTAGCGGAAGCCCTCGACGATCTGACCCTTCGCCTTTGGGATCCGCTCGTTCAGGTGCAGGTCCGCGGGATGGATCATCAGCAGTGCAACGAGCATCGCAATGAACGATGCCGCGTTGGCGACAAAACACCAGCCGATGCCGACCCCGTGGATGAGCCAGGCCGCGAGCGCAGGTCCGACGACCCGTGATCCGGTGATCAGCGCGCTGTTCAGGCTCACCGCGTTCGCCATCTCCGTCTCACCGACGAGCTCGGTGATCATCACTCGCCTCGATGGGTTGTCGAATGCGTTCGCCGTGCCCGTCAGCGCGGCCAGCACATAGACGCCTGTGACGGTGATGTGGCCGCTGAGCACGAACACGCCGAGTGCCAGTGCGAAGACCATCATCGCCGTCTGCGTCACCAACATCAGCCGTCGCTTGTCGACGCGATCAGAGATCACGCCCGCCCATGCACCGAAGACGAGCACGGGAAGGAACTGGAATGCAGTGACGAGCCCGAGTGCGACGCCCGAGTCGGTGAGTTGGAGCACGAGCAGTGCCTGCGCGATGAACTGCAACCAGGTTCCGACCTGGCTGATGGCTTGTCCGATGAAGAAGATGCGGAAGTTGCGCACCCGGAGCGAGCGGAACGTCTCCGCGGTCGCGACCTTCAGCCTCGTCATACCGAGCGTTCGGCCGTGAGCCGTTCCAACACGGGGACGACCGCCTCCAGCGCCGCGATCTCCGACGGCTCGAGTGATCGGAGGCGCTTGGCGAGCCATGCGTTCTTGCGGGTTCGGCTGCGCTCGAGGCGGCGTATCCCGTCCGGCGTCACCGACAGCAACGAGACACGCCGGTCGATCGGGTCGACCTCCTTGCGGACGAGACCCGCCGCTTCGAGGCCTCGAACCACCTTCGTGATCATCGGTGACGACACGTGCTCGGCCTTGGCGAGATCGCCGACGGTGAGTGGTTGCCGCCGGCTGATCGTCGCGAGCGCGGAGGCTTGTGTCGCGGTCAGGTCGACGTTCTGCTGGCGGAGTTGCCGGGTCAGCGGGACGAGCGCAAGGCGGACTCTGCTGGCCAGCACGGCCAGATCGTCCATCGTCTGTTCCATGGCTGTATTGTTCACCAGGTTATGTAACCAGGCAAACGATTTGGCATTCCCGGATCAGACCGTCAGTACCGCACCTCCCACAGGCACAGGCCGTGCGGCGGCGCGATGTTGCTCGCCGCCGCTCGGTCGAGCGCCCTGATGATGGCCGCCACGTCACCGGCACGGCGCCGGCCGAGCCCGACATCGACCATCGTGCCCACGATCGATCGCACCATCTGGTGGCAGAACGCGTTGGCCTCGATCCAGAACCGCAGGAGACATACGTCTTCGCTACCGGCCGATTCCCACGTCGCGTCGACGACCCGACGAACGAGCGTCGCCTCGGGCGACGGCCTCCGACAAAACGAGCTGAAGTCGTGCTCGCCGATCAACGGATCGCAAGCAAGGCGCATGGCCGCGAGATCGAGCGGACGGTCGATCCACCAGGATGCGGCCGCGACGAACGGCGACGGGACGGTCTGGTTCAGGATCGTGTACCGGTAGCGGCGGCTCGTCGCGGAGAAGCGCGCGTCGAAGTCTGCGTCGGCGACGCGCACGTCGCGAATGGCGATCGCCGGACGCAGCATCTTGTTCACGGCTCGCTCGAGCGCTTCGGTGTCGAGCCTCGCTTCGTCCGCGTCGAAGCTGACGACCTGTCCCCACGCGTGCACACCCGCGTCCGTCCGGCCCGCACACGTCAACTCGACTGGCTGGCCGAGCACACGCCCGATGGCGTCGGCGAGCGTCCCCTCGACGGTGGGTGGGCCTTCCTTCTGCGCCGCGAAGCCGGCGAACCCGGCGCCGTCGTAGGCGACCGTCGCCCGGACCCGAACGGCGGTCGCCGCTGGCGACACCTCCTGCTCGAACAACGTCACCGCCTCATACTGCCCTCGTGCACGGCCCGCCACTGTGGGTCGCTACGCTGCGTGCCCGCGTGACCAACAGGGGGGACATGGTGAAACGCGTGCGTCAGAGCGGGATAGGGGCCGTCGTCGGCACCGTGTGTGCCGCAGTGCTCCTCGTTGCCTTTGCGAGCGCAGCGAACGCACAGGCGGCGGTGCCGGGCAAGCCGACGAACGTCTCGGCGACAGCCGGCAACCAGCAGGTCGAGGTGCATTGGACGGCGCCGGCTGCGGCCGGCGGGTCGCCGATCACCGGCTACACGGTGACGCCATACCGCGGCGAGACCAAGCAACCGGCGATCACGTTGGAGACTCCTGACACCTCGACCACCGTGAAAGGGCTGCACAACAATGCGGCCTACACGTTCAAGGTGGCGGCGATCAACGCTGCAGGTGCGGGAGCGTTATCGGACGCGTCGAACCGGGTGACGCCGAAAGGGCCGGGCAAGAATGCTTGGTACCAGCAGAAGCGTTGGTGGGCCGCTGGGCTCGTCGTCCTCGTGGCGCTCATCGTGATCGGTGTGTTCGCCTTCCGGCCGAAGAAGCCGGCCCGGTCGGCCACCGACGCCGAAGCGCCGGCCTCGACGACCTAGACGAGTTCGATGCGCGCCATCGGCGCGTTGTCGCCGTGGCGCGGGCCCAACTTGAGAATGCGGGTGTAGCCGCCGTTGCGGTCGACGTAACGAGGGCCGATCTCGTCGAACAGCTTCGCCGTCATCTCGCGGTCGCCGAGGTAGGACTGCACCTGCCGGATCTGGTGCAGACGCTGCTCGGGATCGACTGCCGCTCGCTTGGCCTTGGTGATGACCTTCTCGGCCACAGGACGCAACGCTTTGGCTTTGGCCTCGGTGGTGACCAGCCCCTCGGCCGCGACCAGCGACGCGACGAGGTTGGCCATCATCAGCCGCTGGTGCGCGGCGTCACCGCCGAACCGGCGGGCTTTGCGCGGACGTGCGGGCATCGGGACGCCCCTTATTCCTTGATCCGAAGCTGCAAGCCGCGCTCGTCGAGCTTGGCCTTCACCTCGTCGAGCGACTTCTGACCGAAGTTGGTGATCGCAAGCAGGTCGTCCTCGGTCTTCTGCAACAACTCGCCGATCGAGTTGACCTGCGCCCGTTTGAGGCAGTTGCGAGGACGCTCGGAGAGATCGAGGTCCTCGATCGGCAGCTCGAGGTCGGGCGAGCCGGCGGTGACAGTGGAGACTTCGCCGAGCTCGAGGCCCTGGGGCTCCTCGCTCATGTCGCGCACGAGCTCGACCAGGGAGGTCAGCGTGGCTCCCGCCGACGCGAGTGACTCGCGGGGCGTGATCGAACCGTCGGTCTCGATGTCGAGGATCAGACGGTCGTAGTTGGTGTCCTGTTCGACCCGCGTCGGCTCGACCTCGAACGCGACACGACGAACGGGCGAGAAGATCGAGTCGACCGGGATCACGCCGATCGTCGCCGAGATCTTGTTGCGCTCGGCGGACACGTAGCCGCGGCCTTTGCTGACCGTGATGTCGATGGCAAGCCGGGCACCCGTGGCCAGCGTGGCGATGTGCAGATCGGGATTGAGGATGTCGACGTCCTGATGCGGTTGGATGTCCGCGGCCGTGACGTCGGTGTTGGCGCCGGACGCCTTGGCGTCGAGCCGAAGTGTGATGGGTTCCTCGTTGTAGACCTGCAACACGAGATCCTTCAGGTTCAGCAGGATGTCGGTGACGTCTTCGGTGACGCCCTTGATCGTCGTGAACTCGTGGAGCGCGTCGTCGAAGCGCACCTGCGTGACGGCCGCGCCCGGAATGGACGAGAGCAGTGTGCGGCGCAGCGAGTTGCCGAGTGTGTGGCCGAAGCCGGGCTCGAGCGGGCTGATCGAGAACCTCTGACGGTTCCCGACCTGCTCGTCGATCGCTTCGACGGTCGGTCGTTGGATGACCAGCATGCGTGTGCTACCTCGCGGGAAAGGGATCTGCTACTTGGAGTAGAGCTCGACGATGAGCTGCTCGCGCACCGGCACGTCGATCTGCGCGCGGGCGGGGAGCTCGCGAACGGTGACCTGCAGACCGCCCTCGCCGGTCTCGAGCCACGCGGGCGTCTGCCGGTCGAGCGTGTCGATGTTGTGGCGAACAACGATCATGGCGCGCGCCTTGTCGCGCAGCGTCACGACATCGCCCTTGCGGACCGTATAGCTCGGGATCGTGACGCGCCGTCCGTTGACCGCGACATGCCCATGGCGCACGAACTGCCGAGCCTGCGCACGGCTCGCACCCCAGCCGGCCCGAAAGACCACGTTGTCGAGCCGGAGCTCGAGCAGCTGGAGCAGGTTCTCGCCGGTCACGCCCTGGCGGCGGTTGGCCTCCTGGTACGTGCGGCTGAACTGCTTCTCCATGAGCCCGTAGATGCGGCGAGCCTTCTGCTTCTCGCGCAACTGCAGGAGGTACTCGGAGCCCTGTCGCTGGCGGTTCCGACCGGCCTCACCCGGCGGATACGGCCGCCGTTCGATCGGACACTTCATGGTGTCGCACTTGGCGCCCTTGAGATACAGCTTCATGCGCTCGCGGCGGCACAGCCGGCACACCGGCCCGGTGTAACGAGCCATTACACGCGCCTCCGCTTCGGAGGACGGCAGCCGTTGTGCGGCACCGGGGTCACATCCTTGATACCGGTCACCTCGATGCCTGCGTTCTGCAGCGAACGGATCGCCGTCTCGCGACCGGAGCCTGGTCCCTTGACGACGACATCGACTTTGCGCACCCCGTGCTCCATCGCTCGCCGGGCGCACTGCTCGGCAGCCATCTGCGCGGCGAACGGCGTCGACTTGCGCGATCCCTTGAACCCGACGTTGCCGGCTGACGCCCAGGCGAGCATGTTGCCGTCCTGATCGGTGATGGCAACGATCGTGTTGTTGAACGAACTCTTGATGTGCGCGACGCCGTACGCGACGTTCTTGCGCTCGCGCTTTCGG
Organism: Acidimicrobiales bacterium; assembly: GCA_036257895.1. Lineage (GTDB taxonomy): Bacteria > Actinomycetota > Acidimicrobiia > Acidimicrobiales > JACDCH01 > DATAES01. The sequence goes on from DATAES010000258.1 coordinate 4,951, forward strand.
GGCCGCCGCCCGCCCGGCTTCGGCTTTGCCATTACTTGCGGACCTTCTTCTTCCCAGCCACGGTCTTCTTCGGCCCCTTGCGCGTGCGTGCGTTGGTCTGGGTGCGTTGTCCGTGGACGGGAAGACCGCGCCGGTGGCGCAGGCCCTGGTAGCAGCCGATCTCCATCTTCCGCTTGATGTCCTGCTGGATGTCTCGGCGCAGGTCGCCCTCGACCTTGAGGTTCGAGTCGACGTAGGTCCGGATGCGGTTCACCTCTTCGTCGGTGAGATCGCGTACCCGGGTGTCGGGGTTCAACCCGAGCTCGCCAATGATCTGCTGCGAGCTCGTGCGACCGACTCCGAAGATGTAGGTGAGGCTGATCTCCAGCCGCTTCTCACGGGGAATGTCGACCCCGGCGATACGTGCCATGTGTGGTTACGCGCTCCCTATCCCTGGCGCTGCTTGTGGCGCGGGTTCTGACAGATGACCATCACACGGCCGTGCCGGCGGATCACCTTGCACTTGTCGCACAGCTTCTTGACGCTCGGCTTGACCTTCATCACTTGTACCTGTAGGTGATCCGACCTCTGCTGAGGTCGTACGGGGTGAGCTCCACCTGGACGCGGTCACCGGGAAGGATGCGGATGTAGTGCATGCGCATCTTCCCGGAGATGTGGGCCAGCACCTTGTGGCCGTTCTCGAGCTCCACCCGGAACATCGCGTTGGGCAGGGGCTCGATCACCGTCCCCTCGAGGACGATCGCGTCTTCCTTGGGCTTGGGCAGGGTGGACCTCCGACGGACTGCTCGAGAACTTGGCTCCCGGGCGCGCGCAAGCGCGCCAAGGCACAAAGCCGGAGGGGCATGCTACCCGCTCCCTGGATTTCAGCCAACTTGGGCGCAGAGAGCGAGTTCTCGTCGAATTACGGGACGGTGAGGATCTCCGGGCCGTTGTCGGTGATGGCGATGGTGTGTTCGAAGTGGGCAGAGAGGGACCCGTCCCTCGTCACCACGCCCCAGCCGTCGTCCAGGACGCGGGTGGCGGCGCCGCCGGCGTTCACCATGGGCTCGATGGCGAAGACCATGCCCGGCTTCAGCTTGGGCCCCTTGCCGGGATCGCCGAAGTTGGGAACGCCCGGCTTTTCGTGCATCGCGGTGCCGATGGCGTGGCCTTCGTAGCCCCGGACCACCGAGAAGCCCGCCTCCTCGGCCACCACCTGGACCGCGTGGCCGATGTCCGACAGACGGTTCCCGTCCACCATCTGTTCGATGCCGGCGCCGAGGCTGGCCTCCGTCACGTCCATGAGGCGCTGCGCCTCCTGGGTGACCGTCCCGACCGGAGCCGTGAACGCAGCATCACCGTGCCATCCGTCGACGATCGCTCCGCAGTCGATCGAGATGATGTCGCCCTCCTTGAGCCGGTACCTGCCGGGGATGCCGTGGACGATCATGTCGTTCGGTGACGTGCAGATCACGGCGGGGAAGCCGTGGTAGTTGAGGAAGTTCGACCGGGCGCCCCGCCGGTCCAGCACGTCTCGGCCGATCTGGTCGAGGTCGAGGGTCGTGATCCCGGGCTTGATCGCCTCGCGGATGCACTGGTGCATCTCGGCCACCACCCGGCCGGCGGCCCGCATCTTGGCCAGCTGATCACTCGACTTTCGGACCGTGGCGACGCTCATGACTCCGCTACCGCTCCCGTGGACGACACGCCGCGGGTGCGGCGGTCGATCGCCGTGATCAGATTCTCCGTGACCTTGTCGGCGGAGCCCAACCCGTCGACGGTCACCAGAAGATCCTTGCCGATGTACCACGCGATGAGCGGCTCGGTCTCCTCGTTGTAGAGGTCGAGCCGCTTGCGAACAGCTTCTGGGGTGTCGTCCTCGCGCTGGACGACTTCGCCACCGCACACGTCACAGGTCCAGTTGTATCGGGGTGGGGTCTGAACGGAGTAGTTGGTGCCGCAATCGACACACACTCGGCGATTCGAGATGCGCTGGAGCACGATTTCCTCGGGCACCTCGAGATCGATGACGATGTCGAGTGGCTCGGCGACGGTCAGCTCGCCGAGCGCTTCTGCTTGGCCGACCGTGCGGGGAAACCCGTCGAGGATGTACCCGCGAGTGCGGGTGTCGTCCTTGGCGATCCTTTCCCCCACGACCCCGATGATGATGTCGTCGGGAAGCAGATCGCCGCGGCTCATGTACTCCTGCGCCTTGCGACCGAAGTCGGTGCCCTCCTTCACCGCGGCGCGCAGCATGTCGCCCGTCGAGATGTGCGGCACGACGTAGTGCCGGGCCAACCGCACGCACTGCGTGCCCTTGCCCGCCCCCTGTCGGCCCAGGATGACGAGCCGCACGCCGGGGATCACGCCAGAGCACCCGTCACTTCAGGAACCCCTCGTAGTTCCGCATCATCAACTGGCTGTCGATCTGCTTCATCGTCTCGAGCGCGACGCCGACCGCGATGAGGATCGTGGTGCCCGCGAACGGGAAGTTCCGGATGTTGGCCACCTCGAGCATGATCGCAGGGAGCAGCGCGATGGCGGTGATGAACAACGCGCCGGGAAGCGTGATGCGATTCACGATCCTGCCGAGGTAGCGCTCGGTTTGCGGGCCGGGCCTGATGCCGGGGATGAACCCGCCTTGCTTGCGAATGGTGTCGGCCTGCTGGTGCGGGTCGAAGGTGATCAGCGTGTAGAAGTACGTGAAGCCGATGATCAGCCCGCCGTAGATGACCATGTACCAGAGGCCGTGGCCGTTGACGAGGTTGTTGTTCACCCACCTCTGGACGCGGTTTCCCCAGTAGTTGTCGTGGTTCGCGTCGACCGGGAGGATGTTGGTCGCGATCACCGGCAGGTACAGCACCGAGCTGGCGAAGATGATCGGGATCACGCCCGCTTGGTTGACCTTCAGCGGGATGTACGTCGACTGACCGCCGTACATTCGCCGGCCGACGACGCGTTTCGCGAACTGGACCGGTATCCGTCTCTGGCCCTGCTCGACGAACACGATGCCCACGAGGATCGCGATGCCGACGCCGATCAGGACGATCAGCCAGCCGAGACCCTTCTCCGCCTCGATCTGACCACCCGCGGCCGGGATGGTCGACACGACGGAGGCGAAGATCAGCAGCGACATGCCGTTGCCGATGCCGCGCTGGGTAATGAGCTCACCCATCCACATGAGCAATGCCGTGCCGGCGACCAGCGTGACCACGACGAGGCTGATGCGCGGCAAGTTGAAGTTCTGGTCACCACCGAACAGGTCGAGTCCCGTGGTGTTGCTCACCCGCCCGAATCCGCCGCCTCCGTTGTGGAACAGGTAGGACAGGCCGAACGACTGCACCAACGCGATGGCAATCGTGAGGTAGCGGGTCCACTGCGTGATCTTGCGCTGCCCGACCGCGCCCTGTTGCTGCCATTGCTCGAGCTTCGGGATCACCACGGTGAGGATCTGCATGATGATCGAACTCGTGATGTACGGCATGATCCCGAGGGCGAACACCGCGAACTGCGTGAGCGCACCACCGGAGAAGAGCTGGAGGAAGCTCAGTACACCGCCTTGCTTCGCCTGCTCCTGCAGCTGCTTGACCTGACCGAGATCGATGCCCGGCACGGGCACGTGTGAGCCGAACCGGTACAGGGCCAGCATCAGGAGGGTGAACACGATCTTGTTCCGGAGGTCCGGAACCTTGAACATGTTCTTGAGGCTCGAAAGCACCGCGGAAACTCCAGTCGGGCCGGTGAGGCGATTGACGGGACCCTACGGGACCCTTAGCGATTCGTGTGCGCGTTGCCCTTGGCCGGCGGACGGCCGTGACCGAACGGCGGGGGCAAGACTTCAACGCTACCGCCGGCCGAAGTGATGGCGCTTTCGGCGGTCTTCGAGAAGGCATGGGCCCGGACGGTCACCTTGCGGGTGACCTCGCCCCGACCGAGCACCTTGACGAGCGCGCCCTTGTGCGTGAGCCCCTTCGCATGGAGCTGCTCAGGCGTGATCTCGTCGAGGCCACAACCGTCGATGACGTCGAGGTTGATCGCCTGATACTCGACGCGGAACGGGTTCTTGAACCCCTTGAGCTTGGGCACGCGCATGTGCAGCGGCATCTGCCCACCCTCGAAGTTCATCTTGATGGTGTCGCGAGCGCCCTGGCCTTTCGTGCCCCGCCCGGCGGTCTTGCCCCGCCGGCCTCCGGTGCCTCGACCGACCCGGATACCTCGGCGGTTCGAGCCGTCCGCCGGCTTCAAGTCATGGATCTTCACGGCTGGACCTCTTCGACCTTCACGAGATGGGGAACCTTGGCGATCTGCCCTCGGATCTCCGGGCGGTCGGGCAATGTGTTTGTCTTGCCGATGCGGCCGAGCCCGAGGGCGCGCAACGTCCCTCGCTGCTTTGGCTTCGACCCGATCGCCGACCGTGTCTGAGTGACTCGCAGTTGAGACATGGTGTCCTACTTGACCTCGGTGTACTCGACTGGGCCGCGCTGGGTCTCCCTGTAGGCCTCGAGCAATCCCTTCGGGACGAACTCTTCGGCAGACAGACCGCGCAGCCGAGCGACATGGTCGGGTCGCTTCAGCGACTTGAGCCCCGCGATCGTGGCCCGGGCAACGTTGATGTGGTTGGCCGAGCCGAGCGACTTGCACAGCACGTCGTGGATGCCCGCCTCCTCGAGGATGGCGCGAGCCGCGCCACCGGCGATGACGCCCGTACCGGGAGCGGCGGGCTTGAGCAGCACTCGCCCTGCCCCTTCTCGGCCGATGACGGGATGGGTGATGGTCGATCCGGCGAGGGCAACCGCGAAGAGGTTCTTGCGCGCCTCCTCCGTTCCCTTCTGGATCGCGAGCGGTACTTCCTTGGCCTTGCCGTAGCCGAGGCCGACGCGGCCGTTGCCGTCACCGATCACGACGAGCGCGGTGAAGCTGAACCGGCGACCGCCCTTCACAACCTTGGCGACGCGGTTGATGTTGATGACCCGCGATTCCCGCAGGTTGGCGTCGCCCGAGTTGCGGGGGTTGCTCTGCTCCCGCTCCCGGTCGCGTTCACGCATTGACATCTAGAACTCCAATCCGTTCTCGCGGGCAGCGTCCGCGACAGCCGCGACACGGCCGTGGTACTGGAAACCGCCGCGATCGAAGACGACCTTGGTCACGCCGGCAGCCTTCGCCCGGTCGGCGAGTAGTGCACCCACCTTGGCAGCCGAGTCCTTGTTGCCGGTCGCGCTGCTGCGCAGCTCTGCTTCCGTGCTGGACGCAGCAGCGAGCGTCTTGCCGGCGACGTCGTCGATCACCTGGGCGATGATGTGCTTGTTCGATCGGAACACGGCGAGACGAGGACGTGCGGCCGTTCCACGCACGCTCTTGCGCACGCGACGGTGCCGCCGGATGCGTGCATGGCGAAGCTTCTGTGCGGAGCTCATCGCGCTGTCTGCTTGCACTGTCGCCGGGTGGTGATCATCACTTGCCTGTCTTGCCGGCCTTGCGCTGCACGCGCTCGCCGAGGTAGCGCACGCCCTTGCCCTTGTAGGGCTCGGGCTTGCGGAGCTTGCGGATGTTGGCGGCGACCTGACCGACCGCCTCCTTGTCTATGCCGCGCACCGCGATGCGGGTGGGCTGTGGCACTTCGAACTCGATGCCCTCCGGCGCCTGCACTCGTACCGGATGGCTGAACCCCAGTGCGAGCTCGATGGCGGAGTTGCCCTGCGCCGTCGCGCGGTAGCCGACCCCCACGATCTCGAGCTCCTTGGTGTATCCCTGCGTCACGCCGACGACCATGTTGTTGACGAGCGAACGCGTGAGCCCGTGCTGGGCGCGGTTGTCGCGCTCGTCGTCGGGACGCTCGACCATCAACTGGCCGTCGTCCTGGCGCACGGTGATCACCCCGGGTATGGCACGCTCGAGCGTGCCCTTCGGACCGTTCACCGTGATACGGCGGTCCGCGATGGTGACGGTCACGCCGTCCGGCACGGGAATCGGGGCTCGACCTACACGACTCATGATCCCTCGGGGGCTGCGCCCCCGGACCCCATCGGCGTCCGGCTCCCTAGCGGTCGCACGCCCGCCCTGCGTTCGCTTCGCTCACTCATGACTTCTCCCGATCACCAGACAAAACAGAGGATCTCGCCGCCGATGCCGGCCTTCCGCGCTTCGCGATCGGTCAGCAATCCTCGGCTCGTGGACAGGACAGCGACACCGAGGCCGCCCAAGACCCGCGGGACCTTGTCCGCCTTGGTGTAGACGCGCAGACCTGGCTTGCTCACGCGGCGCAGGCCGGAGATCGTCCGTTCACGTTCCGGTGAGTACTTCATGTCGACGGTGAGGACGCGTCCCGGACGGCCGAGATCGTCCGCGACCGTGTAACCCTCGATGTAACCCTCTTGCTTGAGGATGGCGGCGAGCGCCTCCTTCTGCTTCGAGGAAGGCATGCGCACCTGATCGTGCATCGCAACGTTCGCGTTGCGAACTCGGGTGAGCATGTCGGCAATCGGATCAGTCATCATCAGAGCTCACCTCCTTCGCAGGCCGGCCGTGGTAGCGCCAGCGTGCGGCCGGCAGTGCAGGCGAGCGCAGCGAGTCGAACAATCAATACAGTCATCATCAGCGCTCACCTCCCTCCCGTCACCAACTCGCCTTCGTGATGCCGGGGATCTCCCCGGCATGGGACATCTCCCGGAAGCAGATGCGACACAGCCCGAACTTGCGGTAGACCGAGCGCGGTCGACCGCAGCGACGGCACCGCGTGTACGCGCGCACCTTGAACTTCGGCTTGCGCTGCTGCTTCTCGATCAATGCCTTCTTGGCCATCTAGCTCTGGCCCTCCCTGCGGAACGGAAATCCAAATGCGTCGAGCAACGCCTTGCCTTCGGCGTCGGTGCGAGCGGTCGTCACGACCGTGATGTCCATGCCACGGGTCGCATCGATGCGGTCGTAGTCGATCTCGGGGAAGATCAGCTGCTCGTTGACCCCGAACGTGTAGTTGCCGTGACCATCGAACGTGACCGGCAGACCGCGGAAGTCACGGATGCGGGGAATGGCGATGCTGATCAGCCGGTCGAAGAACTCCCACATGCGATCGCCGCGCAGCGTGACCTTGGCGCCGATGGGATTGCCTTCGCGGACCTTGAAGCCCGCGATCGACTTCTTCGCCCTCGTCACCACCGGCTTCTGCCCGGCGATCGTCTCGAGGTCGCGCACCGCACCCTCGAGCAGGCTCGCCTGCTGCACCGCGGCCCCGACCCCCATGTTGATCACGATCTTCTCGAACCGAGGGACCTCCATCACGTTCGACAGGCCGAGCTCGGTTTGGAGCTGCGCGCGGATCTCATCCTTGTAGCGTTGCTTCAGGCGAGGAATCGCCGGTGCTGCTTCAGTCGTGCTCATCCGAGATCCGCCCCGCATTTCTTGCACACACGGCGCTTGGTCCCGTCCGCGTTGAACTCGTAACCGATCCGTGTGGGATGACCCTTCGGACACAGCAAGGCGACGTTTGACGCCGGAATGGGCATGTCCTTGTCGATGATGCCGCCCTGCATCGTCGAACGCGTCGGCTTCTGGTGCTTCTTTGCCACGTTGACGCCGTCGATGATCACCTTGCCCTCGCGCGGTAGCACGCGAGTGACCGACCCTTGTTTGCCGCGGTCCTTGCCTTGGAGGACACGCACGCGGTCACCCTTCTTGATTCGCAGTCCAGACATCAGAGAACCTCGGGGGCCAAGGAGACGATGCGCATGAAGCGCTTGTCGCGCAGCTCACGGCCGACCGGGCCGAAGATGCGCGTACCCCGCGGCTGCTGCTGATCGTTGATGAGGACGGCCGCGTTCTCGTCGAAGCGGATGTAGCTGCCGTCGGGCCGGCGGCGCTCCTTCTTCACACGGACCACGACGCACTTGACGACATCACCCTTCTTCACCGCCGCGCCAGGGATGGCGTCCTTCACGGTGGCGACGAAGATGTCGCCGATCGACGCGTACCGGCGCTTGGAGCCGCCGAGCACCTTGATGCACAGCACCTCCTTCGCACCAGAGTTGTCGGCGACGCGAAGGCGCGTCTCCTGTTGGATCATCGACTGTTCACCGGGCCCTTTCGAGCACTTCGACCAGGCGCCAGCGCTTGAGCTTCGACAGCGGCCGCGTCTCCTGGACGCGAACACGGTCGCCGACATTGAGGTCGTTCCCCTCGTCGTGGACGTACAGGTTCTTCGTGCGCTGCAGCGTCTTGCGATAGAGCGGATGGCGAACGCGGTCGACCACCGAAACGACGGCCGTCTTGTCCATGGACGCGGACAGGACCGTGCCTTCGCGGACCTTGCGCGGGTTCGAGCGCGCCGTCGTGGTGTCGTCAGCCATCTGCCTTCTCCAGTGCCTCCGCGGCAGCGATCTCGCGGGCGCGCAGCTCGGTGTTGATCCGCGCCACGTCTCGCTTCAGTTGCGGCAACCGCGAGTAGTTGTCGAGCTGCCCGGTCACGTGCTGGAACCGGAGGTTGAACAGCTCCTGCTTCGTGTCGGCGAGAAGCTGCAGCAAACCGTCGTCCGGGAGGTCCAGCATCTCGGCGGCCTTCTGCGACGGCATCAGAACCCCTCATCCCTGGTCACGAAGCGCGCCTTGATCGGCAGCTTCTGGATGGCACGGTCGAGCGCCGCCCTGGCCACGTCTTCGTTCGGGTACGACAACTCGAACAGCACACGACCCGGACGCACGACCGCAACCCACCGCTCGGGGTTCCCCTTGCCGGACCCCATGCGCGTCTCAGCCGGCTTCTCGGTGACGGGCTTGTCCGGGAAGATGTTGATCCAGACCTTGCCGCCGCGCTTGATGTGACGCGTCATCGCGATACGGGCGGCTTCGATCTGGCGGGCGGTGATCCATCCCGGCTCGAGGGCCTGGATGCCGTAGTCGCCGAACATCACCTCGTTGCCGCCCTTCGACGGACCCTTGGTGCGACCGCGCTGCGTCTTGCGGTGCTTGACCTTGCGAGGCATCAACATCAGTCCGCGTCCCCGTGGAACTTGGGTGCTTCGTGGTGCTGGCGGGTGCGGCGCTCGATGTCCTCTTCTTCTGCGAGTAGTCGCTCGAGCTCGGGGTCCGCCTCCTTGACCAGCGGAGTGGCTTCGAGCTCGGGCTCGGCGGCGGGCTCTGCACGACGGCGGGCGGCAGCCGACGACACGACCTTGCGCGGCGCCTGTCCCGAGGTCTCGCCGACGGCCATCGCGGCCTCGCGGCTGATCTTGTCCTCGGCGGCTGTCTTGTACGGAAGGATGTCGCCCTTGTAGATCCACACCTTCACGCCGATGCGGCCGGCGGTCGTGCGCGCCTCGCGGAAGCCGTAGTCGATGTCGGCGCGGAGGGTGTGCAGGGGCACGCGACCCTCGCGGTACCACTCGGTACGGCTCATCTCGGCGCCACCGAGTCGACCCGAGCACTGCACACGAATGCCTTGTGCGCCCGCCTTCTGCGCGTTCTGCACCGCGCGCTTCATCGCTCGACGGAACGCAACGCGACCTGCGAGCTGGTCGGCGACACCCTGCGCGATGAGCGCGGCGTCGAGCTCGGGCTGCTTGATCTCCTGGATGTTGAGCTGCACCTTGTTGTTGCCGGTGATCTTCGCAAGTCCGATGCGGAGGCGGTCGGCTTCGGAACCGCGGCGGCCGATGACGATGCCCGGCCGCGCGGTGTGCACATCGACGCGAAGACGGTCACGGGTTCGCTCGACCTCGATACGGCTGATCGCCGCGTGCGGGAGCTCGGTCATGAGGTAGTTGCGGATGCGCCAGTCCTCGATGACGTAGTCCCCGTACTCCTTGCGGTCGGCGAACCAACGCGACTTCCAGTCGGTCGTCACGCCGAGACGGAATCCGTACGGGTTGACCTTCTGACCCATTCCTAGCCGTCCTCTTCTTCGGTGGCGTTCTTTTCCGTGCTGACGTCCTCAGTGGCCTGGTCACCTGCGGCGACTTCGTCGGCCTCGACTTCGTCGTCCTCGACTTCGGCGTCCTCGACTTCGTCGTCCTCGACTTCGGCGTCCTCGACTTCGACGTCCTCGGCGGCGGCTTCGTCGGTCTCGACCTCCGCAGCTTCGGTCGCTTCGGCCTCGACGCCTTCCGTGTCGTGGTCGTGATCGTGTTCGGCTTCGACGGCCTCCTCGCGCGCCCGGCTCTTGGCCACGCGGGCACGACGAGCGTCGGCAGCGGCCTGCGAACGGCGCCGGCCGCGACCCGCCGCCGCGGTCGAGACCGCCTCACGCTCACGGCGCCGCTCCAACTGCTCGGCGGAGAGCCGGCTGACGATCACAGTGATGTGGCACGTCCGCTTGCGGATGCGTGTCGCACGACCGCGAGCGCGTGGCCGCCAGCGCTTCAGCGTCGGACCCTCGTCCGCGAAACAGGCGGCGACGAAGAGCTCTTCGGGGTCGATCAGATCGTTGTGCTCGGCATTCGCCGCCGCGGACGCAAGACACTTGCGCACCACGATGGCGGCGTCACGCTCACAGAACTGCAGGATCTCGTCTGCCTGCTGCATCTCCTTGCCGCGGATGAGATCGAGCACCTCGCGCGCCTTGTAGGCGGACATGCGGACATAGCGCACCTCGGCGCGCGTGCCCGGCCGCTCGTTGGTCTTGACGCCGAACCCCATCCCCCTACCTCCGGCCTCGCACGGCCTTCTCCTGGCCGGCGTGGTAGCGGAACGTGCGGGTCGGCGCGAACTCTCCGAGTTTGTGCCCGACCATGGCCTCGGTGACGTACACCGGAACGTGCTTACGACCGTCGTGCACCGCGATGGTGTGGCCGACCATGTCGGGAATGACCGTGGAGCGCCGGCTCCACGTCTTGACGACCTTCTTCTCACCCCTGCTGTTGAGGTCGTCGACCTTCTTCAGCAGGTGGTCGTCGACGAAAGGCCCCTTCTTGAGGCTGCGCGGCATCGTTACCTCCGCTCGCCGCGGGTACGGCGGCGACGCACGATCAACTTCTGGGACGGCTTGTTCTTGTTGCGGGTGCGGCCTTCGGGCTTGCCCCAAGGCGAAACGGGATGACGTCCGCCGGAGCTCTTGCCTTCGCCGCCCCCGAGCGGATGGTCGACCGGGTTCATCGCGACGCCGCGTGTCTGCGGGCGCACGCCCTTCCAGCGGTTGCGGCCGGCCTTGCCCAGCTTGACGAGATCCGCCTCTGCGTTTCCGACCTCGCCGACCGTCGCACGGCAGTCGATCGCCACACGCCGCATCTCGGTGGAAGGCAGGCGCAATGTGGCGAAGTCGCCTTCCTTGGCGACGAGTTGCACGCTCGCGCCCGCGCTGCGAGCCATCTTGCCGCCCGCGCCCGGCTTGAGCTCGACGTTGTGGACGACGGTGCCGACCGGGATGTAGCGCAACGGCAACGCGTTGCCGGGCCGGATCTCGGATCCTTGACCCGACTGCAGCAGGTCGCCCACCTCGGCGCCGCGGGCAGCGAGGATGTAGCGCTTCTCGCCGTCGAGGTAATGCAGAAGCAGGATGCGACAGTTGCGGTTCGGGTCGTACTCGATGGCCGCGACCTTGGCGGGCACGCCGTCCTTCGTCCGCTTGAAGTCGACGATGCGGTACTGCTGCTTGTGACCGCCGCCGCGATGGCGCGCTGTCTTGCGACCCTGCGCGTTGCGACCGCCCGTCCCGTGCTTCGGCGCCACGAGCGAACGCTCGGGCTTCTTCTTCGTGATCTCGGCGAAGTCCGAAACGGTCTGGAACCGGCGACCGGGACTCGTGGGCTTGCGCTTCCGAAGTGCCATTAGTTGCCCTCGAACAGTTCGATGGTGTCGTCGGGGTGCAGCGTCACGATCGCCCGCTTCGTGTCGGCGCGCTTGCCGAAGGTCCACGAGCGTCGGTTGCGCTTGCGCTTCCCTTTGCGATTGAGCGTGTTCACCCTCAGCACCCGGACGTTGAAGATCTCCTCGACGGCGTCGTGGATCTGCGGCTTGGACGCGTCGGGGTGGACGCGGAACGTGTAGACGTTGCGCTCGAGCAACGCATACGACTTCTCGGACACAACCGGTTCGATGATCACATCGCGCGGATCACGCATCAGCGTCGTCTTCCTCCGTGTCCGTGCCGTCGTCAGCGGTGTCGCTGGCCCCGACCGTCACGGACATCTCCGACGACTCGGCCACCGGCTCGCCGCCGGGAAGGGTCTCGCGCGTGAAGACGACATAGTCGGCGACGAGCACGTCGTACGCGTTCAGCTCACGAGCGAACAGGCAGTGCACGTCACCGAGGTTGCGGAAGCTGCGCCACGTCACCCCGTCGTCCTCGCCGAGGACGAGCAACACCTTGCCCGTGACGGCGAGGGCCTCGAGCGCGGCTACGGCCTCCTTGGTCTTCGGCGACTCGAACAACCACTCGTCGAGCACGACGACCCTGCCGTCGGCGGCGCGATCGGACAGGGCCGAGCACAGCGCGAGTCGCACCATCTTCTTCGGCGTCTTCTGGGCGAAGCTGCGCGGCTTCGGGCCGAGGGCAACGCCGCCGCCGCGCCAGTGCGGCGAACGATTCGAGCCTTGGCGAGCGCGACCCGTGCCCTTCTGCCGCCACGGCTTCGCACCGCCGCCCGCTACCTCGGCACGGGTGCGGGTGCTCTGCGAGCCCGCCCGTCGTGCTGCGAGTTGCGCCGTCACGACCTGGTGCATCACGGGCACGTTCGGCTCGAGGCCGAAGATGTCGTCGACGAGATCCACCGAACCGACGACTTCGCCACCCTGCGACTTCACGTCGACGGAGGCCATCAGCCCTTCACCGCCTTCACCGCGTCACGGATCACGACGAGGCCGCCCTTCGGTCCCGGGACCGCGCCCTTCACGAGGAGCAGGTCGCGCTCGGCGTCGGCCGAGACGACCTCGAGGTTGAGCGTGGTCACGCGCTGTCCGCCGAGTCGGCCGGCCATGCGAGTGCCCTTGAAGACCCGCGACGGGGTGGCGCACGCGCCGATCGCTCCGGGGGCACGGTGCACCCGATGCACACCGTGGCCTGCACCCAGGCCAGCGAAACCGTGCCGTTTCATGACACCCGCGGTGCCCTTGCCCTTGCTGACGGCGGTGACGTCGACGAGCTCACCGTTCTCGAGCAGGTCGACCTTGAGTTCCTGGCCGACTTCGAAGCCGCTCACGTCGTCGAGACGCAACTCGACGACCCGACGACCGGGCTCGACACCCGCCTTCTCGAAGTGGCCCGCCTTCGGCTTCGACAGCGTGCGGCCGTTGGTTCGACCGAAGGTCACCTGAACGGCGTTGTAACCGTCGTGCTCGACGGTCTTCACTTGCACGACCCGCAAGGGGGCGACCTTGACCACGGTGACGGGGACGACACGGTTGTCGTCCGCCCACACCTGGGTCATGCCGACTTTCTCGCCGACGATCGCTTTCGATGCCATTGCTGCGGGCCTTTCTCACGGGCCGTCGTTCACGCGAACGCTCCGCTCGGGCAGGCCCGGCGGAGCGTCGATTCGATTGGGCTGCGGGGTCCCCACCGTCGGATCGGACGGTAGGCCGGCGCAGACGTCGGTTGCTTGTGGTCAGGACAGGGGCGACGGAGCCACTTCGGCCCGTTTCGCACGGACCGCAGAGGTTACCGGCTAATCCGCAGGCCGTCCAAAGCCGTGCTCGCTCGGTTCGCTGCCGGGCGCGGGCCGCTACACCTGCTGGATCTTGATCTCGATGTCGACGCCGGCGGGAAGTTCGAGGCGCTGGAGCGAGTCGACGGTTTTCGGGCTCGGCTCGAGGATGTCGAGCAGCCGCTTGTGCACACGCATCTCGAAGTGCTCACGGCTGTCTTTGTCCTTGTGGGGCGAGCGGATCACCGTGTAGCGGTGCTTCTCGGTCGGCAGCGGGATCGGCCCTCGCACGTTGGCCTGCGTGCGGAGCACGGTCTCGACGATCTTGCGGGTCGACTGGTCGATGACCTCGTGGTCGTACGCCTTCAGCCGGATCCGGATCTTCTGCTTGTCAGCCACCGCTGCTCCGCTCGCTTGTCAAGGATCTGCTGCTCGACGCCACCTGGGCGGCCGAGCAGGAACAAGTTACTTCAGGATTTTGGTGACGCGGCCGGAGGCGACGGTGCGGCCACCCTCGCGGATGGCGAACCGCAGGCCCTCGTCCATGGCGATCGGCGCGATCAGCTCAGCCGTCATCGTGGTGTTGTCCCCCGGCATGCACATCTCGATGCCTTC
>DATAES010000259.1:0-14091 GCA_036257895.1 Acidimicrobiales bacterium
CGATTGGCGCCCTCGCCTTGACATCGGTCGTTTTCGTCGGCCTCACCGCGAACGGGTCGGATGCCTCGTCCACAACTCGATTCGACATGGCTCGTTCCGCCGCGGCCGTCAACTCTGGCTGTCTTCCCGACGCCCAGGGCCACGTGCGCGTTGAGCAGCGTGCGGAGAACGAACGCATGACCGTGTCCGTGTCGGGGTTGCCGGCCAACACCGGATTCGACCTGTTCATCACCCAACTGCCGGACGCGCCCTTCGGTGTCGCCTGGTACCAGAGCGACCTGGAAACCAACGCGCACGGTGAAGGGGACGTGACAGTGCAGGGTCGGTTCAACCATGAGACGTTCTCGCTCTCGCAGAACGGTCCCGCCAACGGTTCGGACCCGACCCAGGGCGTGACGGGACCGGCCGTCAAGGACACGAAGGTCGTGTTCCGGCCGACGAGCCAGTTCCACATCGGACTGTGGTTCAACAGCGCCGAGGATGCGGCCAACGCGGGCTGCCCCGGCAACGTGACGCCGTTCAACGGTGAGCAGCACGCCGGCACGCAGATCCTCAGCACCCGCAACTTCCCCGCCGACCACGGTCCCCTCGAGGCGATCGGGTAACAAACGCAGAGGTTCTCATTCGGATCCTGCACGACGTGAGGCGGCTCCCGGCACCTGATCGGGAGCCGCCTCTTCGCGCGACGAGCCGGAATGGCGCAGAAACCGCTCTCACGTTCACGGTGAACCTGCCCGATCTCGTGGTCGTAGTCATTGCTGGAACGGCCCGCACCTGTGGTGGTTCCGATCAGTTGGAACTCACCGAAGGGAAAGATCCCATGCGCATCCGATTCGTTACCAAGTCAAGTGCTCTGTTGCTGGGGCTGGTGCTCCTCGCTGCCGCGTGCGGGAGCAGCACCACCAAGACTGCGGCCCCGACCAACCCAGTCCGCTCCGACGCCACCGCTGTTTCGTCCGCAGCGAACACTGCGTTCGGCACGATCCTCACCGACGGGACGGGCAGGACGCTGTACTTCTTCGACAACGACAAGCCGATCAAGCCTCAGTCGTCGTGCACCGGCCAATGCGTCAAGGCGTGGCCGATCGTGCCTGCGTCGAGTGGACGCACGGTCGGGTCCGGTGTGGATGCCGCCAAGCTGGGCCAAATCGTCCGTACCGACGGTCAGATGCAGCTCACGTACAACAACTGGCCGATCTACACATTCAGCGGCGACACCGCTGCAGGACAGACGAACGGTCAGGGCATCGGGGGCATCTGGCACGTCGCAGGGGTTGACGGCAAGCCGATCACCATGGCGGCGGTCCAATCGACCTCGCCGTCCGGCCCCGGTTATTAGTACGGCAGCCGAACCGATGGAGTGTTACAACGACCAACGCGCTCGTTGTATTGCTCCTCGCGGAAACATCGGATGTGCCGGGCCGGCATCGGCCCGGCACATCGATCGACATGTACGCCGACTGAGTGTCGCTGCTGAACAGCAGGGCGACGTGACGGATCTGCGAAGCACCGACGCTATTGATTCGGCATACCGAGATTTCGGCGCCGCCTTGTTTCGTTTTGCGTCCCGGTCGTTGGGCGACCGGGGCTCAGCTGAGGAAGCGGTGCAGGAGACCTTCGTCCGAGCCTGGCGGGCGGCTGATCGATACGACGAAGCCCGGGCTCCGCTCCAAGCGTGGCTGTTCGCCATCTGCCGCAACGTGGTCATCGACATGAGCAGAGCCCGCAAGATCCGTCCCGCGTTGGCCGATGGCGGTGTTGCCGCCTCCCGAGAGCCAGGCACTGGCGTCGATGCCATCGACAAGATGGTGCAATCCGCAGCGCTCGAGGAGGCCCTGCGCCAGGTGGGTCCCGAGCACCGGCAGGTGCTCATCGAGGTCGTGATCCTCGACCGCCCCCAGGATGCGGTGGCCGCCGATCTGGGGGTACCGGTTGGCACCGTCAAGAGCAGGGTGTTCTATGGCTTGCGCAGCTTGCGCAAGTCCCTCGAGGCGATTGGTTGGACCGATGACTGAGGCATGCGCCGATCGGCATGACGACATCGTCGACACGCTCATGGGCAGCCTGTCCGACGAGCGCAAGGCCGAGTTCGATGCCCACACCCGCTCGTGCGCCGGGTGCGCGGAAGCGGTCCGGGAGCTCAGCTCGGTGGCGTCACGCCTGCACGGTTCTGACGTCGACCTCGACGCGGTCGAGCGGTTCGACGCGCCACCCGCGGGCCTGAGCGCGCGTGTCACGCAGGCGATCGAACAGGCCCGTACGGAGGACTCGACGGTCCGACAGCTGGAACCCCGAGGCCGGCGCGCCCGTCGCATCTCGCTGGCGGTCCTCGCTGCGGCTGTCGTCCTCGCCGTCGTCACCATCCTCGGGTTCCGGCACTCGAATCCTGCTACTCACTCCGAGCAAGTGGCGCTGGCGGCCAAGGACACCGCCCCGGGGGCGTCCGCGACCGCTGCGCTGCGCCCGCAGCCGTACGGCATCGCAATCGACCTGGACGTTGCCGGACTCGACGAGGGAACGGTGTACGCCCTCTGGCTCGCGGACGCCTCGGGGACGCGGAGCCCCGCCGGCACCTTTGTCGCCGGCCACGACGGAACGGCGGCGATCGACACCAGCACCGCTCTTCCTCGCGACAGGGCCGTCAAGATCTGGATCACCGATCCCACCGACACGACCGTGCTGGCCGCGCCATTGGCCTAGCGGCTTCCTTTCGTTCTCGGTCAGCGCATCTCATGCCCGTGCCGCCGATGTCGATCGCGAGCGTGGTCGGACCCATCGGTCGTCTCGCCCTCGACCGGCGCGGCGCGGCGTCGACGTCCTCGTCTTGTCTGTGTGCGCACTCATCCGCTCTGCGACGGGGTCGACTGCCGCGTCCCGACAGCAGCATCTACCATGCAAGATTCACACAGAGGCTGGAGGACCCGAGCGGTGACGCTGTCGGAACGGTTGGAGCGGGCGAAGCTGGAGCGAATGCTGGCGGCCGGGCTGCTGCACGGCGAGGCTGCCCTGAGGCCCGAGGCCGACATCGACGTGACCGACGCGAACACCGACAGGGACAGCTTCAGCTCCGACGACCTCGAGATCGAGGTCAGAGCGACCGGGCTGCATGCCGTCAGCCCGGTGGGCCAGCAGACCAAGTTCGCGGACGCACCGGTCGTGGCCGGCGAGCGCCGTGCGGACTGCCCGACCTGCCGGCGCCCAGGGAATGTGGACATGGTCGACTTGGTCGGCAACGCCGTGCACATGAGCTGCGCCAGGTGCGGCACCTTGTGGCGGACGCCGCGCCCCGGCCGGTGACGAACTAACCGCCGTCCAGGTCCTCCTCCGACACGACCTCGACACCAGCGCGGCGCAAGGCCTCAGCGGTGACGCCCTCGCCACGGACCCGGGTGCCCGTGAACGTCCCGTCGAAGATCTCCTCGCACCCGCACGACGGCGAGCGTGCCTTGAGCACCGCCCGTCGCGCGCCCGTCGCAGCCGCGAGTTCCACGGCATGCGCCGCGCCCCGCGTGAACCACTCGGTCACGTCGCTGCCGTCCTCGTCGCGCACTGTTCCGTCGGGTTGACGTTCGGCCCGGTGACGCGGCGTCGGTAGTCCGCCCGCAGTCTCGGGACACACAGGAACGACACGATGCGTCGCTCGCAACGCGACCACAGCGTCGTGCGTGTTGGCCTCGCCCAAGTGGTTGCAATGCACACCGAGCAGACACGCGGACACGAGCAGTGTGGGACGGGATCCCTGGTCTGCGCGCGCGCCAGCACTACGTTCGATCACGAACCGAACCTACCCGAGGGATGCGGATGGCAGGCCGGAGCACGACAGCAGCACAACGGTCCGATCGTTCCGGCGATCGCGATCTCGTGCAGCAGTATCTCGGCGAACTCCGGCGCGAGCCGCTCCTCACCGCGGCCGAAGAAGTCGAGCTTGCGCAGCGGATCGAGCTCGGCACCGCGGCCGGCGCGACGCCCCAAGATCGAGCCATCGCAGCCGCGGCGCGTCAGCGGTTCATTGAAGCGAACCTGCGACTCGTCGTGTCGGTGGCCAAGCGATATCAGTCGGCAGGTTTGCCGATGCTCGACCTCATCCAGGAAGGCAACCTCGGGTTGATGCGCGCCGTCGAGAAGTTCGACTGGCGCAAGGGCTTCAAGTTCTCCACCTATGCAACATGGTGGATCCGGCAAGGAATCACGCGTGCCATCGCCGACAAGAGCCGAACGATACGGGTACCCGCCCATCTCGGCGAGGCGCTGTCGGTGCTCGCCCGGACGTCGGCGCAGATGCTCAAGACGCTCGGCCGGGAACCGACGATCGCCGAACTCGCCGCCGAGAGTGGGTTCTCGGTCGACAAAGTCGAGGACGCGCTCCGAGTCGAGCCCGACCTCGTGTCGCTGTCCGCGATCGTCGGCCTCGACGGCGACGTCGAGCTGGCCGACCTGTTGGCCGACCACTCCGCCCGCGCGCCCGACGAGGTCGCGGCGCAGTCGCTGGAGTCTGCCGCCCTCCGCTCGTCGCTCGAGCGCCTCGACCAACGCGAGCGCGACGTGCTGTGCCTGCGCTTCGGCCTCACCTGCGAACAGCCGCTGACGCTGGAGGAGGTGGGCCGGCGGTTCGATCTCACCCGCGAGCGGATCCGCCAGATCGAGGCGAAGGCACTCACGAAGCTGCGTCATCCGTGTCTGCCCGGTCACCTCCGGACATTGGTGACGCTCGCTGGCTGAGCGTCCTACGCGGGTAGCGGCCGCGCCGGCGGCGACAGGCTGGCACGCGCCAAGGCTTGGAGCGCCTGAACGGTCTCCCACTGCAGCTCGGGCAACTCGGTGGGAGAGAACCAGCCGACCTCGACGATCTCGACCGAGCTCGGACCGACGAGATCGACGTCGGCATCGCGCATTGGACGCGCTCGGAACACGATGTCGATCCGCCTCGATGGAGCGTCGACCACAACGGCCGGCTCGGACACGAGCGTCACATCGAGTCCGACCTCCTCGAAGATCTCACGGCGCGCCGCATCCGTCGGATGCTCACGCCTCTCCAACAAGCCACCAGGCAAACCCCAGTGCCTTCGATACAACTGGCGGATCAGCAGCACGCGGCCGTCGGCGCGCTCGATGAGACAGATCGCGCCCGCCGAGAACGTGGGACTGACGAGCCGCACCACACTGCGCCGAAGGCGACTGGGCAGATGCCGGTACACCAACAGCAACCAGCGGTGCACCCGAGCGATCACCCGCTCAGGGTAAGCGCTTACGGCGCAACTGATCGACGGGCCTCCACCACCTCGGCGAGAAGCGCCGGATGGCCAGCGGCGAGCGGCGTGCGGCGAGCATCGTGCTCGAGCACGACCAACGCCCGACCGTTCGCGTCCGCGACGGCGCCACCCGCTTCCGTGCACACGAGCATGCCGCCCAGGTAGTCCCACGGACCGTGCGCGTCCCAACTGCAATCGATGTAGGCGTCGACGGTGCCACTCGCGACCGCGCACAGGTCGAGGGCGGCCGCACCGAGGGCGCGGTACTGGTTCCAGCCGAGCCAGCGGCGCGGGAACCCCGACAGTGCGACAAGCGATTCGCCCATCGACATGCGCGCCGAGGGCTGCAGCGGCTTCCCGTCGCCTGTGGCGCCGGCGTTGCGTTCCGCGACATAGCTCGTTCCGCTCACCAGGTTGACGACGAGCGCGGCGAGCGGGCCCTCGGCATCCACCGCGCACAAGCTGGTCGCAAACCACGGGATCCCGCGCGCCGCATTCGTCGATCCGTCCACGGGATCGACGACCACGGTGACGGCCCGATCGGGATGATGACGGCCGGACTCCTCGGACAGTACGCCGAGACCGTGCCGGGTCAACACGTCGACGGCCACCTTGTCGGCGGCGAGGTCGCTGCGGTACTGGCCGGGCCTGGTGCCCGCGGGTCCCCAGTCGTCGAGATCGCCGAGCGAGTCCCGAACTGCCGCCGCGGCCTCGGCGAGCACGGCATGCAGATCCACGTCGTTGATGGTGGCAGGCCACGCGACGTGGGGGGCGGAATCCGCACCGAGCCGTGGCAGGCTGTGGGGGCTATGGCGGTCATCGATGTCGCAGGATTCGTGGCCGACCTGAAGGATCATGCCGCTGACCACGGCTTCCACGTGCACGACGAGCGGCACTTCGTGGAGACCTACTCGCTGCGCCAGGCGTGGGAAGTGGACCTGCACCCGGAGGAGGCGTGCAACGGTCCACTCGACCTGCACCTGTCGCTCGAGATCGATCCCCGCCAGTTGCTTGCGTTCGAGGATGCGGTGCTGTCGCTGAACAACGGCGACGACCCGGTCGACGCCTTCCACTTCCCGCTGCTGTTCACTTGGACGCTGCCGCCGTTGCCGAAAGGACCCGACCTCCTCGTGCTCGCCACCGACCTCGCCGGCATCGGTGAGACCGCGTTGCCGCTCGAAGTGTCGGCCATCGACTCCTTCGCCGCCGTGACCGACGCGCCCGAGCGCAGCCTCAGCGTCGTGGCCCGCATCGAGGTCTCGCTCACCGCGATCTACAAGAACGAGGAACAGTTGTGCGACGTGCTCGACCGTTGCCTCGCGGTCAGCGAGTTCCTCGTGACCCATGCGCCTGCATGGCTCGACGAAACCTGACCCTCAGCTCCGACGCAACCTCCGCGTTGGCATAAGCGGCCCACGCGCACGGCGTCGTCGTGTCGAGCGGGTAGTCGAGCGGACCCGGTGGCAGGGCTTCGACGATCACGCCGGCCTGGCGGGCGACGAGCCAGCCGGCGAGGTCGTAGGGATGAGCGGCGAAGCCGCCGCCCACGAGAGGCCGTGGATCGAGCACGGCCAACTCGCGTCCGGCAGCCACCTCGATCAGCTGGCCACCGCTGCACAGGTAGGGATCCTCGTAGGTCTCGAGGCCGCCGAGCAGCTCGTCCTCCCACGCGCCGATGGCAGCCTTGCCGCCAGGGGCAAACCTCGCGACCGTCACGAACCTGCGGTCGAGTTCGGCCTTCGTCGACGGTTGCAGGGTGGTCGGCCGAGACGAATGTCGTCGTTCGAGATCGTCATCGACCACGGTTGGCGGACCATCGTCGCGCACCGCCGACGCAACCATGCCGACAGCAGCACGCGCCGTGGGAAGTTCGACACACACGCTGATCTCGAGCGCGCCCAACGTCGCTGCATCGCGTCCCGCGCCGAGCAACACCCACGCGCTGCGCTTGGCCGCCAGCCATGGTCGGCTTCCGTCCACGGGATCGGCGAGGAAACGCCAAGGCCCTTCGCCGTCACCGATCGCAACGGGTTCGTCGAAACCTTCGAGCACGAGCGACCCACACCAGCGGGATGCCACGTCCGTCTGCATGGCCTCGAGCAGCGCGGCCTCGGCGCGTTCATCGACGCCGAACACCGCGTCGCCCCCTCGCTGGGCGACGACTTGGCCGTCGCCGGATCGTGGGCCGGCGCCGACCGCGTCGCGGACGCGTCGACCGACCGCCGTCAGCGCGGCTGCCAGGTCACGGAGTTCGCCGAGATCGTCGTGGATCAGGAGAGGATGTCCTTGCGCCGGAAGCGCCAGAGTGCGATCACGGTGAAGATCAGTGTGAACGCGAGCGCGGAGGCGACGCCCTTCCACATGTCCTGCGCGGTGCGGCCGGTGAAGAGGTTGCGCCACTCGTCCCAGTACCGAGTCGGCAGGTACGGCTTGAGCGACCCCAAGCTCGGCACCGCCGTGAGCACTTGCGAGGCGACGACGACGACGACCGTACTGACGACTGCCGCGGCAGTGGAGTCGGTGAGGGTCGACAGGAAGATGCCGATGGCCACGACGGCGAGCATCGTGAGGGCGACATAGCCCGACGCGAGCGCGAGCCGCCCCAATGCTTCGTCGGCCGGCACCGACACCGGAAGCGGAAAGAACCGCGTCTGTTCGAGGGCGGTGGCGTCATGCCACCCGAAGGCGATCGTGCCGGCGATCAGTCCAGCACCCACGATTACGAGGACAGCGATGAGGGTGAGGACGTAGGCAACGGTCAGCTTGGCGAGCACCAGCCGGGCCCTGCTCACGGGGCGCACGAGTAGATAGCGCAATGTCCCCCACGTGGCTTCGCCCGCCACGCTCTCGCCCGAGAACGCAGCAACGACGACGACGAGGAAGAACTGTCCCATCACGACCAGAGAGATGACCCCGACGTTGATGCCGCTGCTCGTGAGGATGGTGAACAGGTTGATGTCGAGCCGTTGTTGCCGCGGCGGGTCCAGATAGCTCGACACGGTGACGATGATCGGTACCGCGCCGAGCAATGCCAGGCACGCCCACGTGCGGATGCGGCGCACTTGACGGGTCCACTCGACGCGGATCACGAGTCGTGCTCCACGAGCGAGAGGTACGCGTCCTCGAGCCGCCGTCTCGGCATCACCGTCTCGACGGACACTTCGGCGAGCACGAGCGCACGCACGATGTCGGCGCGTGGGATGCCGTCGAGCTCGATGATCAATCGGTGGTCGGGAGGCTCGCCGGGCTGCACGCCGAGCACACCATCGACGTGTTGCAGCACTGCGGTAGCGCGCACCGGGTCGTCGACCTCGAGCTCGACCGAGTGCGACGAGCCCACGAGCGCCTCGACTGTCCCTGCCGCGACGAGCGCTCCGTGGTCGATCACGAGCGCGTGACTGCAGACCTGCTCGACCTCGGCGAGCAGATGACTCGACAGCAACACGGTGGTTCCCCGCGCGGAGATGTCGCCGAGCGCCACGCGGATGCGACGGGTCTCAGCCGGATCCAGCCCGTTCGTGGGCTCGTCGAGCACGAGCAACTCGGGCCGGTTCATCAGCGCCTGCGCCAGCCCGAGGCGTTGGCGCATGCCCTGCGAGTAGCCCTTCACCTTGCGGTCGATCGCAGTGCCGAGGTCCGCGAGATCCACCGCCTCGTCCAGGGACGGTGGCGGCCAGGGATCGCCACCGGCGCACCAGTGGAGCTTGAGGTTGCGCAGGCCCGACAGGTACGGGACGAACGCGGGCTTCTCGACGAGCAGTCCGACCCGGCGCAGGACCTGGCTGCCCGGGTGCATCTGCTCCCCCAGCAGCGATGCCGCGCCGGAGTCGGGCCGGATGAGGCCGACCAGCATCCGTACCGTCGTCGTCTTGCCTGCGCCGTTCGGACCGAGCAGCCCACACACCTGGCCGCGCTCGACCGTGAAGCTGAGATCGGTCACAGCCTTCACGCCGCCGAAGTGCTTGGTGAGGTTGGCCGCCTCGATGACCGTGTCGGTGTTCAAGACCGATCAGGTTAGGGAGGTGACCGTGGAGACGGTTCGCGGGCGGCGGCTACGCCGCGACGGATGATTGCGGTCGCCGCGTGTCGCTTCCGTGGCACGACGGCCCGACCGGAACATGAGGGACGCTGCGCACCGGGAAGGCGGTTCGGATCGTGATCCAGCTTATGATCCCGCCGATCACAGCGAGCACGGCGGCGATCACGAGCGACTGCTGGTAGCCGGCGTCGAAGTCCTCGGACAACCCGGTGACACCCGGCAACACGGCGATGGCCAGTAACGATGCGATCCGGCTGGCGGCATTGTTGATGGCCGAGGCGATACCCATGTGGTGGTCGTCGACCGAAGCCAGCACCGTCGCCGTGAGCGGGGCAACAGTGACGGCCAGGCCGGCGCCGAGCACGACCATTCCGGGTAGGACGCCGTCCACGTAGCTGGTGCCGGGCTCGATGCGCGACAGGAGCAGGAGTGCCACGCCGACGACGCAGGGCCCGACTGTCATGGGCAGCCGCGGTCCGATGCGCTGCGCGAGCGCGCCCGAGCGGGCCGAGAACACGAGCATGATGAACGTGATCGGCAACAGCGCCGCGCCCGCCTCGAGCGCGGAGTACCCGAGGTTCGTCTGCAGGTGGACGACCACCAGGAACGTCGTGATGCCGAGCGCGGCGTAGACGGCGAGTGTGACGAGGTTGGCGCCTGAGAACTGCCGCGACTTGAAGAGCGTCAGGGGCACCATCGGATGTTCCTGCCGCGCTTCCACGATGAAGAACGCCACGAGGGAGGCCCCTCCGACGACCGCCGCAGCGACCACGACACCCGTCGATGCGCCCGCCGGCCCTTCGATCAACGCGTACACGACACCGGCGAGTCCGATCGACAACGTGACCGCACCGAGAACATCGATCCGCACCCCCTGCTCGTCGTCTCGGCTCTCGGGCACCCATTTCATCGTGATGACAACAGCGATGAGCACGAGCGGCAGGTTGATGACGAACACCAGACGCCACGAGACCGAATCGATGAGGAAGCCACCGAGGAACGGCGCCGCCGCGGTCGCGACGCCGGCGAGTCCCGACCATGCGCCGATGGCGCGGCCGCGGTCTTCGACGCGAAACGACGACGACAGCAAGGCGAGACTGCCCGGAACCAGTGCGGCCGCGGCCACGCCTTGCAGTGCTCGCGCGATCTCGAGCTGCGTCGAGCTCTGCGAGATGGCACACAACAGCGATGCGAACGCGAAGCCGATGAGCCCATACACGAAGACACGGCGGCGGCCGTAGAGATCGCCCAAACTGCCGCCCAACACGAGCAACGACCCTTGCGTGAGCAGATAAGCGGTCAGGGTCCATTGCAACGCGTCGACGCCGGCGTCGAAGTCACGGGCGATAGCGGGAAGCGCGGCGTTGACGACCGAGCCGTCGAGGAAGGCGATGCCGGAGCCCAGAACAGCAGCAATGAGCACCCAACGACCGCGGGCGGTGCCGAACGCGACGGGATCAGGTACCGACATCGATCACCACTTCGACGTCCAGCGCGTCCTCCAGCAAGCCCTTTCGGGTGACCGCGGTGTACGCCTCGAGGCTCACGTCGGCATCGTCGTCGTGACGGAGCGTGATGGTCAACGTTCCCTTGCGGTGGGTCGCCAGCAACTCGCGCACCGCACCGGTGCGCGTGCGATCGAGCGCAACGCCGATCCGCAGGATGCCCGCCAGCGTCCGCACCTTCGACTGCACCGCACCAGGCAATGCGGCGAACTCGACGTGGCTCGGCTTGGGTGCGCTCTTGCGGTGATAGCGCGCCACCTGCGCGATGAGCTCGATCTCGTCGTCGGTGAATCCTGTGAGGACATCCGAATTGCGAATGACGTAGTAGCTGTGCAGGTGGTGCCGATCGTGGGAGACGAACAAGCCCACATTGGCGAGGAGTCCAGCTGCTTCGAGCATTTCCTCGCACGACGGATCGAGTCCGTGGAGGTCGGCGGTCTGCTCGAACAGCTCGAGTGCGAGCTCGGTGGCATGCTGCGCGTGCTCGAGCTCGCCGGGCGCGATCGCGGCGAGATGGGTGACACTCTCGTACCGCAGATCACGCAAGTGGCCGAGCGACGTCTTGTCGCGCCGGCGAAGGACGTCGAGGAGAACTCCCTCTCGCAAGGCGAAGTCGGACGCGATCATCTCGTCGATGGCGAGTGCCGCGAATGTCTGCTCGAGTACGAGCGCGCCACCCAGCACGATGTCGGCCCGCCTCGCGTCGAGGCCCGGGACTTGGAGGCGCTCCTCGACCGAATCGGCGTCGAGCAATGCCTTGACGACATCGCGCAGCCCGCCGGCGTCGATCACCGCGCCACTGACCTGGAGCATGGGCGCTTCACCTCGTGCGGCGCGCACCATCTCGGCAACGTTGACGATCGTGCCGGAGCTGCCGATCGCAATGTCGAACCCGAGCGGTCGCACCATCCGCGTCACTTGGGTCAGGTACGAGCGGATGAACTGCCGGCACTCTTCGAGCGTCTTACGCCGGACCGGTCTGTCGAGCCCGAACCGCTCGGTGAGGCGGATCGCACCCAACTTGAGGCTCCGCGCGCCGAGAACCTCGTTGCCCTCGCCCACCACGAACTCGCTGCTGCCGCCGCCGATGTCCACCAGCAGGTGTCGCTGGTCGTACGCCGGCACGGCCTGCAGCACACCGAGCCTGATGAGGCGGGCCTCTTCGGCCCCGGAGATCACCGAGACGGGCACGCCCGCTTCGTCCCGGGCACGCCGCACGAACTCGCTGCGGTTCTCCGCCTCCCGCACGGCGCTGGTAGCTACCGCATGCAGCTCTGCGCCATGGCTGTCGACGAGTCGCCGGAACCGCCCGAGCGTGTCGATGCCCCGCTCGATCGCTTCGGGTGCCAGACGTTTCATGTCACCCGATCCCGATCCGAGGCGGACGACCTCCTTCTCGCGGTCGACGACCTCGAAGCGATTGTTGCCAGTGGGGCGCGCGATGACCAGATGGATCGAGTTGGTACCGATGTCGATCGCAGCGAGCGGAGCCGAACCGTTCTCCATCCGCTGCACGCGGGCAGGCTATGACCGTTTTCTGCTCGGCCATGCGATGACGAAGGTGCAGGAGACCCGCGACCGAGCAGGCCGACCGCGCGACCGCCAGGGAGCCGGGCGGCGATGGGGCAGGCGCCGAAGGCGCCGGGGGGCGCAGCCCCCAGCTATACAGCAGTGAGCCGGACCGGCATCGACTTGAGTGCGTTGTTCAGGTTCGAGCGCTGACGCCGAGGCGTACCGACGAGCTCGATGCCGTCGAACGTCGTCAGCAGCTCTTCGAAGAAGATGCGGCCCTCGACGCGGGCGAGATGCACACCGAGACAGAAGTGCTCAGCGATGCCGAACGAGAGATGTGGATTCGGGTCCCGAGCGATGTCGAATTCGTGCGGGTTCGGGAACACCGTTTCGTCGCGGTTCGCCGACGTGTAGATCATCGCCACCTTGTCACCGGCGGCGATCGGCTGGTCACCGATGATCGTGTCCTCGGATGCAGTTCGCCTGAAGTAGTGCAACGGGTTCGCCCACCGGAGGATCTCCTCGAGCGCGCCGGGGATGAGGGAGCCGTCGGAACGCAGCGCCGCCAGTTGGTCCGGATGCTGCAGCAGCGCGAGCAGACCGGACGACAGCATCGTCCGCGTCGTGTCGTTCCCAGCCGTGACGAGTTGCACGAAGAAACTGCCGAACTCGATCTCGGTCATCGGCCGGCCGTCGATGTCCGCGGCAAGGATCAACGTGGCGAGATCCTCCTGTGGCTCTGCCCTCCGCTTCTCCGCCAGGCCGATGGCATATATAGCCATCTCGATGCTCGCGCTGTAATCCGGCTCCTGGCCGGCCGTGATGTCGGGATCCTGGCCGCCAGAGTTCTGCTCGCTCCAGGCATGGATCTTCGGCCAGTCCTCACGCGGGATGCCGACGAGCTCGCCCACCACCTGTGAGGGCAGCTTGGCGCACACGTCGTGGACGAAGTCGATCTCGGCGTCGCGCGGGATGTCCTCGAGGATGCCGCGACAGATCGTCCGGATCCGCGGCTCGAGCTGTCCGATGACGCGCGCCTTGAAGTGCGGTGCCAGGTTGCGGCGGTAGTCGACGTGGCGCGGCGGGTCCATCGCCAGCACCATGTCGCGCATCATGGCCAGCGACTCTTCGCTGAGATCCTCGAGCACGACGCCGCCGAGCGACGCCGAGAACAGCGTCGGATGGCGGGCGACATGCACGACATCTGCATGGCGGAGCACGGCCCAATACTCGGTGCCGTCGGGCATGGGTTGGCGGTACACCGGCTGCTCGCGCCGCAACTGCTCGAACACCTCGTGAGGTGGTCCGTCGACATACTCGTCGGGGTCGTACAGATTGATGGACATCGGATCACCTCGCCTCATGCGAGCGACGGAGCGCCAGCGGAGGAGCGGCCCATACGGCCTGCGTGGCCGGGGAACGCAACATCATGTGCCGGTGAAATTCGGCGCGCGCTTCTCGAGGAATGCCTTCGGACCTTCCTTGGCGTCGCTCGAGCTCATCACCGCCATGCCGAGTTCCTCTTCGCGCTTGTACGCATCAAGCTCGGGCAGCGTCTCCGCAGCCAGCACCGATGCCTTGATGTTGCGCACCGCGAGCGGACCGTTGGCTGCGACGCGATCGGCGAGCTCGCGGGCCCGCTTCAGCGCTTCGCCGTCCGCGACCACATGGCCGACGAGCCCGATCTCGTAGGCGCGGCGACCGGAGATCGGATCGCCGACCAGGAGCATGTCCATCGCCACGGTCCACGGGATCTGTCTCGGTAGTCGCACCGTCGAGCCCGACA
>DATAES010000260.1:0-5467 GCA_036257895.1 Acidimicrobiales bacterium
CGACGTGGAGTCGACTTCGGCGAGCGCGTTGACGAACACGAGTGTGGATCCGAGGGGAACGTCGAGGCCGGCGGACCGCAGCACACGAACGAATGCGACCGCCACCGTCTCAGGCGCCACGGCGAGCCTCCGCCGCGAGAACGCCGATGCCCTCGCGCCGCACGCGCTCCTGGTCCTCGCGGTACTTGACGACGGTGCCGAGCGTCGCTCCGAACGAGGCCTCGTCGAGCTCGTCGCGCCCGAGCACAGCGAGCGCTTCAGCCCAGTCGATCGTCTCGGCGACGCCCGGCGGCTTGTAGAGGCCGAGCTCCCTCATCCTCGCGACCGCGGCCGCGACGTGGCGTGCAAGCCGCTCGCTCGCGTCGGGAGCACGCAGACGGACGATGGCAACCTCTCGCTCGAAGTCGGGATGCTCGACCCAGTGATACAGGCACCGCCGCTTGAGCGCGTCGTGGACATCGCGAGTGCGATTGGACGTGATGACGACGATCGGCGGCGTCGTCGCTCGGAAGGTGCCCAGCTCGGGAACCGTCACCGCGTAGTCGGCCAGGATCTCGAGCAGGAACGCTTCGAACTCGTCATCCGCGCGATCGACTTCGTCGATCAGCAGCACCGGCGGTTGGTTGCCGTCACCGCTGTCAGAGATCGCTCGCAGCAACGGCCGGCGGACCAGGAACCGCTCGGAGTACAGCTCGTCCTCGACGTCCTCGCCCAAACGGTGTGCCGCTTCGAGCGTGCGCACGTGGAGCAGCTGGCGGGCGTAGTCCCACTCGTACACCGCCTGCGCGATGTCGATGCCCTCGTAGCACTGCAACCGAACGAGCTCGCCGCCGGTCCAGGCCGCCAGCACGTTGGCCACCTCTGTCTTTCCGACGCCAGCCTCGCCTTCGAGCAGGAGCGGTCGGTGCAGGCGAAGCGCAAGGAAGACCGCGGTCGACAAGCCGTCGTCGGCGAGATAGTCGTGCGCGGCGAGACCGCTGCGAACATCGTCGACGGCGTCGATCGGCATCGCCGCCAGCGTAGAGTCGCTCGCCGTGGATCTTGGCATTGCAGGACGTACTGCGGCCGTGGCCGGCGCGACCGCCGGGCTCGGGTTTGCTTCGGCAACTGCGCTTGCGGAAGAAGGTGTCCGCGTGGCCATCTGCGGCCGCGAACAGGTCCGCGTCGACGATGCTGTCGCCCGGATCGGTCACGACGCGGTAGGCATCGTCGCCGATGTCGGGACGCCGGAAGGCGCCACCGGATTCGTCACCGACGCGACGGCTGCCCTTGGTCAGCTCGACATCGTGGTCACGAATGCCGGCGGACCACCTCCGGGTGGCTTCACCTCCACGGACCTCGATGCCTACGAGCCGGCACTGGCGCTGAACCTCCTGTCGGTCGTCGCCATGTGCAAGGCGGCAGTGCCGTCGATGCGCGAGCGGGGCTGGGGTCGAGTGGTGGCAATCACGTCGATCGCAGTGCGTCAACCGATCGAGACGCTGATCCTGTCGAACACCGCGCGCACTGGCGCGACGGGGTTCTTGAAGTCGGTCGCCCGTGAGGTGGCGCACGACGGTGTCACCGTGAATTCGGTGCAGCCCGGATTGCACGCCACCGACCGGTTGACCTCGCTCTATGGCGGCGACACGTCATCCGCGGCACAAGGGATCCCGGCCGGGTTCGTCGGCCGTCCCGAAGACTTCGGGGCGATCGTGGCGTTCGTCTGTTCCGAGCACGCAAAGTTCCTGACGGGTGCTGCGATCTGGGTGGACGGCGGCGCGTACGGGGGTCTTCAGTAACCGGGCGCGGTCGTCCGGCGCACTGTTGCGAGCGACGGAGCGCCGCCGGGGAGGGGCGCCCGCAGCGGCCTGCGTGGCCGGGGAACGCAGACTCACAGGGCGCGAGCCCGGAACTGGCGGGCACCGGTGTCGAGTACCCAGTCGTGACCGAACTGCGCCACGGGTCGGGCCAGCCTCGCGATGGCCTTCAACATGCCGTTCCTCGGCGATAGGTGCGAGACGAGCCGAGCGTTGCACCCGTCGCCGTTCGGCAGCGGGTCGATCTCGAGCCGCGCATCGCCCGCGATCTCGCCGTCGATGCTCGCGACGGCCAGCCGGCCAGGGACGACGTGGTCGAGCGAGACGGTGAACCGCAAGGCGTACGGCAGCGGGGGCTGGACGACGCAATCCCACCGGTCTCCCTCGATCAGACCCTTCGCATCCAGCCGCCGGAGCCATGGCCACCAGCGCCGGTAGTCGTGCGTGGCCTCGATCGCCGTCCACAAGGTCTCGTTGTCGACGTCGAACCGGTAACGCCGATCAGACCTGACGTGCACCCCTCTAGGTTGCTCCATCCCGTTCCGGCGCGCTGGCCTCCGAGGAATGTAGGTATTGAACGCCACCTCGGGTGGGAGGATCGGGTCGATGTTCTGGTTGCTGATCTACGACCTCGTCGACGACTACCTCGAACGGCGGACCGCGCTCCGCGCGGACCATCTCGCACTCGCGCAGGCTGCGCACGGGCGCGGTGAATTGCTGCTCGCGGGTGCGCTCGCCGATCCGGCCGACCAGGCATTTCTCGTGTTCCACGTCGACGATCCCTCGCAGATCGAGAAGTTCGTCGAGCAGGATCCATACGTGCAAAACGGCTTGGTCGAGGACTGGCAAATCCGGAGGTGGACGGTCGTGATCGGCACAGAGTCTCCGGCACAACGACTCGGCGAGGAGGCGTGACATGCGCCAGCTCAGTGGTACCGATGCGTCGTTCGTCTACCTGGAGGGCCCGCGGGTGCCGATGCACATCGGCTCGATCGCGATCTACGACCCGTCCACCGCAACCGACGGCAAGGTGACGTTCAAGGGCATCCTCGAGCACATCACCGGACGCATGCCGCTCGTGCCGTCGTACCGGGAGAAGCTCGCCCGGGTGCCGTTCGATCTCGACCACCCGTACTGGGTGTGCGACGCCGACTTCGACCTCGAGTTCCACGTTCGCCACATCGCGTTGCCGAAGCCGGGAGACTGGCGCCAGCTGTGCATCCAAGCCGCGCGCTTGCACGCGCGGGAGCTCGACCTCGACCGTCCGCTGTGGGAGTTCTACGTCATCGAGGGTCTCGACAACGTCGAAGGCGTCCCGCCGGGCTCGTTCGCGCTCGTGAGCAAGGTCCACCATGCCGCGATCGACGGCGTGTCCGGAGCGGAGATGACCGCAGCCATCCACGACATCACACCCGAGCCCGCGGAACCGGTTGGTGGTGACACCTTCGAGCCTGAGCGGGCGCCGAGCTCATTCGAGTTGCTGACGCGCGCGAGCATCAACAACGCGATGCAGCCTTTCCGGTTCGCTCGTCTCGCTCGTCGCACGGCTCGCAACTCACTGCGCAACATGGGCTTGCTGCGATCTGCGTTCCCGGCCGCACCCCGTACGCGCTTCAGCTCGGTGATCACAGCACATCGCGTCGTCGACGGCCGAGCATTCGACCTCGGTCAGATGAAGGAGATCAAGTCATCGGTACCCGGCGCCACGATCAACGACGCCGTCGTTGCCGTCGTCACGGGCGCACTGCGCAGTTATCTGATGGACAAGGACGAGCTGCCGGACACGCCGATGGTGGCGATGGCGCCCATCTCCGTACGCACGACCGATGAATCGGGGACGATGGGAAACCGCGTGTCAGCCATGACGGTGTCGCTGCCGACGACGATCGCGGACCCACTCGAGCGGCTGAAGACGGTGTACGCCAGCACGCAGTCCTCCAAGGAGCTGACCAACGCGATCGGCGCGCGCACACTCAGCGACTACACCCAGTTCGTTCCGTGGGCACTCGCCGGTCTCGCGACACGGACTGCAAGCCGATTGAGTCTTGCCAACCGTGCCAACCCGGTCATCAACACCGTGGTCACGAATGTGCCGGGTCCACAGATGCCGCTCTACATGGCGGGAGCTCGAATGGTGGCGCTGTACGGGATGGGACCCGTCACCGACGGCATGGGCATCATCCATCCCGTGTTCTCGTACAACGGCACCATCACGATCTCGTTCACTTCCTGTCGTGAGATGCTGCCTGACCCGGCCTTCTACGCCGACTGCCTGCAGTCGAGCTTCGACGAGCTGTACGCGGCAGCGACGTAACGGAACGAACTCAGTCCGGCACCGCGACGGCGACAACCGGGAACCATGGCCGCCACAGGCCGCGCGCCTCGAACGGCTCCCACGCGTCGGCGGGCTGCGCGAGCCGGTGGGCGACGAGGTGGAGCACGGCCGGATGATGGCCGAGCCCGCAGTGCGAGCCGATGACCTCGACCGCTTCGTGACGCGGACCGGAGTCGTCGAAGCACGATCGCCACGGCGCGATGCCGTCGGTTCGCGAGTACACCGACGTCGACGGCATGCGCAGCGCGGACGAAGGGATCTCGCTCAGCATCCGGAAGGGCGACCCGAGCGTGATCACCTGTCGCACGGAGTCCGGGTTCAGATGGGCGAGACGGCGAGCGAAGATCCCACCCATCGACCAGCCGACGAGCGACACGCTCTCGCCGCGCCGCCCGTGCAGGTCCAGAAAGCGTCGCCCGACGCCGTCGAGCATCCGCCTCGTCGGTCCTTCGTTCCGCCCGAGCGCCCACCCGTGCACGTCGTAGCCGAGCGCCTTCAGGAACCGCCGCAACGGACGAGTCGACGCATCGCTCGCGCCGAGACCCGGCATGACGAGCACGGTGTGACCATCACCCCGCGGTGCGAGCGAGAGCAGGGGACTGCATGCCGCGAGCAGTCCGAGCTC
This sequence comes from Acidimicrobiales bacterium, assembly GCA_036257895.1. GTDB lineage: Bacteria > Actinomycetota > Acidimicrobiia > Acidimicrobiales > JACDCH01 > DATAES01. The sequence continues at coordinate 4,760 of DATAES010000260.1, forward strand.
TCCCACCGCTCGAGGTGCCTCCAACGCCAGCAACGTCGCACGTGACGGCATCGATCGAGACGCCATGCTCCAAGTCTGCACCACCGCGGCTCGACCGCCGGGAATCGGAGGGGCCGCTACCGTCCACGCCGTGGCCAGTGAACTCACCACGTTCATGCACGAGACCATGCCGTTCAGCGCACTGATCGGCGCCGAAGCGATCGCGGCAGCGGGCGACGAAGTGCGCGCCCGCGTGGGCTGGGAACCGTCGCGATGCACGGCCGGCGGCGTCATGCACGGCGGACTCCTCATGACGCTCGCCGACACCGTCGGCGCGTGGTGCGCTTTCTTGAACCTGCCCGAGGGCGCGGGCACCACGACGCTCGAGTCGAAGACCAACTTCCTGCGGGCCGTGCGGGACGGCTTCGTCGAGGCGACCGCTCGTCCGCTGCACGTCGGCCGCACCGTGGTCGTCGTCGACACCGAGTTGCGCGACGACGATGACCGTCTGGTCGCACGCGTGACGCAGACCCAAGCCGTGTTGAGTCCGCAGCCGTGACGGCAGCCCCCGTCGACGACATCGCGCATGTCCAGGATGCGCAAGGCCGCTTCCTTGTGGCCATCGATGGGCTCGACGACACGACGGTGCGCCGCGCCTCGTTGCTGCCCGGCTGGACCGTCGGCCACGTTCTCGCGCACGTGGCCCGAAACGCGGACAGTCACACTCGC
>DATAES010000261.1:0-16828 GCA_036257895.1 Acidimicrobiales bacterium
GGTCGGGGACTCTCGTCGCTTGTCCGGCGCCGGTGCGAGGTCGTGGTGGCGATCCCGTTGCGCGGCCGCCTGGGTTCGCTGAACGTCGCGGCCGCAGGCGCGATCGCGTGCTACGAAGTCGCGCGTCGACGCCTCGAAGCGCACGAGCCCGAGGTCGGAGTCGAACCGACGACCTGACGCTTACAAGGCGCCTGCTCTGACCAGCTGAGCTACTCGGGCCGGAGCGTCGAGCGTAATTGCCGGCACCTCACCTGGAGGGTCCTTGATTCGCGTAGGTCGGCGGGGCAGCCTGACGGGAATGGCTCTGACCGACCGAGACCGCGCGATCCTGGATTTCGAGCGCAGCTGGTGGAGCGAGCCTGGTCCGAAGGAGCTTGCGATCCGCGAACGTTTCGACCTGTCGAGCACGCGGTACTACGAGATCTTGAACGAACTGCTCGACATGTCCGAGGCGCTCGACTACGACCCGCTCGTGGTGCGGCGCCTGCGCCGTCTTCGTGATCGTCGTCGCCGAGCCCGTTACGAGGGTAGATCCGCCGACCGTGGGGGCAGCTCGTAGTGGCGACCCACACCCCGCGGTCGCCTGCGGGAAACAACAAGCCGGGGTCGCCTGCGCTGCGCGGCGCCCTGCTCATCGCCGTCGCTGTCATCCTCGGTGCCGCACTGCTGGCGCAGAGCTTCCGTGACGGAGGCTCACCGGTGAGCGCCGGAGCGAACACGACATCGACGGTGAAACGCACCGAGACGAGTACGACCCCCCCATCCGTTCCGCAACCGCACGATCCGGCCACGGTGAAGGTGTTGGTGCTGAATGGATCCGGAAAGTCGGGCGTCGCCAAGTCGGGCGCCGACCAGCTCAAGGCGGCCAACTACACGACCCTCGATCCGGCCAACGCGGCCACGAGCACGCCGGTCGCGGCCTCCATCGTGTATTTCACGCCGGGCTACGACGCGGACGCGCAGCAGATCGCGGCGAAGCTCGGACTGAACCCGTCGGCCGCGCAACCGTTGCCGAGTCCCCCACCCCCGGAGGTGGGCGATCCGAAGGACGCGAACGTCGTCGTCCTGATCGGTACGGATGCGCCTGTCGCCGGCGGCGCGGGAGCAGGCAGCACCACGACGGCTCCCGCGAACTGACTCGCCTGCGCTGAACACCGTGCGCTGAACCGACGGACGAGATCGTGTCAGGGCCAGTTCACGACCAACTCGAAGCCCTGCGCGCCGTGCCCGAGCAGACGGGGATCCTGACCGACTTCGACGGGACCCTCGCCGAGATCGTCGACGAGCCCACGGATGCTCGCCCGTTGGAGGGAGTTCCTGAGCTGCTCGAGGGCCTCGCCGCCCGATACGCCGTCGTGGCCGTGCTGTCGGGGCGTCCCGTCTCGTTCCTCAGAACATGGTTGCCGTCGCCGGTCGTGCTGTCGGGTCTCTACGGACTCGAAATCGTGCGCGACGGCGTGTTCGTCGACCATCCGGATGCCGGACTCTGGCGACCCGTGATCGACGAGGTGTTCGAGGTCGCACACGCCGCCGGCCCCGAGGAGCTGCGAGTCGAGCACAAGGGCTTGTCTCTCACCCTCCACTTCCGCGGCAATCCGGAGGTCCGGGCAGAGGTTCACGCCTTCGCGCAGCAACTCGCGGAACGGTCGGGGTTGTCCGTGCGGCCGGCGCGCATGTCGTTCGAGTTGCATCCTCCGATCGAGGTCGACAAGGGCACGGCCCTGCGTGATCTCACGGTCGGGCTCGCGGCGGTGTGCTTCATCGGCGATGACGTCGGAGACCTGCCTGCGTTCCGAGCCCTAGACGCGCTCGCGCGAGAGGGTGTCACCGCGGTACGCGTCGGCGTGCGCAGCGAAGAAGCACCGAGCGAGTTGCTGGACGCGGTCGATCTCGTCGTCGACGGCCCCGCCGGGGCTCGTGACCTGCTGGCGCGCCTCTGACTACTGGCTGAATGCGAGCTGTTCTTGTAACCAGTCGCGCGGGGTGCGGGCGATCGCGATCGTGTGCAGTTGGTCGTGTCGGCGCTGCCGTTCGTCGTCGTCCATGCCGAGCGCGCGGTGCAGCGCGTCGGCCGTCGCGCCGACGTCGAACGGATTGACGGCGAAGACTCCTTCGTCGCCGAGCTCTTCGTACACGCCCGCCTCCGTCGACAGCACGAGCGCGGCGTCGCCGACGAGGACGGCTTCCTTCGCCACGAGGTTCAGCCCATCGCGGATCGGGTTCACGAGCACCACGTCCGCTCGCTGGAGAGACGCGATCGAGAGGGGAAAGTCGTCACTAGCGTCGTAGAGGATCGGCGTCCACGTGGACGTCGCCCACTTCGAGTTGAGCCGATCGACCAGACCCTCGACTTCCTGCCGGTAGGCGAGATATTCGGGCAGGCCTTCGCGCGACGGGTACAACAAGGCGCCGAACACGACGTTGCCTCGCCACTCGGGATGCAGGGTAAGCAACTCGTCGAACGCATGGAACCCACGGAGGATGTTCTTCGACAGCTCGATGCGGTCGACGCGCACGAGCAGCTTGCGATCACCGATGGTCTCATCGAGAAAGGCGCGCTGTTGCGCGCATGCGTCCGAGGACGCGGTCGCCGCGAGATCCTCTGGATCCGACGCGAGCGGCGTGACGCCGATGCGTGGTGGTGCAGCCTCTCCGAGGAACGTCCGGTGCGACGCCGCGAATGCGTCGGCCCACCGACGGGTGTGAAAGGTCGAGGCCGCGTTGGCGCCGATGCCGTTCACGAGCTCGCGAGCGACGTCAGCCGGCAAGGGCCGGAGACCGTCGGGATCGCACCACGGCGTGTGCGTGAAGTGGACGATCGCGAGATCGGGGCGGAGGGCCCGCAGGCGCGGCCCGACGAGGGCGAGGTGGTAGTCCTGTACGAGCACCACCGCGTCTTCGGGCGCGATCTCGGCGGCCGTGCGGGCGAAGGCATCGTTCACCGCGCGATAGGCCTGCCACGCCTCGCGCCAATGCCGATCGATGCGCGGCCGGCGCGGTAGGTCATAGAGACCATGGAGGCAGAACCACAGCGTCGCGTTGCAGATGACGTCGTACGACATGCGGTACTCGGCTGCGTCGATCGACAGCAGCCGGACACGCAGTCCGTCCGCTTCCACGAGCTGGTCCCGTGCCGCGGCTTCGCGATCGGCGTCGGACATCGGGGCCGCCAGCCAGACCGTGTCGGTGCCGGCGATCAGCGGTGCGAGTCCGGAGACGAGACCGCCCGCGCCGCGCCGCGCTGTCAAACCGCCGTCTTCGTCGCGCCGAAACGACAGTGGACCCCGGTTCGAGACGATCACGACGGGCCGTTCGGGCACGAGTGAGCAAACTAATGGGCGTGCGAGTCGTGGCCGCCCCGGACAAGTTCCGCAGCACCGCGAGCGCGTCGGACGTAGCTCGAGCGATCGCGGCCGCCGCGAAGTCCGCCGGCTGGGATTGTGAGGAGGTGCCGTTGGCCGACGGAGGCGAAGGCACCCTCGACGTGCTCGGCGGTGGCAACCGCGTCACGCTTGTCTCGGGACCGCTGGGCGATCCGGTGGAAGCGAACTGGCAGCTCGACGGGCGGCGGGCGGTCATCGAGATGGCCCTGGCGTCGGGACTCGAGATCGTGGGCGGGCCGCAAGGCAACGACGCAGTGGCCGCGACGACGTACGGCACCGGGGAGTTGATCGCCGCCGCGCTCGATGCAGGTGCTCGGCGAATCATCGTCGGTGTCGGCGGCTCGGCCACCACCGACGGAGGCCTGGGCGCACTGCGGGCCATCTATCCATTGCAACGCATGCGCGCGATCGAGTTACAGGTCGCGTGCGATGTCCGCACGAAGTTCGTGGACGCAGCTGACCTGTTCGCGGAACAGAAGGGAGCCTCGTCCGCGCAGATCGCGTTGTTGCGACGCCGCCTCGAACGTCTCGCTCAGGTGTATCTGGACGAGCACGGTGTCGACGTTCGTGAGCTCGAGGGTTCGGGTGCCGCAGGCGGCCTCGCCGGCGCACTCGCCGCAGTGGGCGGCTCGTTGGTGGACGGGTTCGATCTCGTTGCTGACGAAGTCGGGCTCGACGATGCGCTCGAAGGCGCTGATCTCATCGTCACCGGCGAAGGCTTCGTCGACGCGCAATCGTTCGACGGCAAGGTGGTGGGTGGGGTGGCGGAGCGGGCTGCGGCTGCAGGCGTGCCCGTGCTCGTCGTCGCAGGCGAGGTCTACGACGACGCCGGTGCTCGCGTGCAGGCCGTGTCATTGGTCGAACGCTTCGGCGAGGACCGGGCTCGGCGTCAAACCGCCGCGTGCGTCGAACAGGTGCTCCGCGACCACCTCGAGAAGCTCTAGCGAGGGGGACGGCCGCCGCTCGCCTTCTTGCCGACGATCCAGCCCACGAGCGCGATCGCGAGGATCACGATCACCGCAAGCCTGAGCAGGCCCAGTAGGAAGCCGACGACGGCGGAGATCAACCACAGTACGGCGAGCACGACCGCGATCGCGACGATCGCGTACCACCACAGGGGTGTGGATGGACGCTCGACGTCAGCCACGCCGAGCAGGCTACTGCGGCGTCGAGATCGGGCGTCAGGCGCTCAGGAGATCGGCGTGTGCTGCTCTGCGGTGTCGCGCAGGTCGACCTTGTCACGCAGGTCGACGAGACGGATGGCGCTCATGGCGCGTGCCACGACTTCCAGCGCCGCGTCCGAGTCCACGGGCTCGTCGTTCTGGACAGCTTCGACCGCCGCGACGGCCTGCTCGAGCGAGCAGTCCGCCAAGCTGGCCACCAGCTCCGCAAGGCGATGCGTCGAAGTGCGGCTGGCCGGACGCTGACCGTGGTCCGGTTGGTTCGATTGGGCTGCACTCATTGATGCTCCCTTGATCCCGTTGTTCGTCCGTTGAGTATCGGATGCAGCAGCCCGGTACTTGAGTCATTCGGCCTAGATTTTTTGCCTGATTGCCTCTCCCGTGGCCCCTGAGGGGGGATCACGCGCCCCGGCGCACGCCCGTCCGAGCGGTGATCGTGGCGAGGGGCGGGCGTTCGACCATTTCGAGTTCGATCGGCTCGAGGGCGGGGCGGTACAGCGTCGTCGTCGGGACGGGGTGGCCGGCCCGGGACAGCATCGTCTGGATGACGGCAGTGGCCTGGGGCGACAGTTCGTCGAGCGGCCGGTTGCGGTGGATGCGGGTGCCGAGGTCGACCTGGGCGATCACCTCGGTACCGAATCGGTCCGCGATGTCGATCAGCAGCGCGATGTCCACGCCGTAGCCCTCCACGAACGGGAGACGCTCGAGCAGGCTGCGCCGTCCGGCGTACTCGCCCGCCAGGGGCTGGATCACCGAGCTCAAGTGCGGGAACAGCAGCGCCAGCATGGGACGAGCCACGAGTTCGGTGACCCGTCCGCCACGATCGCGGGACTCGGGCGCCGGGCGCTCGTAGTACCCCTTCACGAAGCCCGTGTCCGGCTGGGTCAGCAGCGGTCCGAGCAGGCCGGTCACGAAATGTGGTTCGAAGTCGATGACGTCGGCGTCGCACCAGACGATGAGATCGCCCTCGGCCTCGGCGAGCGACTTCCACATCGCTGCACCCTTGCCGTGTCCGTCACCGTGCTCGGGCATCAAGTCGGCGGCGGCGACGACGCGTGCGCCGGAGCGGGCTGCGACTTCGGCGGTCGCGTCGGTCGAATGGTCGTCGACGACGATGATCTCGTCGACGAGGCCGCAGTCGTCGACGAGTCGGTCCTTGACCGACCGGACGATGGCGCCGACCGTCGATGCCTCGTTGCGCGCGGGCAAGCACACCGACACGACGTGGTCGCGCTTGGCGGCGAGCAACGCACGGGGGTCGAAGCAGCGATGGTCGTATGCAGGAAGGACCGGAGGCACCGATCGCACGCTGGCACGTTACTCACCAGTCGGAATGCGACTCATCGCCGCGGGGTTATCGTGCCGTCATGAGCGAGCGACCGCTATGGGTGATGGGGTCCGGGGGTGAGCGTCGATGAGTGTGAAGGTTCGTGTGCCGACCACCCTGCGCACCCTGACCGGCGGCAAGTCCGAGGTCGAAGTCGAGGGGGCGACGGTCGGCGAGGTGATCAACAGCCTCGAGTCCGCCCACCCGGGGTTCGCCGACCGGTTGTTGGACGAGAGCGGCCTTCGGCGCTTCGTCAACGTGTTCGTCGCCGATGACGACGTCCGCTTTCTCGACGGACTCGACACCAAGGTTCCGGACGGTGCGACGGTCTCGATCATCCCGGCTGTCGCTGGCGGCTGAATCATTGCGTCACAGCGCGGCCAGCAATTCCTCGCGGGAGGCTGGCCCGAGCTGAGGCTCTGGCGGGCGGTTCTCGCGATCGTTGTATGCGGCCAGCACCTTGGCGACGACGTCACCGTCTCGCATGAGCGCGTCGGGCGAGGTCAGCAAGTTGAACGTGCGCAGGAACGCGCGCAACACGGCCTGATCGGTCCGCATCGCAGGCGCGAGTCCGTCGCGCATCACCGCGCGCATGAATGCACGCGGATCGGATTCGTCCGCGTCGATGCTGGCCGTCGCGGCGCGGTTGTCACGATCGGCCATCACGGCCGCGTGGTACCACGGCTCGATCTCCTGCGACGAGGCGCGCTCGAAGTCCGCGGCAATCGCATCGAGATCGCGTTCGTGACGTGCGGCCGCGTCGCCGAGCAGGGTCGCCTGCACCATGGCCAGCGAGCACCCGCGCCCGTACAACGGGTTCGTGCAGGTGTGTGCATCGCCGACCGCGGCGAATCCCCGAACGAGGGGCGTGCCGTCGTCGTCGGTGAAGCGCCGAAGTCGGTTCAGCAACTTGGCCATGATGTGCACCGGCGTGATCGGCTCGGCTCGTGCCGCGTCGACCCACGGGCGGGTCGCGGGCAACAGCCGTCCGGCCCGCTCGAACGTGACCGGATCGAGTAGGCGAGCACGAAGCTCGTCGTCGTCGACTGGGGTGGCGAAGGTGACCGAGAACGTGCGGTTGTCCCCGATGAAGGTCGCGTACTTGAGGTAGCCGAGGTCGCCGCCGATCGGTCCAGCGTCGGATGGGACTTCGGCTCCTTCGCGAAGGCGGTAGAAGCGCGACAGGTACACGATCCCCGTGTCCTCGACGATCTCGTCGATGTGCACATCGACGTCCGCGAGCCACGCGGGCACGTCGCCTCGGCGGCCGTTGGCGGCGACGACGAGGTCGGCGTCGAACGTGTGTGGCGCCCCGTCGACTGTCGCGTGCACGCCCGTCACGGTGCCGTCGCGGCCCAAGAGACCGTGCACGACGACGCCGTCGTGGAGGGAGACGTGGGGCGCGGCCAGCACCGTCCGGCGCAGCACCCACTCGAAGGTCGTCCGCCGGCAGGCGAGCATCACGAGGTCCTCGTCGCCGGGCTTGGGGGAGGGATCGTCGATCGTGTCCGGCAGCCGGACGGTCAGGGGCCAGTCGGTGGCGCCGGCGGCGTACAGGGCGTCGAGGACGTCGGGGAAGCGGTCCCGGACGAGATTCCGCAGGCGGGCGAGCATGGCGTGGGAATGGCGCACCTGAGGCGCTCCGCGCCGGTCCCAAGCAAAGGCTTCGTCGGGGTCGCCTGGCAGGGGCGTGCGGTCCCGTTCCGTCACCACGACCTCGTGGCCCTGGCGGGAAAGCGCCAGCGCCGTGCCCAATCCGCCGACTCCGGCCCCGATGACGACCACCCGCATGTGCAGGCAGTCTTTAGCACTCACCCTGTGCGGTTGCTAAAGCGGCTCCGGCGTGGTTGGATTTAGCAGTCTCGAATCGAGAGTGCCAGGAACTCCCGACACAAGTCACCAGAAGAACCCCACGGAGGGATCGATGCCGAAGATCATCGCGTTCGACGAGGAAGCCCGCCGCTCCCTCGAGGCCGGCATGAACAAGCTGGCCGACGCTGTACGCGTCACGCTCGGGCCGAAGGGCCGCAACGTCGTGCTGGAGAAGAAGTGGGGTGCCCCCACGATCACCAAGGACGGCGTCTCGGTGGCCAAGGAGGTCGAGCTCGAGGACCCGTACGAGAAGATCGGCGCCGAGCTCGTGAAGGAGGTCGCGAAGAAGACCGACGACGTGGCCGGCGACGGGACCACGACCGCCACGGTTCTCGCCTGGGCGATGGTGCACGAGGGGCTGCGCAACGTGGCTGCGGGCGCCAACCCCATGTCATTGAAGAAGGGCATCGAGGCTGCGGTCGAGGCTGCGGTCGCCAACCTGTCGACGCTGTCGAAGGACGTCGAGTCGAAGGATCAGATCGCACAGGTCGCATCGATCTCGGCCAACAACGACCTCGCGATCGGCGAGCTCATCGCTGCTGCGATCGACAAGGTCGGCAAGGACGGTGTGATCACCGTCGAAGAGTCGAACACGATGGGCATGGAGCTCGAGTTCACCGAGGGCATGCGGTTCGACAAGGGCTACATCTCTCCGTACTTCGTCACTGACCCGGATCGTATGGAGGGCGTACTCGACGACCCGTACGTGCTGATCGTCGGCTCGAAGATCTCAGCCGTGCGTGACCTGCTGCCCGTGCTCGAGAAGATCATGCAGTCCGGCAAGCCGCTCGTGATCATCGCCGAGGACGTCGAGGGCGAGGCGCTCGCCACGCTCGTCGTCAACAAGATCCGCGGCACGTTCAAGTCGGTCGCCGTCAAGGCCCCGGGCTTCGGCGAGCGGCGCAAGGCCATGCTGCAGGACATCGCCATCCTCACCGGTGGTCAGGTCATCACCGAAGAGGTCGGCCTCAAGCTCGAGAACACCACGCTCGACCTGCTCGGTCGTGCCCGCAAGGTCGTCGTAGACAAGGACGAGACGACGATCGTCGAGGGTGCCGGCAGCGAGGACGAGATCAAGGGCCGCATCCAGCAGATCAAGAACGAGATCGACAACACCGACTCCGACTACGACCGCGAGAAGCTGCAAGAGCGGTTGGCCAAGCTGTCGGGCGGTGTCGCGGTACTCAAGGTCGGTGCCGCCACCGAGGTCGAGTTGAAGGAGAAGAAGCACCGCATCGAAGACGCGGTCTCCACCACGAAGGCCGCAGTCGAAGAGGGCATCGTCCCTGGTGGCGGTGTCGCGCTGCTCCGTTCACAGACGTCGATCCTGACGGCCGCCGAGAAGCTGGACGGTGACGAGTCGACCGGCGCCAAGATCGTCGCCAAGGCGGTCGAGGAGCCCCTCAAGCAGATCGCGGTCAACGCCGGTCTCGAAGGCGGCGTCGTCGTCGAGAAGGTGAAGAACCTCGACGGCCCGAACGGGCTCAACGCCGCCACCGGCGACTACGAGGACCTGCTGAAGGCCGGTGTTCCCGACGCCACGAAGGTGACGCGGTCCGCGCTGCAGAACGCGGCGTCGATCGCAGCGCTGTTCCTCACCACCGAGGCCGTCATCGCCGACAAGCCGGAAGACAAGGCTCCGGCGATGCCCGGCGGCGGCATGGAGGACTTCTGAGTCTCAGCTTCTACCGCTGAGCTTCCTGCACCGGCCGGCCCTTCGGGGCCGGCCGGTTCGCGTCCCGGCGGTGGCTCTTCGCAGGATCCCCTTCGTTCTGGCGTCGATGGGTGCGCATATGCGCACTGGTTGACGCCAGAACGGGTGATGTGGGCCGGGGACATGCAATGTTTCCGAGGGCGCGCTCGGGGCGGCGAAGGTCCGTAGCCTGCGGCCATGGGTCGTGGCCGCACCGAGCGCGTGCTCGTCCATCGGGTGCAGGGCGACGGCCCGCCCCGCCGGCAGCCGGACGATCTGATCGTCGAGGAACCGCTCGAGATCCGCCTCGACGGCAATCTGGTGACGACCACCATGCGCACGCCCGGCGACGACTTCGAACTCGCCGTCGGCTTCTGCTTCACCGACGGATTGCTCGACGGGGCTCCGGTCCTGCGCTGTCGCTACTGCAGTGACGACCGCACGGGCGCTGATGCGGAGTTCAACGTCGTCACGGTCGAGACCGGTGGACGAGCCCCTGTTCCTCGGCCTCGGCTGACGGCGACGACCTCGTCATGCGGTCTGTGCGGGTCGGTGTCGATCGCGGACCTGCAGGAACGACTGGCGCCCCTCGAGGGTGTCGCTCCGTTTCCGCTCGAGGTACTGGCATCGATGCCCGGGCGACTGCGCGCCGGCCAGAAGTTGTTCGAAGCCACCGGTGGGGTGCACGCTGCCGCCGCCTTCGACCGGACCGGCGAGCCGGTCTTCGTGCGTGAGGACATAGGCCGCCACAACGCGGTCGACAAGGTGGTCGGCCGCCTGCTGCTCGACGGACAGCTCCCGGCAGCCGAGCTCGGCCTGTGGGTCAGCGGTCGTGCCAGTTTCGAGCTGGTGCAGAAAGCTTGGGCGGCAGGGTTCGGCGCGCTGGTGGCGGTCAGCGCACCGTCGAGTCTCGCCGTCGCGGCCGCCCGTACCGCGGGGATGACCCTGGCTGGCTTCGCTCGGCCGGGCCGGCTGAACGTCTACGCCCCGGCCGACGTGTGAGTTTTCGTCGCCAAGTCCGCCACACGGTGGGAGAATCGCGTATGTCCCGGAAGCGGGTCCTCGGCGGTGTTGCCCTGCTCGTCGCGGTCCTCGTGCTGGCCGCATGCAGCGGACCGGACGCCAACTACGTGTCCAACGCCAAGGCGGGCCTGTACCTCAAGATCCCCACGGACTGGCAGACCGTCGACCTCCAAGCCGGCGACGTGAAACCCGATGGCCAACTCGCGGTAGCCGAGGCGTGGCGAGTCGGTATCGACAGCGCCGCGGAGCCGCTTCGGTCCCACTTCGAGGACAGCGCACCGGCACCCGACGAGCCGATTGGAGTGGTCGAAGTCTTTCCCATCGACCCTGCCCAGCTGTCGACAGCGCCGTCGCTGCAGCTGCTGCGTGATCTGGCGACGGGCCGGACCACCGATCCGAGCACCGGTCAGACCGTGACACCGACGGTCGATGTCCTCCGGGACGACGAAGTGACCATGTCGTCCGGCCACTGGGGGCTCCAGACGACCGTGCAGAGCACCGGTGATTCGCCGGTCCGGCTGGAGCAGCTGGCGATGTTCGATCCCGCCATCCACCGTCTCTACCGCGTGACGATCAAGTGCACGGCGTCCTGCTTCGACGCCCACTCGCAGGAGATCGAATCGATCTTCGATTCTCTGACCCTTCGGGGGACGTCATGATCGTGACCCTTCGGGAGACGTCATGATCGAGCGAAGCGAGAGAATGGCGGCCGTGCGAGCGCCAGCGAGCCGGACGCGGATGGCGGGATCATGAGCGATCTCGTCGCGCCACCCTCGGCGTGGCCGGACCCATCGCAGCAACCGCACATGCACGTGCCCCAGGAGACGCCTCCACCGGCGACGCGCAAGCCGCTGCCGTTGTGGGATCGCATCAAGTTCCTCGGACTGATCCTGTTGATCTTCGGCCTGCTCGTCTACGACGAGGCCAGCGGCAACCCCTTGATGTCGATGCACGATGCGATCCGCAACGTGCTGCTCGATGTGCCCTGGCTCGAAGTGCTGTTCGGGCTCGAGGTGCTCCGCCAGGTCCACTACTTGCTGTCGGAGCACTCGGCGACGTGGCACCACTTCTGGGCGGACAGTGTGTTCGGCGGCTGGAACCGTTACGTCGAGCGGTTCAACCCGTGGACGCGCTACCGCACAGCACGCTTCTTCAAGGTCGTTCTCGTCATCGGGCTGATCGGCGTGCTGTTCGGATGGCGCTGGAACGAGTCGCCGATCGACGCGCTGTTCGAACTGCCTCGTTCGACGATCGACGCCGCCCTCGGCACCGCGCAGGGCCTTCCGCTGATCTTCCAGCTCGTGCTGCTGCTCAGCATGAACCTGCTGATCTTCGTCGGCATCTTCTGGCTGCTGTCCCGCGGCGGGATCGACACCTACTACCCCGATGACATCGAGACACGATTCAGCGACGTGTGGGGTCAGGACCCGGTGCTCGACCGGGTCAAGGAGAACATGGTGTTCCTCGAGAACCCGGAGGCGATCGAGGACCGGGGTGGTTACGTGCCCAGCGGGATCCTGTTGTGGGGACCGCCTGGTACCGGCAAGACGTTGATGGCGGAAGCCGTCGCCGGCGAGACGGGCCGGCCGTTCGTATTCGTCGACCCCGGTGCGTTCATCAACATGTTCTTCGGGATCGGCGTGCTGAAGGTCAAGCGCCTGTTCCGCAAGCTCCGCAAGCTCGCACTGCGCTACGGCGGCGTGATCGTCTTCTTCGACGAAGCCGACACCCTCGGCAATCGCGGTGGTGCGGTCGCGGGCGCGCAACAGCATCCGGCCGGTACATCAGTGTTCAACCACGGTTGCAACGGCATCAGCTACGCGTCGTCGTCGGTGACCACCGAGTTGCTGCGGGCCGAGCTCGAAGGCCTGCCGTCGGCCGACGACGGCGGCCGCCGTGGATTCGTCATGATGCCGAACGGCGGCGGGGGCGGCATGGGGACGCTGCAGGCGCTGCTGACCGAGCTCTCCGGCCTGAAGAAGCCCCGCGGCATCTTCAACCGCTACCTGCGCCGCGCGCTGGGCATGCGGCCGAAGCCGCCGCCCAAGTACCGCATCCTCGTGATCATGGCGACCAACCTGCCCGACGTCCTCGATCCGGCGATGCTGCGGCCCGGCCGCATCGACCGCATCTACGAAGTCGGTTACCCGTCGACGGATGGCCGCCAGCGGACGTTCCAGGGCTACCTCGACAAGATCACGCACAACCTGACAGAGGAGCAGGTACGCAAGCTTGCGATCATCAGCCCCCGCGGGACGGGCGCGTCGATCAAGGACATCGTGAACGAAGCGCTCGTCGTCGCGCTCCGTGAGGACCGCGACGTCGTGACGTTCCAGGACGTGATCCGGGCGCGGCACTTGAAGACACACGGCCCTGCTGACGAGTGGAAGTACTCCGACTGGGAAGGTCATGCGGTCGCGGTGCACGAGGCCTGCCACGCAGTCGCGATGTACCGGCTGAAGAAGCGCGAAGCCATCGACGTCGCCACGATCGAGCGGCGCGGCAGCGTGGGAGGATTCGTCGCTCCGGTGCCGCTCGAGGACCAGTTCTCGTCGTGGCGTTCCGAGCTCGAGCTCGAGGTGATGACGTTCCTCGCATCGCTCGCGGGCGAGCGCCTCTTCTTCGAGGGAGACAACTCGGCCGGCGTCGCCGGTGACCTCCGCGCGTCGACGCTGATCGTCATGGAGATGTTCGGCTTCCGTGGCATGGGCAACAACACCGCTTCGATGGGTGCGAGCCTCGGGTACATCGGACGCAGGCCGTCTGTCATCGTTGAAGACGGCGTCGATCGTCAGTTCCTCGAGACCGCCTTCGGTCGCGACATCGATGCCAAGCTGAAGGAACTGCTCGCGAAAGCGCACGACTTGCTCGACGAGAACCGTGTGCACGTCCTGGCGGTGGCCCACGCGCTCGAGACATACAAGACGATCACCGGTGACGAGATCATCGCGATCATCGAAGGACGAGTTGGTCTGCAACTCGACGGACGGAGCTACCACGAGCCCGGTGCGGCGCAGCGGTTGGAGGAGTACCACGCAGCAGTGGTACTGGCCATGCGCGGGACGACGCGCGTCGAGGTCGCGTTGCCAGTGTTCAACGGCTTCCATCCGGTCGAACCCGCCGCGATCGCACCACCGCCCCAACCGGTGCGCACCGTGGCTGCGCCTCCGCCACCGCCCGCGCCTTCACCGCCCGCGGGGTCGCCGCCGCCACCGCCACCTCCCCCGTCGGCCGTTCCACCTCCGCCACCGACACAGCCGCCTTCTCCGCCACCGCCCCCAGCTGGGGTCCCGACCTTCCTGCCGCCGCCACCACCACCGCCCGTCGAGGGAAACGGCTCCAAGAACGGCTCTTAGGATCAAGCAGTGCAAGAACCGCTGACGCCGTCATCCGGCTGGTGTGTCCTCCATCTGTTCTGCAGGCCGACGCCGTTCATCGACCCGGAGGCGATCATTGCCGCCGTGAAGGCGTGTCAGGCAGACGACCACCAGGTGATCACGGTCGGGATCCTGGGCCACAAGGCGGACCTCGGCTTCATGGCGCTCGGGCCCGACCTCTGGCGACTGCGACAGCTGCAGAGCCAGCTCACTTCGGCAGGGCTCGACCTGGTCGATTCATACGTGTCCCTGACGGAGGTCTCCGAGTACGCGAAGGGCGTTCCGGAGGAGTTGAAGCAGTTGCGGCGGTACCCGCAACTACCTCCCGAGGGCAAGCGGGCCTGGTGCTTCTACCCGATGTCGAAACGTCGCAACGTCGGACAGAACTGGTACACGCTGCCGTACGCCGAGCGCGAGCAGTTGATGCGCGGTCATGGCAAGACGGGACGGACCTTCGCCGGACGAGTGCTGCAGTTGATCACCGGATCGACCGGGCTCGACGACTGGGAGTGGGGGGTGACGTTGTTCGCAGAGCGTCCTGACGACCTGAAGGACGTCGTCTACACCATGCGCTTCGACGAGGCCTCGGCGACCTACGCCGAGTTCGGACCGTTCTTCACGGGCGTCGTCGCTCCCATCGACGAGTTGGTGGTCGAACTCGGTCTCACGTCATGACCGAGCAGAGCGAGGGCATGGCGGCCGAGCGACCGCCAGGGTGCCGGACGCCGATGGGGTCCGGGGGCGCAGCCCCCGGGGAATCATGACCGAGGTCGAACCGAAGCCGACGATCACGTTCGGCAAGTTCCAGAACGTCGACATGCGCGTCGCGCTCGTCAGATCCGCGCCCATCGCGCCCGGTACCAATGCGCCGTCGCGGCTCGTGGCGCTCGACCTCGGACCTCTCGGGCGCCGGCAGTCCGTCGCGCAGTTCGCACTGGTCGACGAGTCCGATCTGGTCGGCAAGTTCGTCGTCGCCTGCATCAACCTCGCGCCGCGACAGATAGGTGAACACCTCTCCGAAGCGCTCGTGCTCGGTGTGCCGCACCCGGACAGTCCTGACGGACAAGCGCAAGCACTCCCCTTGTTCGTGAGCGACCTCGCCACACCCGGTGACCGAGTCTTCTAGAGTCCGAGCCTCGTGGGGGGTGCAAGGAATGTTGCACTGACGAAACGACGACTGTGCACGCTGATACTGCTCGCCGTTTGCTTCGGCGTGCTGCAGTTGTTCGCGTCACCCGCGTACGGCCAGACGCCGGCGACGACTCCCACCTCGTCTGATGCGCAGACCTCGAGTACCGAGTCCTCGGGTCCGTCGACCACCGGTGGTGGCACGTCGGTTCGTGGCACGCTCGTCGATCGCAAGGGCACGTCCGACTCGAAGGACGACGAGCCGGTCAAGGACGTCAAGATCACCGTCGCGAAGGACAACGGCGAACTGGCGGGCTCCACGGTCACGGACGAGGACGGCAAGTTCCTCATCGAGATCCCCACCGGAGAAGGTGACTACGTCGCCACACTGGACACGAGCACACTGCCGAAGGGCGTGAAGCTTCCCGAGAGTGCTGCGACGTTGAAGTTCCGGCTCGGACCCGGCCAGTCACGAGTCCTGTTGTTCGATCTCAACGCGGCGACTCGTTCGACCACGGGCAAGTTCGACGCTTTCCTGCAAGCGATCGTGGACGGGACCAACTTCGGCCTCATCATCGCGATGTGCTCGGTCGGCCTCTCGTTGATCTATGGCACGACCCAACTCGTGAACTTTGCCCATGGCGAGCTCGTGACGCTCGGCGCGATCGTCGCGTACTACTTCAACCAGAACTTCGGCTGGCCGCTACTCGTTGCTGCGCCCGCAGCGGTCATCGTCGTCGGCGGGTTCGGTTGGTTGCTCGACGCGGGGTTCTGGGGTCCGCTGCGCCGTCGCGGCACGGGCCACATTGCGCAGATGGTCATCTCGATCGGGCTCGCGCTGGCGATGCTCAACCTGTACTTGTACACGTTCGGCGGTATCACCAGGCCGTACACCGACTACCACGCGCAGCCCGCGTGGTCGATCGGCTCCGTCGATCTGGCGCCGAAGAAGTTCGCCAGCACCATGATCAGCCTCGTCGTCCTGATCATCGTGGCCGTTGCGCTGCAGCGGACGCGCACGGGTAAGGCGATGCGGGCCATCTCTGACAACCCGGACCTCGCCGCATCGTCGGGGATCAACGTCGACGCGGTCATTCGTCTCGTGTGGATGTTCGGCGCCGGCCTCGCCGCGTTGGGCGGCATCCTCTTCTCGGTCAGCCAGGACGTGAACTTCGAAGAGGGTTCGTCGATCCTGCTGCTCCTGTTCGCAGCCATCACGTTGGGAGGCCTCGGCGCGGCTTATGGCGCACTCATCGGAGGATTCGTGGTCGGTCTGTTCGTGAACGTCTCGACGGTATGGCTTCCGACCGAGTTGAAGAACGTCGGCGCGCTCTTCGTGTTGATCCTCGTGCTGCTCGTGCGTCCGCAAGGCATCCTCGGACGAGCGGAACGGGTGGGATAGCGACGTGGACTGGGACTCGATCTTCCGAAACGGTGGAGAGGCGGCCTTGGGTCCGGCAGCCATCTACACCGCACTCGCCGCCATCGGGCTCAACATCCAGTTCGGCTACACGGGTCTGTTGAACTTCGGGCAGGCCGCGTTCGCGGCAGCGGGTGCATACGGCCTGGCGGTCGCCGTCACCACCTACGGCTTGTCGTTCTGGACAGGCGTGTTCCTCGGACTCTTTGCTTCCGTGATCCTCGCGCTGCTGTTGGGTTTCCCGACCCTGCGGCTGCGCGCGGACTACCTGGCGATCGTGACCATCGCGGCGAGCGAGATCGTGCGGCTCACCGTGCGTTCGGTGCGGTTCACGTCGACGCTCGGCGGCACGGACGGTCTGCAGAACTTCACCGGCCGATTCTTCGAGATCAGCCCGCTGCACGGTTCGGAGTACGGCTTCTGG